>JAKIUV010000064.1 GCA_021647375.1 Robiginitomaculum sp.
TTGAATACCGAGTTTTTTAACGATGACAGGCACAGAAGCACCAGATGCATCAAAGCGGCCATCAAAGGATAAATCCCGTCCGAGTTTGATTTTACCAGCGTAACCAGCGACCAAATCTCCGCCTTTAGTTTTAAAGTCCAGATTATCAAGCACCAGCGCATCGACCATACCGCTAACTTTGCCGGAAACCGCCAAATCACCCAATATATTTACACCGGGCGTGTTCTCCATGCCGAGCTTGGGCAGTAGTGCGGCAATAGACGGGCTGTTGGCGCTGAACTGGCCAGCAAGGCTCAGAGCGTTATCAAATGTTGCCGTACCCGCATAATTGGCGGTGATGCCGTCGCCTTTAATATCTATGGACAGGTTTTTACCTGTGGTGACTTTACCGTCTGTGCTGAGATTGGTTGAAATATCTACCGTGCTAAAGGCCGCGAGTTGCGGGATCGCCATGCCCAGAGCATCTTGTAGTTTTTGGATATTAGCGACATTGATTTGCAAATCACCAGACGCGGACGGAACACCGCCTGCCTTAAAGTCTCCGCTAAATTCGGTCGTGATAATTGCGCTCTTTAGGGAGAACTGCGTACCTTTGCCGATCATATTGACACCGTCAAACACCAGATTGCCCTTTAGTTTAGCCGTCTCGGCCAGAGCGCCATAAGGGTTGTTTTGTCCCAAAAAGGCGTCCAGTTTTGAGGTTGAGGGAATATCCGCATTCAAATCAAGGTCGAATGTGATAAGCTTGGACGGTGTAAATTGACCATCCGCCGAGAAAGTGAGCAGGTTTGATTTAAGTTTCACAAAGACGGGAGCCACTTCGCCGCTCAAAAAGGATTTTGGCGTGTCGAGTTTAAGCTCCATATCCATAGGCATATCGTTGACAACCATATCGCCTTTGGCACGCATTGGCTTATCCAGACCCGGCATGGACAGCTTCATATTGACGGCTTTGACATCGTAATTCGCGCCCGCTTGGGCATCGCTATAGTTGATACTGCCGTTCTCCAATGAAAATGTTCCAAGCGAGATTTGCAAATCCGCGTACCGTCCATCGCGCTTAAACGGGCCTTGAGATTGTTGTGCGGGTTTTGGTTTTTCGTCGCCAAAGGCCCAATTAACCCGTCCGTCTTTGGCTTTCTCTAAGGATATGATCGGATTGACCAAAGTAAATGCGGTGATCTCCACTTGTTTTTTGAGCAAGGGCATGAGTTTAACCTTGGCTTCCAAGCTATCCATGGTCGCAAAAGCTTGATTGCTAAAGCCGTCGCCGTTAGCGATTTTCACGAGATCTGCTTTGGCCGTAAGGGAAGGGAATACGGAAAGTTTCACATCGCCCGCGATTTCTACGTCCCGACCAAGAGTTGCGCTGACCTGCTGGGTGATTTTATCCTTGTACACAGATGCAGGCACGAGGCTTGGCAATATAAGCACCGCTGCAACCAAAAGTACGGCCAATATTCCAAGGCCAATTAATAACTTACGCATTTTCTTCTCCTAGGCGTGCAGTATAGCACAAGTCGTCAAGCTTTCAATTTGACAATTTGTCCATGAACAGCACCTGAAGCGGCAAACCCCGTTCTTACCCACAAGCGTAGTAAGAATAGCGGCTACATCCTCCCGCAAAAGCGGGGTCGGATGAAATGAAACTATGAACCTCAAATACGCCCAAATGTTTGGCGCTGAATTTTGTCCTGTATTTTTTGTCATTAACCATTATAGTGGGGGTACGGAGCGCCTAATTTAGTAAATTGAACAACTATAGCGAGGACTACTTATGTGTAACCATGACCATCACGAACCGACAGAAATTGTTGACAAAGAGACCCGCGAGATACTGAACCGACGAAAAATGATACAGGCTTTGGCGGCAGGTGGCACGGTTGCCGTAGCTGGCGGGCTTTCCGGCTGTGCGACCAATCCGGATACTGGTGCGAGCCAGTTGTTATTAATAGGGGAGGGGCAGTTGAGCCAGATGGCAGCGCAAAGTTGGGCGCAAGCAAAGTCCAAGCAGAAATTGACAACCGACCCTCGCTATCTTGGACGCATTAAGAATATTGGTGGCCGCATTGCCAAAGGGGCAAGACGCGACAAGCAGGCTTGGGATTATGCCGTATTTGATTCGGATCAAAAAAACGCATTCGTCTTGCCAGGCAACCGCGTCGGGTTTTATAAAGGCATGATGGATTTTGCCGATAATGATGACCAAATTGCCGCTATTATGGGGCATGAAGTTGGTCACGTTGCGGGCAGACATGCGGCAGAGCGGGTCAGCACTAATATGGCCGGGCAAATGGCTGTTATGGGCGGCACGATTTTGGCTGGATCGCAAATGCAGAAAAACTGTAAAAAGGCACAAACCCGGCAAGAGCAATCTATTTGTTACCGCAAAGCCAATCGCCAAACACAATTGCTGAACCAAGCGCTGGGTGTCGGTTTCATGGTCGGGATCGCATTGCCGTTTTCACGCAAACATGAAAGTCAGTCGGATTTACTGGGGGCGCGGTATATGCAACGCTCCGGGTATAACCCGTATCAGGCCGTGAAATTATGGGAAAAAATGGCCGAAGAAAATCCGCGCCGTCAACCGGAATTTTTGTCAACGCATCCTAATCCAAGCCGCCGTGCGCGTGATTTACATAATTACATCAAATGCCAAGAGCGGGCTGGTTCCCAAGGTTGGGGGGACGAAACCCTCAAGGCCGCTTTGAATGCTTGCAAGGCATAAATCTGCATTTGACTTAATTCTGGGCTTGATGCGGCGGAACGCTTGGTATAAAGCAAGCGTCCATCCAAGGATGCCGCCTTAGCTCAGTTGGTTAGAGCGCTGGTTTGTGGAACCAGAGGTCCTCAGTTCAAACCTGAGAGGCGGTACCATTTTTCTTTATAAAAGTAGCTATTTGTCTTCTTTGCGTTTTTTCTCGACCAGTTTGACGCTAAGAATCGAAATTTCATACAGCAGGTAAATCGCCGCCCCCAGCGCAATTTGTGTGATTGGGTCTGGCGGTGTTGCGAAAGCTGCAAAGAAGAAAATTCCGACCAGAGCATAGCGGCGGCCTTTGCGTAAATTGGCCGCACTGACCACACCTATGCGGCCAAGCAATGTCAGGACGACGGGCAATTGAAACGACAAGCCAAATGCCAAAAACATGGTTGTGGCCAAGCTGAGATATTCGCTCACTTTCGGGAGTAGGGATACGGAAGCACCCGTTGAGAAATCTTGTTGCTGGCGCAGGCCAAATTCAAGAACAAATGGAAAGATATAAAAAAACACCATGGAAGCGCCTGCGGTAAAGAGCAGAGGCGACATGATAAGATAAGGTAGGAATGCGCCGCGTTCGTTCTTGTACAGCCCTGGTGCTACAAAGCGGTACACTTGGTAAGCGATGATGGGAAAGGCTAAGACTATGCCGCCGAACATAGCGAGCTTTAGATTGACAAAGAACTTCTCCAAAACCTGTGTGTAAATCATATTGCCCTCAATCAGCGGTTTGTCTGCTGCGAGCAGGTCAATATTCACTTTGGCAACCGCTTTATGGTAAGGTCGAACCAGCATGTCGAAAATATGACGGACAAAAAACAGGCAGGCGGCAAAGCCAATAATCACAGCGATAATCGCATTTATCAAGCGCTGACGCAATTCTTTGAGATGTTCTAGCAATGGCGCCCGGCTATCTTCGAGACTTTCATCTGCTGGTGTTTCGGTTTCAATTTTCGGCTCAGTCGTCATCACTTGCCTTTTTACTACTGGCCTTTTCACCACTGGTTTTTATATCGCTGGCTTTTTCGCCACTGGTTTTCTTGTCATAGGCAATAATGTCTTCGTCTAGGGATGTTTCTAGGGAGGTTCCTTCTTTCAGGTCATTATCCAAAGCTCGCATGTCTTCCTCAAAAGCTTCGTCGGACAGGTTGGACATTTGCCCCAAGGACTTAAGTTCATCTATTTCCTTGCGCAAACTGGCCAATTCTTCGTCTTCGCCGATTTGGTTAAAGGCGTCTTTGAACTCTTGGCCCATCATTTTGATTTTTGCCATAAAACGCCCGGCAGTGCGCATCATTTTTGGCAAATCTTTGGGGCCAACCACGACCAACGCCAAAATGGCGATTACCAGCATTTCTGCGAAACCAAGCTGCGGAATCATGGCGGGTTACCTGTACGGAGTGAAGCTTGTGGACAATTTGGAATGTGCTTATTTCTTCTTGTCTTTAGCTGCTTTGTCTTTGGGAGGCGTGACATCAATAGCATCATCGGCCTTGGCGTCATCATTTGCGTTCGGGTCGTCCTTCAAGCCTTTCTTGAAGCTGTTAATGCCTTTGGCTACATCGCCCATAATGGACGATATTTTACCGCGCCCACCAAACAAAACAAGCACAAGCACGCCTACGATTATCAATTGTACCGGACTGGCAAACATAATGATCTCCTAATTACAAAACGCTACATACGCCGAACCAGCCAGTTGTACAAGGGGCGGTTCAAGCATTTGCTGTGCATATTGGTAATATGATTTACACGAGATGTGCGCGGATCAGCGGCACAATATCTGTGTCCGCCAAATCCGGGGCCGCGAAATCAGCCGCGTCAATCGTGATGTCAGCTAGGGCGGCGTATAATTGTGCGCGGGCTTTGAGCAGGTTCGGGTAACAGGCGAGCAAGGATTGCTTGCCAGATTTGCCCGGTAATTTACGAAAATGGTCACCCCAAATGGTTGGCTTGGGATATTTGAAATATCTTTCAATCAATTTATCCATATCTGCCTCACTGGCTTTAATATAGATTATTATGAATTTGTTCTTGAGTGTTGTCAGGTCTGCGTCAGGGATGTGTATGACGCTTCCCGTTGTGTCCAAAACCAGATTTTTACCGTGGGTATTTGCCCTAAGTGACAAATAGGATTCCAGTGCCAGATATTTGGCCGCTTTGTCTGCATAACCGTCCGAGTAAGGATGCCCCATCCACGCCGCCATTGCATCCATATCAACCATGCCCATTTCGGCTTGTATGGCGGCGTCAACATCATAACAGGCAAAATCGTTCGCCTTTGCAATGCGCTTGGCCGTATAGCTTTTACCAATATTGGACATACCAATCAACGCTATGCGCAATTCACCTTGCGCACGTCTTTCGTCAAATGCGGCGCCCGATATGCGCATTAGGTGTTTTTCCGAATATAATCATCCAAATCTGATAAAGACGGTTCCATCACATGTTTATGGGACGGTGCGTCGATACAGTTCTGCAAAGAACGGGGCAACGGGATGTCTTCACGAATAATCTGCTCAACTTCATCTTTAAACTTGGCAGGGTGTGCCGTTGATACGGTGATTTTTGTGTAGTCTTTATCCGTCTTTGCAGCGAAATCTTGCATAGCCATATGGCCGACTGCCGTGTGGGGACACATCAGGTATTTTTCGTGGGCATAGGTGCGGCGTAAATGCCGCTCGGTTTGCGCGTCGGAATAAGAATAACCGCTACAGACTTGGGTTATGCGCTCATAATCGCCGTCAAACAGGCTCAATATGCGCGGGAAATTATTTGGCCTGCCAATATCCATAGCATTGGACAGTGTTGGCACGGACGGGCGCGGCGTATATTCACCCGTGTTCAAATAATCCACAAATGGGTCATTGGTATTATTGCCGACAACGAATTTATCAATCGGCGCGCCCATTTTGCGCGCAATCAATCCGCCCGTTAAATTTCCAAGATTGCCAGACGGAATACTATAAACAATCGGCCTGTTGGGGAAGGCGGCTTTGATCTGCAAGCTGGTCCAGAAATAATAAAAGCTCTGGGGGATAACCCGGCCAACATTAATGGAATTGGCCGACATGAGATTATGCTCGGCGGACATTTTGCTGTCGGCAAAGGCCTGTTTGACTAATGCCTGGCAATCATCAAATGTTCCGTCCACGGCGATGGCCTTGACGTTGGATTTATTGCCCCCCATTTCGCCAAAAGAGGTCAGTTGGTGTTCTTGCACAGAACTAACGCCGCCATTTGGGTACAGAATAAATACGCGTACACCCGGCAGGTTTAAAAACGCATGTCCGATAGCCCCGCCCGTATCTCCGGAGGTCGCCACCAAAATCGTGCGGCTGTCGCCGGAGCGCGATAATAAATGGGAAACGGTGCGTCCCATAAACCGCGCTGCAAAATCTTTAAACGCGAGGGTCGGGCCGTGAAACAACTCCAATATATAAGCATCAGCCGGCTCGGGAGTCGCGGCATCCAGCAATTCGCCGTCCATCGTCGTAAGCGACAATGGGAAATCATAAGCATCTGCACACAAACCTTGCAGGTCTTCGTCGGAAAATTTGTCGTCCACAAAGAACCGAGACAAATGCGCCGCACACGCCCAGAACGACATCGCACCAAGCCGCGCAAGCTCATTATCCCCAAACCGGGGTAGGCTATCGGGCATATAAAGCCCGCCGTCCGGCGCAAGGCTAGATAAAAGCGCTTCACTAAAGCTGGCCTTCAACTCCGGGTTTTTCAAAGAATGGTAATTCATAAAATCTTATGTACACAGATTAGTTTGGCTAGACAATCTGTATTAAACATCCAGATCTTCAACAAAACGTGCATTGTCTTGAATGTATTGATAGCGCAGTTCTGCGCTTTTCCCCATGAGAGTTTGGACGAGGGCTTCGGTCGTGGGTAGATTGTCCGGATCAATTGTTATGCGGGCAAGGGTGCGGGTTTTGGGATCCATTGTCGTGACTTTTAGCTGGGCCGGCATCATCTCGCCGAGACCTTTAAACCGTCCGATTTCAATTTTTCCGCGCCCCTTAAATTCGTTTTCGATTAAATAATCTTTGTGAATTTCGTCGTTGGCATACATGGATTTACCGCCTTGGCTAATCCGGAACAAAGGTGGCATAGCCATATAGAGGCGGCCTTCATCTATGAGGCTCGGCATATAGCGGTAGAAAAATGTGATGAGCAGCGCCGCAATATGGGCACCGTCAACGTCCGCATCGGTCATAATAATAACCCGTTCATAACGCAAATCGTCCGGGTTAAACTTTTTACCAATGCCGACGCCCAGCGCAGTGGAAAGGTCGTTTATCTCTTTATTCGCTTGAATTTTTGCAAGGCTTGCACTCTCGACATTGAGGATTTTACCTTTGAGGGGCAAAATAGCCTGGGTCTTGCGGTCGCGGCCCTGCTTGGCAGACCCGCCCGCACTTTCGCCCTCGACAATAAAAATTTCGGTGTTCTCCGCCGATTTGTTGGAGCAATCAGCCAGCTTGCCGGGCAGGCGCAATTTGCGGGTCGCGGCTTTGCGCTTTACATCCCGGGCTTTGCGGCGGCGCATCCGGTCATTGGCTTGCTCGATCACATATTCCAGCAGTTTGGCCGCGTCCTTGGGAGAGCCTGCGAGCCAATGGTCGAACGGATCCCGTACTGCGTTTTCAACAATACGTGCGGCTTCTATATTGGATAATCTATCTTTGGTCTGGCCTTGGAATTCAGGGTTGGACAGGAATACGGATATAAGTGCGCCTACGGAATTCATCACATCATCAGGCGTTATGGACGAAGCCTTTTTGGACATGCCCGAAATATCGGCATAGGCGCGCAGGCCTTTGGTCAATGCCGCGCGCAAGCCCGCTTCGTGTGTGCCGCCGCCGAGCGTAGGCACGGTGTTACAATAGGAGCGTATAAAGCTGTCAGCATCGCCGAAGCCTTGCGGCGACCAGCTTACTGCCCATTCGACCCGGCCATGGCCTTTTTCGGCTTTGCTCTTGCCGCGAAAGATTTCCGGGGTGACGGTGACTTTATTGCCGAGAGTTTCTTTGAGGAAGTCCGCCAAACCACCCGGGAACAAGAACACCGCTTCTTCGGGAATGGTCTCTAAATTAGCGACCAATTGCGGCGCGCATTTCCAGCGGATTTCTACGCCGGGTTGGAGATAGGCCTTGGCACGGGCCATGCGAAATAGTCGGGCAGGGGAGAATTGTATTCTTGACCCAAATATTTCTTCGTCGGGGTGGAAAGAAATTTTGGTGCCGCGCCTATTGGTGATAGCGCCCAAATGTTCAAGTTTGCCCACGGGTTTGCCGCACTTGAAACTTTGGCGGTATAGTTTCTTGTCCCGCGCCACTTCGACAATCATATGATCCGAAAGCGCATTGACCACCGAAACGCCAACCCCGTGCAGACCGCCAGAGGTTTCGTAAGCGCCATTGTCAAATTTACCGCCGGAATGTAGCTCTGTCATAATAACTTCGAGGGCGGATTTGTTTTTGTATTCAGGATGTGGATCGACGGGAATACCGCGCCCGTTATCGGTTACGGATAGATAGCCGCCATTATCCAGTTCAACCTCGATGCGGGTGGCGTGACCCGCCACGGCTTCGTCCATGGAATTGTCGATAACTTCGGCAAAAAGGTGGTGCAAGGCGCGGGCGTCCGTACCGCCAATATACATGCCGGGGCGCAAGCGCACAGGCTCTAGCCCCTTGAGTACCGTAATGTCTTTTGCGGAATAATCGCTCACTTATTTGTCCTTTGTGGAACCTTCTAACATTTCGTTTGATTCGGTTTTACCATAGGCATACCCTGTCTGAACCGCATTCAAAATGCCAGATTATTCTTGCGGAAAAACCGTTAACAGAACAAAAACATCGGCTTGTTTAGCCTAGAAAATCAGGCGAAGAACTATCCGTGCCGTGTGGCGGATAAACCCGCTTCTGATGTCGGTATCATAATCAAATGAGAACGAAGCAAAATCACTGCCAGATGCGAATGTCAGGCCAAGGAGAATGCCGCTTTCGGGAATGCCCTCCGAGAGCAAAGAGTAATCAGAGCCGCCATAAGTATAGCGTCCCGTGGTAATGATGCCGCCGTTAACAAAATCATTGCGAAAGCCAGCCCGGATAGACGGGGAGAACCAAGCGCGGTCACGTTCGAACTTTGCACCAAATTCGACCATGCCAGTTGCTGTACCTACATCTACTTGGCGCGCGTCAATTGACTGGGTTATATCTGCTGAGCCTTGTTCAATGAAAGCACTTTCGTTCATATTCAGATAGGAGAAAGAGGCAGATGGGCGTACAAAGTATTTACCGAAGTTGATATTGTAGCCCGCTGTTGCGGAAGCGTTGACATGATAGCCGGACCAGTCCGCTGTTGCTGACTGATTAAAAGCGCCGATGACAACATTGCGATTAGCTTCAAAATCATTATAGCCGCCGCCTGCATATAGGTCGATACCTAGGTTGCCAAATTCCATGCCGCCGTAAAGGCCAGCCTGTAAGGTTAATACGTTCAATGGCTCATCTTGACCCAATACATCTTCGACCTCTGTCGTGGCAAAACCGATATTAATACCAGCATTGTGAAACGGCCCGAAAGCGGTATCAAAACCGCCCGTTATACCAAACCCTTGTCCCCTGTATTGCTCGGACTGGCCCGTAATATCTTTATCGGCAAAATAGGCAAATTGTTCAATCCATAACCCGCCGGTTTTCTCTTGGGAGCGGCGTGCGCTATTGAGATGCGAGCCAACCGCACCCGCCGCACCGTCAATATTGGCCATGACGAACTGTACGGCTGCGGCGGAGAATTCCGGCAGTAGTTGGTTATAGGCTGCGTTGAAACTAGCCTGGTCAGTTAAGCCTACGAAAGCGCCGCCCAAAGCGTCTGAATTTTGCAAAGCTTCAAACGCCGATGTAAAGGCCGCGCTTTGTGCCGTGTCTAGCCCAAGCTCGGCGGTGCTGCGTAAATCCAGTGTCAAGACAAGGGTGTTTGCATCCAACGGATCACGTGTCAGCACCGTATTATAGAGATACGGAGAGTTTTCGCCGCGAATATTGGCGAATGTAGCGCTGGCATTTAGAGTGCCAGCCTGGACAATGGTGAAAGATGTAGACGGGTTGGTTAAGACGCTGCCTAGGCGCGGGTCTATGGTCGCGCCATCTTCAAAGGTTACATCACCTGAGGCAATCATAATAGAGGCTTCACCGGATTGTGGATCAATGAACGGCGAATATGTAGACGTGCTGTCAAATGTGGCCGTGGTAATGTTGAAATCATCTGGCGTGTTGATTGTAAGCGAACTGCCGCCCGTGACCAAAATCTCTAGCTGGCCGTCGCTATCGGCGATGGAACCCGTGACCGCTGCGCCGCCAGACACTAACAGTCTATCCGCGCCGTCCCCAAAGGTGATATTACTGTTGATTGTACCGCCGGACACATCAATAGTATCACTGCCGCTCCCCAATAGGATGTCGCCAACAATAGTCGGCACGGTAGACACGTCAGTGTCTGGATCGGTAAATACGGTTTGGTTTAGGGTGAAGCCGGTGGTGTTGGCCGAAACGTCGATGGCTATGAGGTTAAAGGTTTCCGTAAATTCACCTGTGAAGTCAGAACTTACCCCCAAAGCCTCAATAACACCACTATTGTTTAATTCAATAAATGTACCAGACGCGTCGCGGATGGCCACGGCTGTTCCGTCGCGCGCGGTGACGATTGCTGTGATGCGACCTATATTAGAAATTGTTTCCAGTGAACCGCCGGCTAAAATTTCGATGGCGGTAGCGAAAATCGTATTTGGCGCTTGCACATTGTCAGGGTCTGCAAAGACCGAATCGACTGCTTCGAAACCACTTGCCAGGATTGCGCCAGAGTTATTTATGCGTTCAGCAATGCCGCCGCCACCAATGACAATCACCCGGGCATGTGCGTCGTTTGTAAATGGATTGCCCTCAGGGTCTATACCGCTACGATATACGGTCGCACGCATTGATGCCGTATTGTTGAGGCCGCCCAATAATTGTGCATCACTCAACGAAAATACGGTTGCATTCGCATCGTCAAGAAACCCGTTGCTCACTAGACTACCTTGGTTGACGAATGCATATTGCAGTTCTGCATCAAAATCCGCGTCATTAGGATCTGTGATTTGCGCAACTAGGCCAATAGCTATCGGTGTACCATTGCCGTCGATTAATATCGCAGGCGCACTGCCGATCATGTTTATGCTACCTGTAGATATTAAGGCATTAGTGTCGGCATCACGGTTTTCGGCGAAATGTACCCCGCCTGCAATATTGCCGCTGATTTGAACCGCAGAAGCAGCTTGCCTTAAATTGCCAGTATCAGCCAGTAAATCCCGGCCAGCAAGAGTTGGACGGGTTGTCAAAACATTACCCCCAGCTTCAACAAAGCCAGAAACGGTAACTGTATTTGTAAATGTTGCAGTTCCTGAAACATCGCCAGATATGTTGACAGCTTGGCTGTTCTCGCCGACAGCACTAATAGGGCCACCAATAGCCAGATTTCCAATCACATTGCCGGCAATATCTACGCCCGTACTATTTTCCCCAAAAACGCTTAAATTACCGTTTTGGAAAATATCACCGGTAATGGAAGATAGGTTTGCCAAGCGAATGCCAGTGGAGTTTTGCCCGCTAACACTTATGCTTCCTGCATTCGTTACATTACCAACAAAAGGGCTGGCACCCGATATGAGAATGCCTGTTCGTCCGGTGCCTGTTGTGATCGCACTTGTTGGAGTAATGCCGTCTGTCGGGGCAGCACCCGTGAGGGAAATGGTGCCGTTATTGGTGAAGTTGCCGGTGACGCCTGTGATGAGAACGCCTGTCGTGTCGTCTGCATCTACTGTGATGATGTTGCCGTCATTTACCAAGTCATTATCGGAATCCAGTGTGACGGCTGTTCCTGTGGTTACGGTTATTCTTCCTGTGGCGGTAATTGTGACGTCAGACGCAACTCCGCCGTCGCCTGCGGTGGATGTTTGCACACTTGTAGTGCGCTCGTCGGTAATATCGACTTGGGCAAATGCAGATGTAGCCAACAATGGTGCGCAAAGCGCTATGGCCAAAGGCGGGATTGCAGTGCTGGTAAATAAGTGACGAATTTTCATACAGTTTCCAATACCTATTCCAAATAATTGGCTCAAAATTTCACACATGCGCACACCCCCACACAGGCGTCCCCATTGATTCAGATGCTTTGTAGACAAACAATAGCGGCACGTCGATAGTTTATTGATTACAAACTGCAAAGAATTTGCCAATAATTCGGCCTGTTGTACCGTTATTTATTCAAGGCAGGGAAGCCGCTCGGGGCGCGGCGGTGTTTTGTCGCTTGCTCATAGGCATAGGCGAGACCGTAAAGCGCGCCCTCAGAGTTCGGGCGACCCAGCATTTGTAGCCCGGCAGGCAGGTCGCCAGCGGAAAACCCCATGGGTACGGTAATCGCGGGTAGGCCAGTTGGCGGGGCGAGGGTTTGGGAGTTGTCGCCTTTGTAGTCTTCCTCGGCCCGGTCAAGGCGGGCGGCAGGATAGCGCCAGCTTGGATATATCAGCGCGTCAATGTTCTCGCGTTCCATAGCGTCCAGAATGTCTTTCTTGATATTTTGGCGCATAACGTCTTTGGATAAGTCGCCGCAGATCGTCCCGTCGCTCTTGGTGGCGACATCCAAAGCCCCGCCCTCGAAATATCCCCAGGCGCCTTTGGTGTAGTCGCTATATACGCCCGCTTCGAAAGCTTCATACGGGTCGCTAATCTTGGCAGTCATACCGGGCTGGGTTAGGTATTCATGCACATCTTTGCGGAAAGACTTACAGCCCCATGATGCATCAATATGTGCTGCTATATCTTTGATATTTATGGTTTTAAAAACCGTAGCGCCCGCAGCTTCAAGGTCGTTAACGGCGACTTCAAACAGGTCGGCAATATCCTTATCCATATCGGTGGAGAGGTCTTGGACAATGGCAAGTCGTTTGCCTTTCAGGCCGTTTTTATTCAATTGCCCAGCATAGTTCTCACCGCCCATAGCCGCATACATAATAACATTGTCTTTTACAGTGCGCGTCATGGGGCCGACCACGTCAGCTGATAAAACAAGGGGAATAATCCCGTCCAAGTCCAATAGCCCGTGGGTCGACCGCATACCGACCAGTGATAAATGCGAGGAGGGGCCGCGCACCGAGTTGCCAGTATCTGTTCCCAGCCCAACCAATGCAAAACTAGCCGCAATACCGGACGCAGTTCCGCCAGACGAGCCAGCGGGTACGTGGTTGAGATTATAGGCGTTTTTGGTAATACCCGCACTGGTGCTTTTGGTGCGGCGAGGCGAAAACGCCCACTCGGCCATATTGGTTTTGGCGAGAACGATCGCGCCTTGATCTTTCAAACGGGCAACAATATTCGCATCATCAGGCGGCAGATTATCTATCAGCATTTTAGAGCCAGCCGTGGTCGGAAAACCTTTTATATCCATATTGTCTTTGACGAGTATGGGGATGCAATACAATGCGGGCAGGGCGCGTCCCTCAGCAAGGGCGGCATCGACCAAATTCGCCCGAGCGCGGGCTTCATCATAATTTTTGTAGGTTATGGTATTGATTTTACTGTCATAGGTTTCGATACGGTCAATATAGGCATTGACCACATCAGTACATTTCATCTTTCCATTGCTTATATCGGCGTGAACCGAATCAATAGTTGCCTCGATCACTGCTGATTGGGCGTCATTCACCATTTTTTGGCCGCACGCACCCAAAAGGCTCAAGCTCACAACACCAATAAATAATCTACGCATAAAATTCTCCGTCTATCTCCTTCCCCCGCAAGCGGCAGGGGAAGAAAAGATACAGTCTAGCCGCGACTATTTTTTTAACAAGTCTGATATTTCTTGCAATTCATAAAAATATTGGAATACTTACCCCCATGATAAAAACTAAAACCGCATATACAATCATTGCCGCGTCTGCGTTGGCTTTGCTTGGCCTGTCTTTTTTCCAGTCTAGCCAGAAACAAGACGATAAAGAAACCGTAGCCGCTTTCCCGTCAACCTATACGCCGCGCGAAAGTGGTGCCGTCTATATTACCAATGCCCATATCCTGGACGGTATTGGCGGCGAATTTGTGAAGGGCAATTTGCTCATAGTTGACGGCAAAATCGCCAATGTCGGTAATTTCAAAGCCGAAATCACGGCTGGCACAACGGTCATCGACGCCAAAGGCGCATGGGTGACGCCGGGGGTGATTGATATTCATTCCCATCTCGGTGTCTATGCCACACCGGGAGTGCGGGCGCATTCGGACGGTAATGATGCCACCAGCCCAATCACCGCAGAAGTTTACGCTGAACACGGCGTTTGGCCCCAAGACCCCGGCTTTGCCGAGGCTTTGGCGGGCGGCGTGACCACTTTGCATGTCCTACCGGGGTCTGCAAATTTGTTTGGGGGCAGGGGCATTACCCTGCGCAATATTCCGTCGCGCACAGTCCAAGGCATGAAATTCCCGGACGCGCCTTATACCCTGAAAATGGCGTGCGGGGAAAACCCGAAACGGGTTTACGGTAAAAAAGGCGGCCCGGCTTCGCGCATGGGCAATTTCGCCCACTACCGCAAGAACTGGATCAAAGCTCAAGGCTATAAAGACAAGCTGGATAAAGGTGAAATCACCACGGGGAAACGCAATCTACAACTGGAAACTCTGGCGGGTGTCCTCAGCGGTGATATTCTGGTGCATATGCACTGCTACCGCGCCGATGAAATGGCGCAAGTCCTCGATATGGGCAAAGAGTTTGGCTATAAAATCAGTAGCTTCCATCATGCCGTCGAAGCCTATAAAATCCCGGATTTGCTCAAAGAAGCTGATACCTGCGCCGCCATGTGGTCGGACTGGTGGGGCTTTAAAATGGAGAGCTATGACGGTATTCGCGAGAACATTCCCTTCGTCCACGCAGGCGGTGCCTGTGCCATTATCCATTCTGATAGTGCCGACGGCATCCAAAGGCTCAACCAGGAAATTGCCAAAGCCTGGGCGCACGGTAATCGAGCAGGCCTTAAGATCAGCAAAGCAGATGCCTGGAAATGGATTTCCAGCAATCCGGCCAAGGCGATTGGCATTTCCAAAACCACCGGGTCTCTGGAAATTGGTAAACGCGCCGATGTGGTGATCTGGAGCGGCGACCCGTTCTCAAGCTATACCAAGGCCAGCAAAGTTTATCTTGACGGAACGCTGATGTTTGACCGTGCGAGCGGCTTAAAACCTATAGCAGATTTCAAGCTGGGCCAAGTGGGTCAATATCCGGTTAAGGGAGAATAACATGCGTATATTTCTGATTATTTGTAGTTTCGCTTTTGTTGCATTCCTTGCCGTGCCTGCTTTCGCCCAAAGCATTCCGATTGGCGCTAAATATATCGTCACCAACACCCCAAACGGTTTTGGCAAGGACAATATACTTTATGTGAAGAACGGCATAGTGACGGCTGTGCCCGCAAGTCAGCATAATAATGAAGTGAAAAATGCCATTTCAGGGCCAAATCTCTGGGTAACCCCCGGCATCTTCGCGCCCTTTTCCACCCTTGGCCTAGCTGAAGTTTCCGGAGAGAGCGACACCAATAATATCAATTCTGCTGACAAAGAGGCAACAGTGAGTATCCGCGCAGCCGATAGCTTCAACCCCAAATCAACCACCATAGCCGTGACCCGTGTCGGCGGCGTCACACATGCAGCCGTGGTTCCGGGGTCGCGGCGCAATTTGTTCGGTGGTCAAGGTGCAATTGTCACGACCAGCGGTGCTTTCGATTCCATTCTCAACCCATCTGCCTTTGTCTATATGAATTATAATGGTCGGTCTGAGCAAACAGGCAGCACCAAAGGTGCCGCTATGGCGTTCATGCGCAGTGCGTTGGATGATGCGGCCAATTACAATCGCCGATTTAAGGCACCAACGGACGGCGATGCTCTGCGGCGCAAAGATGCGCAGGCTTTACGGCCAGTTCTTGTGGGGCGAAAGCCGCTATTGGTCAGTGCAGATCAGGCCGTAGATATACTTAACCTGATAAAGTTGAAAACCAGCTATCCGAGAATGAATATGATCATTATCGGTGCGGCTGAGGGCTGGATGGTGGCGGAAGCATTGGCCAGTGCCAAGGTTGCCGTGGTCGTTGATCCACACGAAAACCTGCCCTATTCCTTTGACCAAATCGCCACACGTTCCGATAATGTCAAACTTTTGCACGACGCCGGAGTGACAACCGCGATTTTCAGTGCCGGGTCCACAGGCGGTACAGCCCATAATTTGCGCTTGATGACCCAACATGCGGGCAATGCGGTCAATGCAGGCCTAAGCTGGGACGCGGCGTTCAAGGCTATAACCTTAACGCCCGCCACCTTGTTTGGTTATCCTAATCTTGGGCAAATTCGCCCCGGTGATAAGGCAAACCTTGTCGTTTGGGACGGTGACCCCCTAGAGATCACCAGCGCCCCAATAGCCGTATTCATAGACGGTCAGCTGCAATCTTTGGAAAGCCGCCAAACCAAATTACGCGACCGATACAACCCGAATAATACGGGCGATAAAATGTATGGCTATCGGTGATTGGAGAAAAACACGACACAATCAGATAGTCAAATACCACCAGATAGGCGCCACCCCTTATCGCCTCCAGGGCAATTGCATATGAACGAAACATCCGGGCATTGTTTCCCCTCACCCGCAGTTCGCTACGCTCACGCGGCCTCTCCCCAAGGAGAGGATGAAAAATCAGAGGCAATCTATAAAAAATTACTAAAACATCAAATTCAACAGGCCAGATAAGAGACACAGCACCTT
>JAKIUV010000139.1 GCA_021647375.1 Robiginitomaculum sp.
GCTTTCCGCAAAGCGGGCCAAATTCCAATAGGCCATTTCCGGCTGTTTATTCCATGCATATCTGCCGCGTCTATCGATGGAGCTGAACACTTGGTCGGCGCGAAACGCCTCCATGAACGCGCACGGGCCGAAGTCTATAGTTTCGCCGGAAATGGCCATATTGTCCGTGTTCATAACGCCGTGAATAAAGCCGAAACTCATCCATTTCGCCACGAGTTTGGCTTGCCTGTCTATGACTTGGGCCAGCAATTGCGCATAGGGATTTGCGCCGTTAATCTGTGAGTAGAGCCGTTCAAGCGTATAATCGGCAAGAGCTTTCAGCGGGCTTTCGTCTTGTCTGAGCCGTGCATATTGAAACGTTCCGACGCGGATATGGCTTCGCGCTGTTCTTACCAAAATTGCACCGGGATGCATTTTCTGCCGCTCTACAGTTTCGCCTGTGGTAAGAGTAGCGAGGGAACGGGTCGTCGGGATACCTAGTGCCGCCAAACTTTCCGAGAAAATATATTCTTTGAGCACGGCGCGCAAAGCCGCTTTGCCGTCGCCGCCGCGTGAATAGGGTGTGCGGCCACTGCCTTTGAGATGTATGTCGTGCCGGATGCCGTCACCATCTAAAATCTCACCGATTAGCGCTGCACGACCATCACCAAGCTGCGGAGAAAACCCGCCAAATTGATGCCCGGAATAGGCCATAGCAATGGGTGTTATAGCGCCGGGCTGTTGCCCCGTGAGAAAATTCAGTCCATCCTCTGAGCGCAACCAATCCTGATCAAGGCTCAATTCTGCTGCTAATCCGTTGTTCAAAAAAACCATCTTCGGATCAGGTGCAGGTTCCGGCTGATAGAGTGTATACAAGCCGTCTGGCAGGTTGGTGTATGTCAGATCAAATAATGGTTGGGGCATAACGTCTCTTTGGTATCTGGGTTGTGGGTCAGTCATCCCTTGCCCATAGCACAAAACCCACATAGACTATCCCTAAATATAAAGGGGAAGTGATTATGATGAAGCGAATTTTATTAGCAGGTGGTGCCCTCGCTCTTTTGGCGTCATGCGGCGGGAATGATGCGTCCGAAATGCAAGAAACAACGGTTCAAATTATAGAAATTGCCCAAGGTGAAGGCTTTGCAGCGCGGTTGCAAACGGCATTAATCACGGCGGACGCAGATACGACCATTGTCATGCCTGCTGGCACATATACATTTACGGACGGGCTTTCATTGGATGTGAAAGGTGTGACCCTACGCGGCGCAGGTGAAGACAAAACATTCCTCGATTTCTCTGGGCAGAAAGGCGCAGGTGAGGGGCTGTTGGTTACGTCGGCAGATGTGACGCTTAGAGATTTTACCATTCGCGATACGGCAGGCGACGGCATTAAATCCAAGGGTGCCGACAATATCACCTACCGCGACCTCACCGTAGAATGGACGGGCGAACCAGACGCGAGCAATGGCGCTTACGGCGTTTATCCGGTTGAAAGTAGCAATGTGCTTGTCGACGGCGTGACGGTGCGCGGTGCGTCTGATGCAGGGATATATGTGGGTCAATCCAGCCAAATTATCGTGCGTAATTCTTTGGCCGAGTATAATGTGGCGGGTATCGAGATCGAAAATTCGACCTTTGCCGATGTATATAAAAACACGGCGCGGCACAATGCGGGCGGTGTGCTGATTTTTGATTTGCCAAACCTGCCGATTATGGGTGGGCATTCTACGCGGGTTTTTGACAACGATATTTACGATAACAACACCAAAAATTTTGCACCGCCAGGAAATATTGTCGCCACAGTTCCGTCTGGTACGGGCGTCATCATTATGGCCAATGAAAACATTCATATATTTGGCAACCGCTTCGCCAATAACCGCACGGTGCAAATTGTCATCGGGGCTTACCCAAATGAGTTTGATGACGCCAAATATAATCCTTTGCCGCGCAATATTGTGGTGCGTGACAATAGCTATAACGGCGGTGGTAATGACCCTCAAGGGATGATGACAATGCTGGCGGCGGCTATGGGCGGTAAATTACCGCCAGTTGTTTGGGACGGGGTAACGTCTTGGGGCGGCGGGGAGGCCGTTGATGTCAATCTTAGCGTTACCGAAGTTAATGACATTGGTTTTGTCTCCCTTGGCCTAGGAAGTTATCCGCTGGATCCGGCAAAAATGCGTCCCGGCATGATGCGCCCTAAAAGCACGGCCAAAGCGGAGCCAGAGCCGATAAAACTAGCTCATGATTTCTTGACTACGGGGCAATAAATGGTGCGCCGGATTTTCATGCTTGCTACGATATTGGTGGTTGTGGCTTGTAGCAAATCTGGCCCTAATATGCAGGTTGTTCTCGCTGATAAACCTGCGCCTAGTTTGGCGGATTACGGCTTGTTCAAAGATGCCGGAGCCAATACGCCGTTAAAACAAGTTCTGCCCTATGATCTCGTCAACCCGTTGTTCACAGATCATGCAGAAAAATCTCGCTTCATTTATGTGCCCAAAGGTCAAACTGCCAAATACAGTGCGACCGATACCCTGGATTTTCCGGTGGGGACGGTGCTTGTAAAAACCTTTGGTTATGCCCCCGACATGCGTGCGCCCGACAAGGGGGCTTATAAAGTCGAAACCAGATTGTTGATACACAAACGAAATGGCTGGGTCGCTGCGCCCTATGTCTGGAACGCCGCGCAGACCGAGGCAAATTATGCCCCCATAGGTGCGCGCATGCAGATACAAACAATAGCGCCGGACGGGGAGAAGCTGGATTTCACATACGCCGTTCCCAATGCAAACCAATGTAAAACCTGTCACCAATCCGGCCATGATATTTTACCAATAGGTCCCAAAGCCCGGAATTTAAACCATGAGGGACAGCTTGCAGCTTGGCTTGAAAAAGGATT
>JAKIUV010000065.1 GCA_021647375.1 Robiginitomaculum sp.
ACATAAGATGATGTTTATAAACCGCGCCGTATTTAGCGGCACGTTTTTGCATTTTGCTATTATGAAGCCGCGCAACCAGTTTAACCATAAAATTAGCTTTATATTCTGCTATGGTTTCGCTGTCGGGAATACCCAAAACCGTAACCAACACCCCGCCTTTTTTCAGGGTCTTGTAGGATGCGTCGTGGACGCTCTCCCCCAAAGTATCCAGCACAATGTCGTAGTCGGCGAGTTCATCCTCAATATTTTGGCTGTGATAGTCGATAATTTCGTCTGCGCCGAGTTCGGTCAATAAATCATTGCGTTTCTTGCTCGCCGTTGTCGCCACATAGGCACCGCAAGCTTTGGCATATTGGATAGCGAATGTACCGACACCGCCAGCCCCTGCGTGGATTAAAACTTTAGACCCCGTCTGCATACCGCCCTTTTCGCTTAAGGCTTGCATAACGGTTAGACCAACTAAGGGGATAGACGCCGCCTGTTCAAACGTCATATTTTGGGGCTTGAGCGCGACCAGTTCCGCAGGGAGCGTAAAATATTCAGCAAATGTCCCCGTGTTCAGTTTGTGACACCGAAAATACACCTCGTCGCCGACCTGAAATTCAGATACGCCCACACCAACACTCTCGACAACTCCCGCGCCGTCACTGCCCAACATGAGCGGAAATGGTGGCTTAAACAAAGCTTTCAAATCCCCTTTGACGGTTTTCCAATCAATAGGATTAACACTTGCCGCCTTCATGGCAATCCGCACATCCCCAGAGGAAATATGAGGTAATGGTTGCTCACCGACCTCAACCTGGCCAGCACCACCATAGCCCGAAATATAAGCAGCTCTCATGGTTTTCCTTTTGCTATACTGTGCCCATTATAGTTGTTCTCTTGAAATGCGCGGCTCCACAAGAGTAGTTACAATTTTGACCAATCGCCGAAAAGGAAACGCCAGAAAAATTGCTGCCCTTTAATTTTGCTGTAATTTTGCGGCTAATTGTTCGATTTGACGGGCGGCATCTGCCAACGCATCAGCGGCGCTGACTTCGGTTTTTTGGGCGCTGGCCTCTAGTTTTTGGGCGGACGCCAAGGCGTCTTCGGTTTCGCGGCGTAACTCTGCGGTGGCGCTTTCGGCGGCACCTTCCATGTTTTCGCGCAGTTCTTCCATTTCGTCGGTCATAGTGATGCCGGCCATCACCAAAAGACGTACATCACCGATTTGACCAAATTGGTCAGCGAGAGTGCGCACGCGGGCGTCCAATTTTTCACCGAGCCTTTGTAAACGGTCTTCTTCACCGTCGTCGCATCCGAGTGCATATTTACGGCCATTGATTTCGAGGTTAACTTTAGCCATAACTAACTGCCTCCCTCACCAAGAACCCGCATAACTTCTGATATGACGGCGTCCAGCTCTTGGGTGGTTTCCCCAGCGAGTTTGGAAAATTCCGCCTCGCGGGATTTCAAGCTGTCATGGTCGGATTTCAGTTCGTCCAGTTCGCGAGCCAATCTGGCACGGTCCGTGTCGCTGTTTTTGGCATCGGCGTTTTTCTGCTCTAGCTCACTAACTCGCGCCACGATGGGGGTGAGTGAGTTTTCGAGACTTTTCAGCGCCCGCTGTAAACGGTCTGCTGCTTGTTTCACTGTGGTTATTTGTGTCATATACACGCCGAATCTACTCTATATCTCTTAGAATGGCGCAAGAATGCGCCAACGCCAAGTAATAATTAAACTTAAGTTTCAAACAGTTTTATCTAATTGCGCCGAATTGGCTAGATTTTAATAAAGTTTTGCCTATAAATCGAGCCAATTCAGTGTTCATAAATTGGATTCGGGCACATATTCTATTGGAGAAATTATGACTTTGCGTATTGCTGTAAATGGTTTTGGTCGTATTGGCCGTCTTATTGTTCGGTCGGTTGTTGAATACGGTTTGAAAGACGTGGAAATCGTCGCGATTAATTCGCCGGGTAAGTTGGAAATGATGGCGCATCTTTTGCGTTATGATACCATGCATGGTCGGTTCGGGCCGGAAGTTAAAATCAAAGAGGGCGAGATGGATTTCGGCTCTGGCAAAGTTCGCATCACCCATGAACGCAATCCGGCAGATATTGACTGGGCGGCGCTTGATGTTGATGTGGTCATGGAATGCTCAGGATTTTTCCGCGACCGTCCCGGCAATCAGTTGCATCTGGACGGTGGCGCGAAAAGTGTGTTGGTTTCCGCACCAGCCAAGGGCGTTGACAAGACCATTGTTTACGGGGTCAACGAAGCCGATTTAACCGCCAAAGATTTAATCGTATCTTGCGCATCGTGTACCACCAATTGCCTGGCGCCACTTGCCAAAGTATTGCTCGAAGCAGTCGGTATAAGGCGCGGTTTTATGACCACTATCCATTCTTATACCCTCGACCAGCGTATTTTAGATAGTTCCCACAAAGACATGTACCGTGCGCGCGCCGCCGCGCAAAACATGATCCCCACGTCAACGGGCGCAGCTAATGCAGTGGGCTTGGTTCTGCCAGAGCTTAAAGGCAGGCTCCACGGCTCTGCTATTCGGGTGCCGACGGCCAATGTGTCCCTCGTCGATTTGGCGTTCCAGCCCGAGCGTGTGACCAGTGTGGAAGAGCTGAACGCATTTGTCAAAGAAGCCGCCGAAAGTGAGTTGAAAGGCGTGCTACGCTATACCGAAGAACCTTTGGTGTCCTCCGATATTAATCACGACCCCCATTCGACAGTATTTGCTGCCCCCTTGACCGAAGTATTGCACCATGATTTGGTCAAGGTCATTGCTTGGTACGATAATGAGTGGGGTTTTGCTAACCGGATGATAGATGTGGCGCGGAGTATGCAAGCGGCGCAGAAATAAGCGGGAAATAGCATGGTAGATTTTCGCAGGCTGGAAGATGTTGATGTCGCAAATAAGCGCGTGCTTGTGCGGGTGGATTTCAATGTGCCGTGCGACGACGAGGGCAATGTCACAGACAATACCCGCCTTGCCGCCGCCTTGCCAACCATCAATTATCTGCGCAAGCATAAGGCCAAGATCATATTAATAAGCCATTTTGGCCGCCCCGGAGGCCAGCGCGAAACCAGCGCCTCCATGATGAAATTGATTAAGCCCTTATCCGGCTTGCTCAAGACTAACGTGGCCTTTGCGCCGGATTGTATCGGTAAAACAGCCGATACGGCGGTGGCGGCATTACAGGCGGGGGATGTGCTATTGCTGGAGAATACCCGTTTTCACAAAGGCGAAACCCACACCCGCACAGGCGGGAAAGGCTATGCCCCAGAATTTGCCGCCGCACTTGCCGCTCACGGGGAAATATTCGTCCATGATGCATTTTCCGTAGCCCACCGCGCCCAAGGCTCGACCTCCGGCATCGCCGCAAACCTGCCTGCCTATGCGGGTCTGGCTATGGAGCGCGAACTCGACCATCTCTCCCAAGCCCTGGATATTCCTAAGCGCCCGGTTATGGGCTTGGTCGGCGGGGCCAAGGTGTCTAGCAAGATTGATCTTCTGAAAAACCTAGTCGGGCGGCTCGACACTTTGGCCATTGGCGGCGGCATGGCCAATACGTTCTTGGCGGCACTCGGTCACGGGGTCGGGGCGTCTTTGTGCGAACACGATCTTAGGGACACGGCGCTGGAGATTATGGACAATGCCAAAAAAGCCAATTGTGAAATACTTCTGCCCGTGGATGTGGTTGCGGCCAAAGAGTTCAAAGCAGGCGCACAGCACCGTGTCTGCGGTCAGGACGATGTGCGCGCTAACGAAATGATATTGGACGCAGGGCCGCAGACGGTGAACAAACTCGCCGACGCCATAGACGCCAGTAAAACTCTAATCTGGAACGGCCCATTGGGTGCGTTTGAGATTGTGCCGTTCGATACGGCCACGGTCGAAGCGGCTAAATATGCAGCCAAGCGGGTCCGAAATAACGGCCTGATAGCGGTGGCTGGCGGCGGCGATACGGTTTCCGCCCTCAAACACGCTGGCGCAGCTGACGGCTTCACATTCATATCCACCGCAGGCGGCGCATTCCTAGAATGGATGGAGGGCAAAGCGCTCCCCGGCGTAGAAATTTTAAAGAAATAGGTGGTAAGTGCTACTAGACTTAGCGCGGCCCAATGACTAAGACATGACCCGAAATTAACCGAATTTTACTTGGAGATACACATGAATAAATTTTTACTAGCTGGCTTATCCGCTGCGCTACTCGGCCTTGGTGCGTGTAATAACGCGACACCAACCACCGAAGACGCCGCCGTTGAAGCCGTTAAAGTGGCCACAGAAACCCTAGCGAAATTCCGTACATGCCCCGAGGCTAATGTACTCAAAGACATTTCTAGTTATGACAGTGATTTCGGTGATGCCACCCTCGACCAAGACGCATGGTTTGCCGCTAACGGCAAAAAGCCCGGTGTGACAACAACCGCGTCCGGCCTACAATACCGCGTTAATAAAGCCAGTGCAATGAAATCAAACACGCCGAAACCTGAGCAAACCGTGCGTGTTAATTATCACGGGCTATTTTTGGACGGCAAAACCTTTGACAGTTCCTATGACCGTGGTCAGGATATTGAGTTTCCCCTAAACCGTGTCATCCCAGGTTGGACAGAAGGCGTTGGCCTGATGAAACCGTGTGATGCTTGGACGTTCTATATCCCGTCTGACCTAGCCTACGGTGATAGCGGCAAAGGCAGTATCCCGGCCAAAACTCCGTTGGTATTTCATGTGCAGCTCTTGGGTGTGAGATAGGTTTTCTCCTTCCCCCATTCATGGGGGAAGTGCCGAAGCGAAGCGTAGGCGATGGGGGCGCGCACTCTTGTGCGCTTCGGAGCTTACGGAAAAACTTATACCATGGTAAGGCGCAAGAGCGCCTGCCCCCATCCCCCTCTAAGAAGAGGGTACTTCCCCCATAAAAAATGGGGGAAGGATTTTAATCCGGTAAATTATCCAGCGCAGCTTGAAGCTTCTCCAGTTCCAGCGTATACGCCGCACGTCTTGTATGCTCTTGCTCGACCACATGGGCAGGTGCGCGGTCTGTAAAGTTTTTGTTGCCCAGCTTGCCGTCGATTTTCTTTATTTCAATCTCAACCTTGCCCATATCTTTGGACAGGCGGGCGCGTTCGGCGTCTAGGTCAATTAGGCCTGAGAGGGGAAGCGCGAATGTGGCTTCTTCTACAATAGTTTGGAGCGAACCATCAGGGATGCTGTCCGCAAATTCAAAGCCGTCAATACGGGCAAGGGGGGCGATGGACGGATAATATAGTTCGACCCGTTCGCGCGTTTCGCCGCTGGCGCCGACTATAATCATCGGGGCTTTTTTGGATGGTGGGATGTTCATTTCTGCCCGTGCTGAACGTAGTGATGTCACCAATTCGATTAGCCAATCTATATCATTTAGTGCATTTTGGTTGGTTTTCCCTAAATCATATTCTGGCCAAGGCGCGAGGATTAAATCGGTTTCTCGCGCGGCGGTTTTTTGCCAAAGTTCTTCGGTGATAAACGGCATGAACGGGTGCAGGATTTTGAGGATATTATCAAATACCCAAGCCATAGCAGCGCGGGTTTCAGATATTTGTTCTGGGTTGTCGCCATTTAAAATTGGTTTACTTAATTCCAGATACCAACCGCAAAATGAACCCCATGCGAATTTATAAATCGCGTCCGCCGCATCATTAAAGCGGTAATCTTTGAGCGCGCGTTCAACGGATTTTTGCGTTTCGATGACCTTGGCAATGGCCCATAAATTATAGCCAAGTTGGCATTTTGTGTAATCAAAATCCGGGTCGGACGTGCATTCATTCATCTCCATGAATTTAGCGGCGTTCCAGAGTTTGGTGCCGAAATTTCTATAGCCCTCAATGCGCGGCTCCGACAGGCGAATATTGCGGCCTTGGGCGGCTTGTGCGGCGAGGGAGAAGCGGAGGGCATCGGCGCCATATTGGTCGATTAGCACCAGCGGATCAACCACATTGCCTTTGGATTTGGACATTTTCTGGCCGTGTTCGTCCAGCACCAGCGCATGAATATACACGTCTTTAAACGGCACTTCTCCGGTCAAATGCAAACCCTGCATCATCATCCGCGCCACCCAGAAAAAGATAATATCAAAGGCGGTGACTAGGGTAGAGGTCGGGTAGAAGCGGTCAAGCTCGTCGGTCTGCTCCGGCCAACCCATGGTGGCGAACGGCCATAGGCCGGATGAGAACCATGTGTCCAAAACATCTGGGTCTCTGTAAATGTAATAGTTTTTAATGTGGGAACCGGGAAAACTACTGCCAAACATGGATAATGAAGCTTCATAGTCTTGTATTTGACGTTGTTCAACTACCTGCACACCTACATTTTCAATACCAGTATTATAGTATTCCTCGGCTTGCAAGAGAGCTTCTTTTTCAGTCATCGCAACAAAAATTTTACGGTCACTATTTTCCTTAGAGGTCAGTAGGTCATTTGCCTTTAATGGCCCATGCCAAGCCGGGACCCTGTGACCCCACCAGAGTTGCCTGGAGATACACCAGGGCTGGATGTCGTTCATCCATTGGTCCCATGTCTTTTTCCAATTGGGCGGAATGAATTTTGCACTTCCTTTTCCACCGCTCATCCCGTGCTTGACCGGGGATCCAGCGGATGATGTGAGCGCCTCTGGCGCTCTCTTTATGTTTTGGACTGGTTCCCCACTTTCGTGGGGATGAGCGGAGGAGGAGGAGGGAGTTTTATTGTCGCCAGAATGCCCGGCGTTCATTGCCGCCACTGCATCCACGGACAACTTCTTCGCGTCCACATACCATTGATCCGTCAGCATGGGTTCTATGACCACGCCGGATCTGTCGCCTATGGGGACGGCGGCTTTGTGGTCTTCTATTTTTTCCAATAGGCCGAGGGCGTCTATATCTGCGACTACGGCTTTGCGGGCCTCAAACCTGTCCATGCCGACATATTTTTCGGGCATGATGTCACTGGCTTTCATGCGGGCTTTTTCGTCCATGATTACGTGCATGGGCAGGTTATGCCGCTTGGCGACTTCGTAGTCGTTGAAATCGTGGGCGCCGGTGATTTTCACCGCGCCGGAGCCTTTGTCCGGGTCGGGGTATCTGTCGGTGATGATTGGGATATATCTGCCGGCAAGTGGAAGCAGAACTTTCTTGCCAACAATCGGCGCATAGCGTTCATCGGACGGATGCACGGCCACGGCACCGTCCCCGAGCATGGTTTCCGGGCGTGTGGTGGCGATGGAAATATAGTCGCGGGTTTCGCGCAAAGTGACATTGCCGTCCTCGTCTTTTTCCACATATTCATAAGTCTCGCCGTCTTCCAGCGGGTATTTGAAATGCCAGAAAAAACCGTCGCGCTCCACGTTCTCAACTTCGATATTGGAGATAGCGGTTTGGAAATGCGGATCCCAATTGACCAGACGTTTGTCGCGGTAAATTAAGTCCTCATTATACATCTGAACGAAAACCTTGCGCACGGCGTCCGATAGGCCTTTGTCCATAGTAAAACGTGTGCGTGACCAGTCGCAAGATGCGCCGAGCCTGCGGGTTTGTTTTTCAATATTGCCGCCGGATTTTTCTTTCCACTCCCAGACTTTTTTGATGAATGCTTCGCGGCCTATTTCGGTGCGGCGTGGCTCGCCCGCTTCGGCCATTTGCCGCTCGACCACCATTTGTGTGGCAATGCCCGCATGGTCCATACCCGGTTGCCACAAAACCGCCTTGCCGAGCATGCGATTATAGCGGATGAGAATATCTTGCAGTGTATTGTTAAGCGCATGGCCCATATGCAGATTGCCCGTCACATTGGGCGGCGGGATGACGATGGAGTAATTGTCGTCTTTGGTATCTGTGTCTTTGGCGGGGCGAGGTTCGAACGCGCCATCATCTTCCCACTTTTTATAGATACGTGCTTCGGCTTCTTTAGGATTAAAGCTTTTGTCCAACATGTCGTTTCTCACATAAATAAACCGCCCTCTATCACAGAGAGCGGTTCGTTCGTTTAACGCGCTTGCGCGCACAATTCCAGATATTTATTTACCAGATTATTTACTAGATGAAATCCGCTTGATCTCTTTGGTCACGGCGCGCTGCACCATAGATTTCAGGTTTTTATCGAGCCATTCTTGTAACATCGGCTTAAGCGCTTCTTTGACTAGTTCGCCAATGGGCGGGCCGTTTTCTTCGATTTGTGCCTGTTCCTGTACGGCAGAGGTCAAGGAAGCGAAAGCATTGCCCACTTCTTCTTGTGTGTCCGAATCGCTCAGCGCGTCGTCTTTCAAAGGTGTAGCCATGGTTTCGTCCTCTTTTGTGCTGGTTTGTGGGGAAGGGTTTTCTTGGGGTCTATAAATATCAGGTTGAGCCGATTTTTCTTGGCTTAGATCTTCTTGGGTAAGTTCTTCTTGAGCAGGGTCTTCCAACAATTGTTGCAGGTCTTGTAGGTCAGAAATCTCGTTATCTTTTGTCGCGGTATCATCGTTCATCCGGTTTGCAGCAATTGCAGTTGCACTTGCGGTCAAACTCGTTTCAAGCGCTAATTTTGAAGCAAAATCTGGTGTGTGCAACTCAACAACATCATCAGCATTGCGCTGGTTATCGACCTCTGCTCTAGTCACCGTTTCGCTAGCTTCGGCAATTTCGCGGGCTATTTGCGCTAATTCACTATCGAGGGCTTCTGGCTCTGTAGGTTCTTCTAGTGCGTCAGCCTCTGGTTCTATTTCTATACTGTCAAAAGCTGTAGCAGAATCGATTTCCGTAGTGGCTTCCTCTACGCTCGTATCTGCATTCGTATCTGCGCCTAAATCAAATATATCGTCTATGTCCAGCTCTAATGCAATCTCATTGTCAAAATGACTTGGCTCAACAAGTGTTTCGCCTAAAACAGCAGGGGTCTCTTTAATATCCGCTTCGGCTTGTATATCATTTGGATCCGGGATGAGTAAATCATCTTCAGTGAAGTTTCCAAGGGTATCCAATGATATTTCGGCGCCTACTGCAGAGTCTACAGCCTCCGTGATCGGTTCATCCATTAGATCTTCCAGCAAGGATTTAACCAAATCCATATCTTCATCGGCATCGGCATCGGCATTAATATTGGCATCTGAACCAGCCTGGCCAGAATCGGACTCAGGTTTAAAATCAGAAGTAGACGCAGGTTTAAACACTTCTCCTTTAACATGCCAATCGGAGGCACTCTCGCTTTCGGCATCCTCCAAAACATCTTCAAGCAGACCGTCTAAAGGATCAAACTCGGCTGGAGATGCTTCAGAATTACGTTCTGGCGCAGCGAACTTTGTCGTGACATAATCCGAAGCATCGGCATCCATTACCAAATCCAATGTCTCGTCGAAATCGACAGCGGATGGTTGCTCACCTTCCACATTGCCAGCCAGGCTGGCCGTAACCAAACTGGCTAATGGGTCTTCAGCGGAATCGTTTTGTGGGTCGGGCAACGTGACAAACTCTTGAGCTTGTTCAATTGGTGTTGTGGACAGAACATCCTCAAGCTGAACCAATTCCATAACACCTTCGTCGCCATCAATACCGGTGACAAGTTCGTCAAGTTCCAAAATTTCATCCACCGGGGTTTCATCCTTGCCTGTTTTGGCAGTGTCCTCGGTAGTGTCTTCAACAGTATCTTGCAAACCGGTCGCTACCAAATCGGCGATTTCAATATCCGCAGGTTCGCACTCATCTATATCAACAACTTCAGCCCCAGTCGTCTCAGCCCCAGTCGTCTCATCAAGTGTCACTTCATCTGCGAGGTCTGCTTCCGCGCGTATATCCATGCCATCAGCCGCCTGGGCATTATCAATCGCCTGTTTTTTTGACAAATCTTCAGCAATGACTTTTCGAATGGAAGACAGGATGTCCTCCATGCTGGGTTCGGTCATTTCATTTGCCAGATTAGAGTTGTCCGACATATCAGTCCCCGCTTTACCTCATCTCCCCACACAATTTGATCATCCTAACTGCGTGTTGTTGTAATGCTGACCATAGAAGAACCCCTGTGGATTGTCCAGCCAGCACTTCTTTCAATTCATGCGCGAATCACTAGAATATACTAATACCTCATTCATAATTATTAACAGCAGGTTTACAATAAAATATCGAGAAAATATCAGACAGGTTATTCTGTTTTGGGTTTTTGTTTTGTGATGATCAAAATTGGTTCAGGATCAATGAAATCAGGGGCCGCGATTTTGGTGCCGGGGTCAAATGGATCGTCAATAGTGATAGCGTCAAGGGCACTTTTGGGAATACCAGGTATTTGCTCAATCAGCTTACCTGTAGCATCGTACACTGGTTTTGGAACCACTGCCTTGGCCAGATCAGAGACATCTTGGCCGACTTTCTCAGCACTGGCAGGATCTGGCAAGAGCGCATTCGCCAAGTCTATTAAATCCTTGCCGACTTTACCGCCAACAAATTCAAGAGCTTCTGTAGTTTTTTCCGGAATATTGTCCAAGGCGGTCTCTACTGCATCTGGCACATATTTCCCGAAAGAATTAACAATAACTGCATTGAAATTATCACGAGGATCATAATTATCGACGGGTAATTGCAGGGAATAAGCATCAAAGCCGCCAATCGTCACCAACATTTGATAAGTGGCGACATTAAAATTCCGCTCCGCCTGTATCACGGATAATTTGGCGTTCAACAGTTCTTGCTCCGCATCCAACACGTCTAAAGTATTACGGGTGCCGACTTGTTGTTCCAACTCAACACCTTCAAAAGCAATTTCAGCAGCTGCAACCTGCTTTTTACTGGCGACAAGTGAACGCTCGGAAGCCACCACCTGCGCCCACAGATTGGCCACAGTCTGGTCGACGGCTTGCTCGGTTTCGCGGGTTTCGAATTTCGAGCGAATTTTTGCTTGCTTGGCGGCGCGGACACGGGATTGGTTCAGGCCACCCGAATAGATAGGAATACGCAATTGTGCCGTAATACTAGCGGATTCCGCGCGCGGTACATTGGCACTGCTTTCGCGCGAACTCTGCAGGGTGCCGTTTAGGGATAAAGTCGGGCGTCCGGTGGATTTAGCCACCGCAATCGCCGACTGGGCCGCATTTTCATTGTAGCGCGCTGCGATCAATTGCGGGTTGTTAGCGCGACCTCGGCTTAAAGCTTCGCTTAAGGTGGGGGGTAAAATGTATTGCGGCGGCGCAGTCAGGTTCGCTGGGGCATGGCCAACGAAACGCACATAAGCTGCGCGGCTCACGGCCAAGCTCGCATCAGCATTTGCCAATCCAATTTCGGATGCGGCCAAACGAGCATCAGCCTGGGCAATATCGGTACGGGTACCCTCCCCGACATCAAATCTGTCTTGAGCCGCAAATCTTTGCCGGGTCAAAACCCGCACATTATTGCGGCGGATGGCGGCAGCTTCTTCGTCGCGCAATACATCCAAATAGGCCGTCGCCGCAGAGAGCAACAGGTTCTGCTCGGCATTCCTAAGACCTTGCCGTGCCGATAAAATCCCGGCTTTAGCCTGTGCCTTCAGTCCCTTAACCCGGCCACCTTGATACAAGGGTTGGACTATAGATAATGAAGCCGTTTTCGGGCCTAGTGTGGCGTTGGTAGAGTTCACGCCACCAAATTGAAGGAAGTCAGTTTTGTTCTTGCTACGCCCTATACTGGCATTTGCATTAATCGTGAACCGACCCGCCGCTTGTGCTTGCACATAATTCTCATCAACTTCGCGTACACGCGCCCGTTCGGCCATCAAGCGCGGGTTGTTATGATAAGCGGAGACCAGAGCCTGCTGAAAATCCTCGGCCATAGCAGGCACAGCCACAGATAGCCCTGCCAAACCGACCAGTCCAATACCGATGACCCGCACGGCGCTTGATAGAAAAAAATGTTTCACAGCCAAATTCCTACAAAGCGAATACATGTTTATGTTCAAACCCAGGCAAATCGGGAATGTTAGCATCAAATACCGTGCGCTCACCGATTTTGTCATTGGATTTTTTATAGACCTTGACCCGCGATACAGGCCCGTCATTGACGGCAACAATGAGCCGTCCATTATTGGCCAATTGGTCTTGCCAAGTCTGGGGAACACTGGCGACAGAACCGCCGACAAAAATCACATCAAACGGCCCGTGTTCCGGCGCACCCGCCCGAAAATCACCCCGCACAACGGCTGCATTATTTGTGCCACATCGGTCCAATAATTCCGTGGCGCGTGTCACGACTTCCCCTGTTTGCTCTAGGGCAACAACAGTCTCGGCCAACTGGGACAGCACCGCGACCGAATAGCCGCGTCCACAGCCAATGTTGAGCACAACATCTGTGCCGCCTATATCAGCCGCATCCAACATTTTAGCAAAATCTCGTGGCCGCAGCATAAACCGACCATCGCCCAAATCAATATGGACATCGCTATAGGCAAGGGCGACTTTTGACTTGGGCACAAAACATTCGCGCGGCACAGCCTTAAATGCGGCTTGAATATCGTGATCCGTCACATCATTGGTGCGGATCTGACAATCCAGCATAGTCTCACGCGCGGCATCAAAATCAAACATAGTGCGTCCTTAAGTACCTCTTTAACAATTGGCCTAGAATTACAATTAACCCTCATATAGAGACGCCCCTCCAACAAAGCAATCCCGCAAAACTGTAGGAGTACCATAAAAAAACGCACAATTTGTCGCAGGGATGTTTTGATATGGCACTAAAATGTACAGCAGTCCTGGTTGATTGGAAAGTTTGGCAGCCATTTAATTCAGATGAAACACTTTATATTTTAGTAAACGACACAATATTTCAGTGAACGTCACAGGGTTTCAGTAAACGTCACAGGGCATTATCCCGCGTTAAGGGAACCCACTTGATTATAGTCACCGCAAATAGTACATTCCTCGAAACTCGGGAGGTCTTTATGCGTGTATTTATTTTATCTGCTTTAATGGTGTTGGGGTTTAGTACGGCTGCGTTTGCGCAAGAAGACGAAATCGTTGTGACGGGAACCCGCATTAGTGCAGTGAGTGCGTCTGGACGTGGCCCCGGCATAACCGTGGAGAAAAAAGGCGATTTTCTTCTCCTACAGGTCACCATAGAAAACGACAGTCGCGAGCTTAAAACCCGCCTTGTCGAAATGGATGCCACCATAAAAAACATGCTTGAGGCAGCCAAAGCCAACCCGGATATTACGTTAAGTTTGGTCGGAAAAGGCAATCTCGTCAGAAGCATGAACCTGGTTAATTACAGGTCCAACTTGGTTGGGGGTCGGCGTCCAGATACGAGCATGGCTCACTTTAAGGTTAAAACCAACATACCAGAAAATATGGAAGAGGCCTTTAAACTCTCTGCCAGTCTTGCGGAGTTTGTCGAAGGTGTTGAAGAAGTTGGTCGTACCCAAATATTGGAAAATGAAAGCATTTCGGTCAGTATACTTAACCCATCGCAACACAGAGACGAAGTGCGCCTCAAGATTATTAGCGAAATTAACACAACAATCGAAGCGCTTGGCGGGAATTATAGGGCGATTATTTCAGGACTTGACGGCCCGGTAAAATGGGCGCGTTCAGGGGACTTTAACCTCGCATTTTATATGGATTATTCTTACGAAATCATTCCTGCATCACTAACCACTTACGAACAGTAACCCCACACCCCGCTTTTATCCTTTAGGGCATTCCCGCGAAAGCGGGAACCCAGTTCTTTATCACGAATGTGCGAGCTACGCTCGCTCTTTATGCGCTGGATACCCAGTCGTAGCTGGGTATGATCGGCTTAAGAAAAGATACATCGAACTCTCACCGACAATAATTATCCTTAACCGTGCTATTGGCTTCGATAAATTTCAATATATCCGCTTTCAACGTCGCGTCCTCATCAAAGTATTTCGATAGAACTTTGGCCATATCTGTGTGGTTTAATCCCGGATAAAGCTTGAACTCGACTTTGCCGCCACGCGCCTTGACTTTCTTGGCCAGCTCGCGGCTGTGCAGGTCGCTTACCGTAGTGTCTTTGTCGCCGATAGGCAGGAACATGGGCGGGGTCGGGCCGAGCTTTCTTTGTACGGGCGCATCATCGCCCATATGTTTGTTCGGGAAGATAGTGATATAAGGTTCATCTGTAAGCGGGAAAGCACCGTAAGGACCGGCCATGCCGACCATGCCTGCGATTGTTGTGCACACATCCCTGCCTTGGGCTTTTAGATAAGTTGGGTCAACCGTCACCATCATAGAATTGTATGCGCCCGCAGAATGGCTAATGACAATGACCGGGCGGTCAAACCGTTTGGCGGTAAAGGCAATCGCCGCCGCCGTATCGTTGACAAATTCGGGGTAAACCGCTTCGGGGTACAGGCGGTAATTCGGAATCACAGTGGTGTAGCCTTCGGAGGCAAAGGCTTCGCCGATAAATTTATATATCTTCTTATCGCCCTCACTCCACGATCCACCGTGAATATACACAACAACAGGCGCATTAGTTTTGGGATTGTCTGGTGCATAAATATCAAGTCTTTGGCGGTCTCCGCTCGTGTAGGAAATATCCTTGGCCAGCTTATAACTCCCCGACGGGGTGATGGTATTCAAAAAAGTCACCGGGGCGCAGGCTGCAAATAAAACAAGTGCCCCAATGATTAAAATAATTAGAATAGAAATTCGGATCATCATATTCTTGCTCCTAACAGCAGCTTGACCCCTGACTGGGGTCTGTGGTGAGTTTTGGCGCACCGCGCTTGGTTTCCCCCGGATCGCGTTTGCGGACACCGCAATCTTCGGACGGCCATTCTATGCGCTCTGTGACAGGCACGGACGGTTCAATATAGGCGAATTGCCCGGCATATGGTTCTTGCTGGAGTAGTTTGAAAGTCTTAGCGCAGACGGCAGAACGCACACCGCGTGTGAACACATGGCCGTCGTCGTCTTTAATGTGGCTCCACGGGCCTAGGTAAATCACCGCCTGATTGGCCTCAAGGCATTCGCCCTGCTTACCCTTATAGGCCAGATATGTAGCGGAGCGGTATTCGATACCCTCAACAATTTGCCAAGGTTCCATTTCAAATTTATCAATGGTGATACCGTGAAAGCCAGCTTGCTCCAATGCTTCAACGAATCCTTCTTCGGTCAATGCACCGGAGATACAGCCCGACCAGAGACGCGCATCTTGCTTCAGGCTCTCGGGGCTGTCTTCGTCGGAAATAATATCGGACACAGCCACCCGCCCGCCGACTTTCAACACCCGAAACATCTCTGCAAACAGTTGTTTTTTCTTGCTGTCCGATACCAGATTAAGAACACAGTTAGAAACAATGACATCAACACTGTTATCGGGGATCATCGGCAATTCGGTTTGCAAACGTAATATCTCCGCCTCCATAGCCTCCATGCCGCCTGCGTCTTTAACGGGATTCTTGGCCAACCATTTATTCAATTCGTCCAAATCGGTTTTCAAATCTTCAATATGTCCGCGCCGAAACTCCACATTGGCATAGCCAAGCCGCTCGGCGATAATTGGCGCATTGCTGCGCGCCAGCTCCAGCATGTCATCTGTCATATCAATGCCGATAACTTTACCCTTAGGCCCAACAATTTGCGACGCAATAAAACATATCTTGCCGCCGCCAGAACCCAAGTCCAGCACCACATCACCCTCGCGCACATAGCGCGACGGGTCCCCACACCCATAATCCCGGTCAAGCACATCCTGCGGAATAATTTTCAAATACTGAGGGTCATAATCAATCGGGCAACAAAGAGCCGCCTCAACCGCATTAGCCCCGCCCGCATAGCGCTCCTGCACATCCGCCCGCACGTCCGCATTGGTGGCATGAGTATCGTTTAATCCGTCCATGATGGTCTCCGTCTATCTGAGTCTGTGCAGTAGTATAATTACTTGCCCGGAAATGATAGTAAAACATCAGTTCACTGACAGTATTGTGATTGACTAGTCACCCTATCCTTTCCCGCTTTTATCCTTTAGGGCATACCCAGCCACGACTGGGTATCCAGCACATAAAGAGCGAGCGACCAACGGGAATGCCTTTTGTGAAAGCTCGCACATATTTTTATGGAAACTGGATTCCCGCTTTCGCGGGAATGAGAGGAATGTTGGGTCATTTTACACTATTAGTTTAAAATCACTCAAACGCTAGCCGCAACCCTCTCGTCTA
>JAKIUV010000066.1 GCA_021647375.1 Robiginitomaculum sp.
ATCCACTGTGAAAATCTCCCGGTCCTCCCGTTAAACCAGAAAAACCTGAAAGTGGACGACTTTTACGCCGCCCGCGAGGACACAATACCCTCGCTACAGTGGACGAATATTGCACCGCCGTTCACATCGTGAAGGTCAAGTTGGTTAATTGATTGCCTTAATCGGAGTTGAAAGTTGCACCGCCGTTTACAGATAATATGTAGCCCGCGATATGCCCATGAACTCGGCACATTTACAGTCACTACCCCCCTCGGCTTTTAAGGATTGCCATTGACGCACAACGTCTTCGTGCCTGCGCCTGTAGATGTCTAAACATTCTGTGTACGCGCCCAAGCGTACAGTTTATAGATATTCGGGTGTAGATATTTGATCTGCATAGCTGTTTCCTCCAGTTTGGTTCGTAACAACCCATCATGGCGGAAGCAGCTTAAATAAAGCAAACCTAAAAAGTCTCACATCTATCTGGACTTATACAGTTGTTTATTGCGGTAACTGCCGGGGTGTTGCAAAAATTGGGTTTTGGGGGAATTTATCCACCTGCAACCCCGCGCCTGTCTATGCCTTTTGTGGCCAACTCATCTGCGCGTTCATTGCCCGGGTCGCCTGCGTGGCCTTTTACCCAGCGCCAGTTTATGCTTTTGCCTTGGACTACCGCGTCTAGGCGCTTCCAGAGATCCATATTGAGGACGGGTTTTTTATTGGCCTTTTTCCAGCCACGTTTTTTCCAGCCGTGTATCCATATGGTGATGCCGTCTTTAAGATATTTGCTGTCTGTCCATAGTTCAATTTCGCCAGCGTAATCCGGTTTCAAACTTTCCAGAGCCTGTATGGCCGCCATCATTTCCATGCGGTTATTTGTAGTGTCGCCTTCACCGCCGAACATTTCTTTTTCGCGACTGCCGTAAATCAGCAAAGCCCCCCAACCGCCGGGGCCGGGATTGCCGGAACAGGCACCATCTGTGTAGATGACCAGTTTTCTATTTACGGCACGGGTCATGCTTTCACCAATCCGGGAAGATCATCTCTAAGCGTTCTGGGCAGGCGGAACACGACGGATTCTTTGGTAACTTCCACACGCTCGACGGTGACATCAAAGCGTTCTTTAAGCGCGGCAATCACGCCGTCCGTCAGGTTTTCAGGTGCGCTTGCGCCTGCAGATAAACCCAGAATTTTTACCCCGTCCAGCATGTCCCAATCAATGGCATTTGCGTCGGCGATAAGCACGGCCTTGTCTGCACCTGCTTTGCGGCCTACCTCGACTAAGCGTAGAGAGTTGGAAGAATTATGCCCGCCGATCACCAGCAATAAGTCACAACGTTCGGCTATAGCTTTGATGGCTGCTTGGCGGTTGGTGGTGGCGTAGCAAATATCTTCTTTGTGGGGCATAACCATGTCCGGGAAACGCCCCTTAAGCACGGCGATAATCCCTGCGGTATCGTCTACGGACAAAGTGGTCTGGGTGACAATAGCGATATTGTCAGCGTTGTTGGCTTTATAGCCAAGCGCATCTTCCTCGGTCTCGATTAGGGTGATGGCATTGCCTGCAAGTTGTCCCATAGTGCCGATCACCTCCGGGTGACCTTTGTGACCGATGAGCAAGATTTCGCGGCCCATAGCAAAGTGTCGTTCGGCCTCGATATGCACTTTGGAAACCAATGGACAGGTGGCATCAAAATACACCATATTGCGTGCGCGTGCGGCTTCGGGCACACGTTTGGGAACGCCGTGGGCGGAAAACACAACTGGGCGGTCGTCAGGGCAAGCATCAAGCTCGTCGACAAACACTGCGCCCATTTTCTCCAGCCGTTCAACCACATGGCGGTTATGGACGATTTCGTGTCGCACATACACGGGCGCGCCGTGCTTTGCTATGGCTTGTTCGACGATTTGTATGGCTCGGTCAACGCCGGCACAAAATCCGCGCGGACTGGCCAAAAGTAGGGTTAAAGATTTCAACATTAAATTCTCATTAGACGGCCTAAGCCCCATTGCAGATGGACGAAATTACAGATAAAACCCATAGCAGACTTGAACCGCGCCCGCTATAGCTTATACGGGGTGAAAATACGAAACGGCCAATACGGTCAAAACAGGAATTCTTATGCGCCTTATGAAAAAATTTTCCAAACTGACATATAAGTTGACAATAGCGTCAATATTGGTCGTGGGTATGGGTCTATCCGGATGCTCAACCGCCAAGAAAATTCTGGAAGTTGGCGAGGCAGCTGAGAAAAACCCCGGCCCGTGCCCGGTGGCATTTTCCCTATATGAAGCATCGCGCCTTGTGGAATTTAAAGGTTCCGAATCATTTGCTAATGTTGGCTTCACCGCTGAAATTAACAAGGTGCGTAGCTTGTGCCGCTATGTGGGTGATAAGCCGATACATTCGGATTTAAGCTTGGATATAGCCTTTGGCCGCGGCCCGGCGGCCAGTGGGCGTACTGCGACCTATCAGTATTTTGTCGCCGTGACCCGCAAAGACATCGAAGTTATCGAGAAGCAAATATTCCCGATAACTGTGACATTCCCCGAAGGCGTAGACGTTGTCGAACTGACCGAAGAAATAGGCGATATTGTCATTCCCCGCGCCAATGAAAACACCTCTGGTGCCAACTTTGAGATCATTGTCGGGTTCGAACTGAGCCAAGAACAAATTGCCTTTAATGCAGACGGTAAACGCTTCCGCGTGTCTGCGGGTAAAAACTAGCGGGTCATGTCTTTATCCATTCTGCAAACCTTATCGGCTCATCTCGGCGCGGCGTTCGCGGCTATGGATTTACCTGCGGAATATGGCCGGGTTACGGAATCGGATAAATCCGCGCCGTTTCAGTGCAATGGTGCGTTAGCGGCGGCCAAACTAGCGAAAAAATCACCACGCGATATAGCCAGTTTTGTGGTCGTGCAGTTAGACGGAAATCCTGATATAGCTTTGGCAGAAATTGCAGGGCCGGGGTTTATAAACCTGACCCCCAGCGCTGCCTTGGTGGCACAGCGGGTCAAAGAACTAGCTGGTGACCCGCGCACAGGTGTTCGTGATGCTGATAAACCCGCAAAAATTGTCATTGATTACGGCGGTGCCAATGTCGCCAAGCCTATGCATGTGGGGCATTTGCGCTCTGCTGTTATTGGCGAATCGCTCAAGCGTATTTTACGCGCGCGCGGGCATGAGGTTATCGGTGATGTGCATTTGGGTGATTGGGGTTTGCAAATGGGGCACCTGATTTCGGAACTTGAGGAAGAACAGCCGGATTTGGTGTATTTTGATGCGGCGATTACGGACGGTTATCCAAAAGACAGCCCGGTGACAATGGACGATATGGCACGGCTATACCCCCAAGCCAGCACCAAGTCCAAAGCCGACCCGGCGCGGTTGAAAAAATCACAAACCGCGACGGCGGAGCTACAATCCGGGCGTCCGGGCTATCGTGCGCTTCTTGATCATTTCATTCGCATTTCAATTGAATATCTGAAAAAGGGATACGGCGACCTTGGGGTCACATTTGATTTGTGGAAGGGCGAGGCCAGTGTCGATCCGCTGATACCGGATATGATTGAGGCTATGACCGCTCAAGGCATAACCCAAAAAAGCGACGGTGCGCTCATCATTCCTGTGGACGATAATTATGACGCAGAAACTCGCAAAGGCACCCCGCCGGTCATGTTGCGGGCGCGGACAGGTGCCGTGCTTTACCACACAACCGATTTAGCAACTTTGCTCGACCGTAAAAACGCCATAAATCCTGATCATATTTTATATGTGGTGGACCAGCGTCAAGCTACCCATTTCGAGCAAGTGTTCCGCGCTGCCGCCCTTGCGGGCTGGTATAAGCGCGAGCAGTTAGAACATCTCGGTTTTGGCACAGTCAACGGGCCGGACGGGAAGCCGTTCACCACACGCGACGGCGGTGTGCTAAGGCTGTCTGATTTGACAAAAATGATGCGCGATGCTGCGGCAAAACGGTTGGAGAAATCGGGTATTGGCCAGGATTTTGGTGCGGCGGAGCGAGCGGATATCGCCAATAAAGTCGGCATGGCAGCGCTGAAATTTGCAGATTTGCAAAACCAGCGCACGACAAATTATATTTTCGATATAGACCGCTTCGTGTCCTTCGAAGGCAAAACCGGACCGTATCTTCTCTATGCCGCCGTGCGGATAAAGTCTTTGCTGCGTAAGGCCAAAGATAAGGGGGTTGAACCCGGAGACATCTTGCCGCTGGAAAAAGCCGAGCAAAATCTAGTGCTCATGCTCGACAGTTTCAACCGTGCCCTCGCCGCCGCCGAAGCCAAACGTATGCCCCATATATTGTGCGATCATGTTTACACTTTGGCCCAAGCGTTTTCTAAGTTCTACGCAGACTGCCCGGTTCTGGCGGATGATGTGGCGGACGATATTAAATCTTCAAGACTGGCATTGGCCGCCTTGACCCTGAAACAATTGGAGGCGGGCTTGGCATTGCTCGGCATAGAAACGCCTGAACGAATGTAAACCTTATCCCCACCCCGTTTACGGTGGGTGCAGTAGAATTTTCTATATGTTTTTAACAGGGGATTTTACTGCCCAAGGCGACTTCTTCGCTTCGCTCTGGGCGCATTAAGAAACCTAGATATAGCGATAGTCAGATTATGACAATCTTGAAGCAAGCGCAGGCATGCACGCCTGTGTCCCAACTTTGCCGGGAGCATGGGATGAGCAACACGTCGTTTTATAAATGGTGGGCTAAATATGGCAGTGTGAAGCTTCCCTCTTGGAAAAACTTAAGAGGCACATGAAGCACGCCGCTTAAAATAAGCCTACTTCACATCCCTACTGAAAATGGGGTATTACCTTTCCTTTTTCGTGTGATAGTTCTGGCTTTAATAGCTATGTTGGCCGCGCCCGCCGCCTTTGCCTTGGCCGCGTTTCTTCTGCTTGCTTTGGGCGGGTTTTTTGCCTTGACTACGGCCTGAAGGTCGGGCGGCAACGCGCACCAATTCTGTGAAAGCGATAGTACTATTGCCGTCTTTGTCTGCATTGTTAAACAGGGTGTCAAATGCAGTTTCGAATTCTTTCTTGGTCACGACCTGATTAAAGTCGGCATCGAAAAACATACTCATGGGAGCCGCGTCTTTCGAACCAAGCGCACCTTGCCGCCACGCGTCCATTTCGAACAAATTGATGCGGCCATCTTGGTTGCTATCAGCAGTTAAAAACGCCTGATCACGCCCCGCCGTAAATTCGGCGCGGTCAATCACATAATCATTATTACGGTTAAAACTTGTGATCAAAAGACTGGCCGGGCTAACGACCGTAATGACGCTTTGGTTTTTGCCAAAGGCAGGCGGAGCCGATTTTTCGCGTTGTTGTGGTTCGGGCGAACTGGCACAAGCCTGCAATAGTAAAGGCACGATAGCGCAGGTGAGGATAATTTTTTTCATTTTCATTTCTTTTTCTAAGTTGGGGTTGGGGAAATTTGATTTAATGCCGATATTTTCAAAATAATGAGGGGGTTAAGCTTTCGGGCTGTAATATACCCATAGCCATTAAAAGCTGAGCCTTACTAAGCTCATAGAGATTTTCGGAACGGGCTAAATTTGATTGTGCTTCCCACAAGGATGCTTCGGCCAAAGTTAAGTCGTTGAGGGTAGAACGGCTATTTTCATAACGCAGGGTTTCGATACGCAAAGCCTCTTTGGCTTGCGTAAGGTTTGCCTTGGAAACGCTAATGCCGCGCCGTGAACTATCCATGGATTGCCAAGCATTCTTTACGCTTGCATTGGTTTGATTAACGAGATTGTCATAAGCAAGGCGCGCTTGTGTTTTGCCTATACGGGCCTGCGATATGTTGCGGCTTTTAATTTTTCCATCAAATAATGGCACGGTGAATTGAACGCCCAATTGCCATTCATTCTGAACCGAGAAATTGCCGCCCGACATAGCGCGCGCATTGCCGATAGCGCTCAGTTGTGGTTTTTTTGCGGCGCGCGCAATGTTAACTTTGCTCTCTGCCATTTCCATTTTGGCCGCTGCCTCGCGCAGGGCGGGGTGTTCGCGCCGCGCTACACTAAGCGCTTCGTCGCGTGTGGACGGGAGGACAGATTGCGCCACAGTAAACTTGGTAAGCAAAAGTGAACTGGGTACGTCGCTACTCATCAGGCTTGAAAGGTTTATTTTGTTTTGATCATAGGCGGTATCAAGTTGCAAACGCTCATACTTTGCTTTTTCAAATGCTGCGTTTATTTTGGCCTGATCTAGCTTTGTAGCTTTGCCTTGCGAGAGAAGCAGCGCGATACGGCTCTGTTCCTTGCGGTAAAAATCGAGTCTTTGATCGGATGCCTGTTTTAGTTTATCCAATGTAAGCAATTCGGAATAATTTTGCATGACAGAAAAAATAAGCGCCTGTTTCATGTTTTCGGACGCTTGCTTACTACCCTTGATTTGGGCGCGGGCAAGATTATTTGCCGCGTCCAAGCGCCCGCCAGTATAGAGCGGCATTTGCGCGTAAAGACCGCTCGTAAATATATCTCGGTCAAGGCTCGGAAATACACCCGCTTCGTGAATGGGCACAATAATCATCGGGTCGGAATAATGGGTATAGTTGCTTCGTATATCAAGCGTTGGTAGCCTAGCGGCTTTGGCTTTATCCAGTTCTAACTTGGCGATGTCCACGCCCATTCCTACACTTTGATAGCTAGGGTTATTGGCTAGGGCTGTCTCTATAGCTTTATGGGCACTTAAGGGTGTTTGGGCGAAAGCGGGTGCGGCTACACTTAAGCATAGCGTAGCTAAGGCTGTGAGTATGCCTGTCTTTTTAAGCGAGTTTATCATCATATTCTTTCTCTTTGGCGATGTCGCTCTCTTTGTAAAATAGCGAGAACAGCACGGGGATGAAGATGAGGGTTAAAAGGGTCGCTGCTAAAATGCCGCCAATGACCACGGTGGCGATGGGCGAGAACCGCTCTGCGCCGACGGACAATTCCAGTGCGAGGGGGAGCATGCCGGCAATATCGGAAAACGCTGTCATCATAATCGGGCGGTAACGCACGGAAACGGACTCGACCAATGCATCATGCAAATTTGCGCCGTCTCTTAATCGTGATAAAATATAGTCGATGAGAACAATGGCATTATTGACCACCGTACCCGTCAGCAAGATAATGCCGAGCAAGGCTGGCATAGATAAATATTTCCCCGCCAGTAGTAGAGCCAAGGCTACCCCGATAATTTGCAAAGGAATAGCCATCATAATCGTGAGCGGATGTTTGAAAGAGCGGAACTGGGCGACAAGCACGAGGTACACGGCTAAAATGCCAAGTAACAAAGCGCGAACCATGCGTTTCTGTGCTTCTGCAAAATCGGTTTGCTCGCCCGTAATGGTAATGCTGTAACCATCAGGGAGTTCAATCTTGTCTATACCTGTTTGTACATCGGCAATCGCGCCCGATAATGGCCGTCCGTAATTATAGCCCAATATGCTTAGTGTGCGCTGATAGTCTTCACGCGTTACGATACGCGGTGCCAGATATTCTTCAATATGCCCGATTTCCCGCATAGGATAGCTGATGCCTGTGCGGCTCATAATATCGACATCAAGGAAGGCGTTAAGTGTATCGCGGTCAGCCTGTGCATAGCGTACAGAAATGTCTAAATCTTGGTCAAATTCTTGCCTGAAAGGTGTGGCTACAACTCCGACAACAGATTGATAAGCGGCATTGGCAATGGCGGTTCCGTCTAGGCCAAGTTCGCTAGCGCGTCTTTGATCAATGACGATTTTGGCTTCGGGTGTGTCGATGGCCCAAGAGCGGTAGACATTTTGTGTGCCGGGCACATTCTGCGTAATAGCGAGAACTTTCTCGCCTAAAATATCAAGCTGTTCTTGCTCGGGGCCGGAAATCCGAACGTCAATCGGAGCAATAGTTGTAGAGCGCGCCGTACCACCTTTTTCCTTTAGGATTAAAAGCGTGATACCCGGAATGGAGTTTGTTTTTTCCCGCACGCTGTCCATCACGTCCCAAATCGAGCGCGGGCGTTTATTGCGCGGGGTGAGCGTAACTGTCATTTCGGCTTGGTTGACATCCATAGCGCCGCGCGAACCAAGATAACGCCCGCCCGCCTCATAGCCTGCCATAGTACTAACCGAGATAACGCCGTCCTCACTCATAAAGGCTTGCTCAATCTGCGAGACGATTTTTAGCGTATCCGCTAGTTCGGTTCCCGGTATAGAATCTACCGAGACTTGAATGCTACCGCCGTCAAATTTAGGCAGCATTTCACTACCAAGTGATTTCATAATTAGCACACCAGGCACCATAAGAAGCGCCCCGATAACTAGGGTCAGGATAGGGTATTTCAACGCGCTTTTAAGCCAGCCAATATAAACGCCTTTCACATAATCAAGCAGAGCGTGGAAGGGCGATAGCATTTTTTCAAGCAAGTGGTTCTCGTGGTCGTCGCGGAGCCAAAGTGCAGAGAGCAGCGGAATTAAAGTCACGGACACAACGAATGAGGAGGCAAGCGCGAAGGTGAGGGTTAGGGCAAGAGGGCCAAATAATTTACCAACAAACCCGCCGAGGAACATCAAAGGCACAAGCACGGAAATGGTGGTCACCGTCCCCGCAAGGTCAGCGAGGAAAATTTCTTCCGTGCCGACGAGCGCTGCTTTAAACGGTTTTTCGCCTTGCTTCATATGGCGGTTGATATTTTCCAGCACAACAATGCCGTCATCTACTAATAGTCCAATCGAAAGAATAATCGCAGACATGGTAACCATGTTGAGGTCAATGCCTGCAAAATTCATAAATATGAATGTCATCAAAAACGACACCGGAATAGACAAGGCAATAATCGCGGCTTGGCGGATATTGGCGAGGAAAAGTAGTACGACAAAAATGGTAAGCACGAGCGCAATTAAAACTGTGGTCGTCATGTTGTTAATCACAAGCGATGTAAACACGCTATCATCATCTGCGATTTGAATGTCGAGGAGTGGGAATTTGGCTTCAATATCGGCCAATGTCTTTTTCACCTCAGCGGCAACCTCGACGGTATTGGCTTCGCCGCGCTTCATCACTTGCAATGCAATCGCCTCCTGCCCGTTATAGTGATAAGCTGAGCGGGCTTCTTTTTGCATAAAATTAACGGTGGCAATATCGCTAATGAAAACATTACGCCCGCCCATATTGGCGACAACAATATTTTCAATTTGCTGTTCGTTTTCAAGCGTGAGGTCAAAACGAATAATTGTTTCTTGCGTGCCCTTATTGACACGCCCGCCAGACGCCGTGATGTTCCAGCTCCTCAGGGCAGATTTGACCTGTTCTATGCTAATACCGTAGCTGCGCATTTGGGCGCGGCTAAGCGTTACTTCCAATTCTTTTTTGTGGCCACCAAACACATCGACAGCCGCCACGCCGTCCACACGCTGAAACGCGTCTTTTAGGGCATTATCTGCCAGCTCTCTAACATCTTGCAATGGAAGGGCTTTACTCGAAATCGCAAATGTCAAGATCGGTTTATCGGACGAGGAGAAACTCAGTATTTGCGGTTCTTTTATTTGAAGGGGTAATTTATAACGGATACGGCCTACTGCATTTTGCGTATCCAGCGTCGCCGCTTCTGTAGTTTTGGTATAATGGAACTCGGCCTTAACAATAGACAAGCCGACCTGTGAGGTAGAGCTGACCTTGCGAATGCCATCAATGGCGGCGACTTCTTCCTCTATAGCTTTGCTAACATTTTTCGCAATATCCGCAGCCGCTACGCCCGGATACGCGGTGATTACAGTAATCACAGGGGGGTCGGTATCCGGGAATAGCTTGACTGGGATTGCGAGCCGGGCAAAGACTCCCAATATGGTAATGCCAATTAATATGGCAAAAATTGTATAGCGGTATTTAAGAGAAAAACGCGGCCAACTCATTGTGCGGCTCCCTCAGATATGCGTACTTTTACACCCTCATTAAGCGATGGGTAAGGCGTGGTGATGACTTGGTCACCAACACCTAGGCCGTTCTCAATAATAGTTTGTAGGCCATTACTCGTTCCAAGTGTGATGGGGTTCCAGTGGGCAATTTCACCCCGCATAGTAAAGACGCCTCTGGTACCATTTCTGCTGAAAATAGCTTGTGTTGGGACAGTTAGGACATTTTCGTATTGCGCAGTAACCAAACGAACTTTGGTCATTGATCCTGCGAAGAACTTATTGCTAATATCGCTATTGAGCTTAACATCGACAGTGCCCGTATGGGTGCGCTCATCAAGAGCTGGATAAATTTTATCTATTGTGCCAGTCCAAAAACCACCATTCGGTATTTGAATATAAGCGGTGTTGCCAAGGGCGATATTGCTCATATCGCGCTCGGGAATAGTAATCACGGCTTTGTAATTTGCGCCGCCAACTATATCCATGACGGGTTTTCCGGGTGCCACTTGTTCACCTTTACGAATATACACTTTCTGAATGCGGCCAGAAACGGGTGCGTAGATTTTACCGTAACCAAGTTTTTGGTGCGAGAGCCTTAGCCCGCTTTCTTGCTGAGCGATACTGGCGCGCAGGCCTTTCAATTTGCGTTCACTATCATCAAGCGCAGTTTTTGGAATAGCGCCGCCCTCATACAGTGTGCGGTCAATGATGATTTGCTTTTCAAAGAACTCAATGTCGGCTTCTATTTTGGTAACAGATGCTTTGGCGCGATTGACTTCTGAGCGCACATCTTGCGTGTCCAGCAAAGCCAGCACTTCACCTGCTTTGACCATATCGCCTTCGCTGAAATATACTTTTGCTATAGTCGTGTTCAGGCGTGCTGATACCATCGTGCGGCCATCATCGGTAATCCGCGCCGTATAATCACGGGTGAATTCTAATGTCTGCGGCGATAGGCGAACGGTTTTCACGACCATAGCCCGCGCCGGTGCGGGCGGCGGCACAACTTGGCGGGCTTTCATCTTGGGCATAATCACAAATTTAGCTACGAGGAGCATGGCGAGCAGAAATAACACGCGCACGACCCATTTTCGGTAATTCCCTTTGCTCTTTGTTATGGAGTTTAGTTTCTCATTATGCTTTGTCTTCGTATCCATTTTCTTCTCTTATTGCCAGTGAGTAATCGCTTACATTGATGGTCAAAAAACGCCAGATAAGCAGATTTTTTCCTTATTTTTTCTTCAGGGCGGGCCAAATGACATCCCAAATTTCGTCTGCCATATCGGTAAGTTTGTACTTAAAATCAAAGATAGACCAACGCACAACTGAACCCTGCACCAAGGTCACCACCATGCGTGCCATTTGATCGGGGTTTACGCTTTTATCAAATACACCTTCTTTAATGCCGTCTTTGATCAACACCGAGATATTATTTGTCAGCTTAGTTACTATCCCTTGCACTGTCTTTTTAAGCTCCGGGTCTTCAACATGCAGACGATCGGAGAATAAAATACGCGGCACACCTTTGACCTTACTAACCATGGCTAGATGCCGCCGAATAAATGTCTCAAGTCGCACGTCGGCTGGCTTATCTGAAAGCATTTGCCCCTCTAAGGCCTTAAAGACATTGCCCGCGACAAATTCCAACACGGCACGGAAAATATCATTACGGGTTTTGAAATGCCTAAACACGGTCGCTTGGGCTATACCCACACGGTCAGCAATCGCCTGTGTTGACACTTTCGCAATGCCAACCTCAGCTGCTAATTCTAGCGAGCTTTGAATAATCTCAGCCCGCCGCTCATCTCCAGTTTTCCTAATCATCCTTTCCATATACGCAAGTAAGTACTCACATGCAAGAGGTGTTTTGTAAATTATCGGTAATAATATAATCTGGTTCAATTTTGTCGGCATTCAAAGGGGCGTTTCTAATATCTGCAATTGAACCACTCCGGGTTTGCAGGAGGCTCCCAATCTATAGTAAAAGGAGCCATTATGAGCAACGTAAGGCATACATTTTCACTTGAAGTGCGAGCGCGAGCCGTGCAGATGGTGTTGGAGAACGAGAGCGATTATTCGTCTCGTTAGACGGCGATTACGTCGATTTCAGCCAAAATTGGATGCGTACCACAAATTTTAAGTAGTTGGATCAAGCGCCGCGAAGTCGACAGCAGCACTCGTGCGGGCGTTACCACCGATATGGCCGACAAAATGAAAGCTTTGGAACGAGAGGTTTGAGACCTTCGTCAGGCCATGAGATATTGCGCAAGGCGTCTGCGTATTTTGCCCATTTTTAACTTATTATGGCGGAGCTTGCCCCCCCGTTCAAGCGATGACAAATTTTATTGATTATCACCGTAGTGATTATGGGGTCGAGCCAATCTGTAAGACCTTATCGATTGCCCCGACGACATATTATGCTCGCTTGGCCGCGCGTAATGATCCGAGCAAACTGTCTGCACGGGCAAAGCGTGATGTAATTTTAAAGCCAGAAATCAAGCGCGTGTTTAAAGAGAATTACAAAGTCTACGGTGTGCGTAAAGCCTGGCGACAAATGCAGTGAGAGAACTACGACGTAGCCTAGATGCACGGTCGAGCGCTTGATGCGCGAACTGGGCATTAGGCGCGTTATACGGGGTAAAAGTCAGCAAACTACCATCAGCAACAAAGCGGATGTCTGCCCACGGAATCTGGTGAACAGACAGTTCAAAGCACTGCACCCAACATATTATGGGTATCTGATTTTACCTATGTCTCCACATGGGCAGGGTTCGTCTATGTGGCATTTATTATCGATACCTTTGCTCGCCGAATTGTCGGTTGGCGGGTGAGCCGAACGCCGCATACAAAGCTTGTACTGGACGCACTGGAACAGGCTCAGCACGAGCGGCAGCCCGTTCATAAATCGGGCCTTGTGCATCACAGTGATCGGGGTAGCCAATATGTGTCGATTAAATACGCGGAACGTCTGGTTGAAACCGGCATTGAACCGTCAGTTGGCAGTGTCGGCAATAGCTACGACAATGCCTTGGCCGAGACGATAAACGGGCTTTACAAAGCCGAAGTCATTCACCAATACGGGTCGTGTAAATCATTTGAAGCGGTCGAATTCGCAACACTTAAATGGGTAGACAGGTTCAACCTTGGACGAATATTTAGAGCCGATTGGCAACATACCGCCAGCAGACGCAGAGGAGAATTACTATGCAAACCTAGACAAAGTCCCAAAAGCAGCATAAATGAAACCCAAAGCACACCCTAATTAAGCTGCCACATGGTCCAAATTATAGGATCACCTCACAGTAAGCATCATAATAAAAAGCTAGCTTTTTGCCTCTATTAGTGTATTTATTGCTTTTCGATAAAGGCTGTAAAGGGTAATAATGTCAATATATCAAGTTAAATCAAGATGGGTATCTGCGGGGGTAGCACTAGGGATCGCATTTTACGGGCACATTAGTAATGCACAAAGTAGCAATCAAATCATGTCCCAACAGCAATCAGTACACACTATCCAACAGGGTAGTACTGTTTACGATATATTTTCCCCACAAATGCAGACTGGAAAAGCTGTATTAGATTATCAACTATGGGACGCAGCGCTGCAAAGTGTAGTCTTACGACTTGGGGATTCTATTCGTCGCCGAGCTAGACGACCAAGCGCCATTGTGGGCACCCGGTTTGTTAGTGGTCATAAATCGGCCTATAGACTTGAAGGGAGTCGAGTGACGTTCTCATATATGGATGCAGAGTTTAAACGTGAACTATCGGCATATAGAGCAGATTTAGTCCGAATAGCGAATCAAATAGATTTGACACATTTAGCAAAAAAAGAGCAACTTGCCTTTTGGTATAATCTTCATAATGTATTGGTGATAGAAAACATTGCTCTAAATTACCCAATAAAAAAACCTGCAAAACTGTTATTAGGAGCTAACAAACAACTGTTTCACGACGCAAAGCTAGTCACCATTAAAGGCGTTCCCCTCAGTCTAAGAAACATCCGCGAAAACATTGTTTATAAAAATTGGGATAGCCCAAAAGTCATATATGGTTTTTTCTATGGCAATATAGGGGGGCCAGCGTTACAAAATTATGCCATTACCAGTAAAAATGTAGATACGGTTCTAAGCATGCATGGGCGTGAATTTGTTAATTCTCTTAGAGGTTTTCACGCAGAGAGAAACTCGCTTAATGTTTCCGTTTTATACGAAGAAGCGAGGCCTTATTTTTTTAAAAATTGGCCAATAGACCTTAAAAAACACTTAGAAAAATATGCCACACCTGACGTTACAGAGGAGTTGCAACAGGACAAGCCGATAGTAATTGATGGGTTTGACGATATCGTTGCCGATCTTCTCGGCGGCAGTATGCCGATTACCTCATATGTTAGTCGATCAACCAATGATATTATTGCGCCAATTGGCGTGCCGCCAGAAATTGCTAGGCTTATGAATGAACTTCATGATAAAGCTGTGGTAATGCGGCGACGCGGCATGGTAAATAGAGGTGGAACTGTCATTATCGAAGATATTTATACTGATGACGACGAAGATGAATATGATGAAAATGCAGAAGGGTCATTGGCGGCACCTAAACCAGAGGAGTAGGTTTCCTAAATATTATCTGTAGTGGTTCATACTTGATCTGACAGTTTCCGGTTTTTCCGATGGTGATTTGTCAGTTAAGTTTGGTCTAAAAACTTCTCCTTCCAAATCTCTTTACCCTCTAACATAGTTTCAAGAGGTGTTCTTCCGCAACACATTTTTCCTTGGTGGGTGAGAGGTGGCCCTATAATTTGGACCATGTGGCAGCTTAAATGAGGGCGCTCAGTGTTGTAATAACTTATCCATTCGCCAATATCTTGTTTAGCTTGCAGGCCTGTTTCAAAGGCTCGCAAATATACGCATTCATATTTCAAAGACCGCCAGAGCCGCTCGATCATTCGGTTATCGATCCAACGGCCTTTGCCATCCATGGATATTTTGACGTCGGCATCTTTGAGCACCTTGATAAAATCATGGCTGGTAAACTGGCTGCCCTGGTCTGTGTTAAAAATTTCAGGTGGGCCGTATCTGGCCAAGGCTTCTTTGAGAGCCTCGGTGCAGAACTCAATCTCCATCGTGTTGGACAAGCGCCATGACAGCGCCTTACGGCTATACCAATCCATAACCGCAACAAGGTACAAAAACCCTTTGCGCATAGGAATATAGGTAATATCCGTGCACCAAACCTGATTGGGCCTGTTAATAGTGAGCTTCCCCAGCAGATATGGATAAACCTTGTGTCTAGTGTGTTTTTTACTGGTATTGGGCGTCTGGTATATAGGCACGAGCCGCATCAGACGCATTAAGCGGCGGATTACGGTGCCGTCCAGCCTTGTGTCCTTGGCGCTGCATATACCGCGCCATTTGCCGAGACCCGTACCACGGTGTTTTGAGGAACTGCTTGTCAATAATCCGCATGAACTTCAGGTTCTCTGCGCTCTCCCCGACAGGCTGATAATAAAGCCCAGAGCGCACAAAGGATAAAAGCGTGCACTGGCGACGAACGCTGAGCCTTGTATGATTCTTATCAATACACATTTGCCTTCGTGCCTTGCTCAACGACCGAAGGCCTTTTTTACGAAGTGCCCACGGGTGAAAAATCTCGCTCTACCACCAATTGCCCGATCTTGGCGTGCAGCTTGTCAAGGGCGGAGTAAAATCAGGCCATGTGGCGGCGTAAAAGTCTACCAGTACGCTGTGCTTAAATGATGTGATAAAGGGGCCAATTGGCCCCTTTATCACATTAGTTTCTTTCTTACCTTTGTTT
>JAKIUV010000067.1 GCA_021647375.1 Robiginitomaculum sp.
TTGACCCTCTCGCAACTCGCCATATACTTCGACGGACGCTTAGATGAAATACTGGACATCTAAATGTTTAACCTGACACAGAATTTTGAACAGTCTCGTTGCCTAAGCCGTGATTCAACGGGCCACTGCCTTTGCCCAGTTTCGGCGCGGTGCGGATGGCCTCGAACACAAATTCGCGGGCTTCACGCACGGCAATCTCTTGGGGTGCGCCTTGGGCTAGCAGTGCCGCGACGGCGCTTGCCAAAGTACATCCCGTGCCGTGGGTATGGCGCGAATATATGCGCGGGGCGCTCATGATGTGATTGCCGTCCGGCGCGACGAGAACATCTGTGATGCTTTTACTCTCAAGATGCCCGCCTTTCATCAGCGCCGCATAAGCCCCCATGTCCAATAACCGCTCTCCGGCCTGTATCAATCCGTCCACGTCTTTGGGACGGTAGTCCGTCAGGGTTTCCGCTTCGTCAATATTCGGCGTAATCACATCGGCCAACGGAATGAGTAATTCCTTTAGGGCGTCAATGGCCGCATCTTCCAAAAGTTTATCGCCGCTCGTCGCCACCATGACCGGGTCAAGCACCACGGTCGCGTCTTCTGCATCATTGATAATGACATCAGCCACAGCCCGGATAATCTCCCCATTGGCCAACATGCCGATTTTAATAACATCCGCCCCAATATCGCTAAGGACAGCGCGCATCTGCGTTGCCACCAAGTCCGCAGACAAAGCCTCCACCCGCTGCACACCAAGCGTATTCTGCGCAGTAACAGCCGTAACCGCGCAAGCCGAATAAACCCCAAACGCCGCACATGTTTTTATGTCCGCCTGAATACCTGCACCACCAGAGGAGTCGGAGCCTGCGACTATGAGGACGCGGGGAGTATATGTATCTGTATTTTTCAAGCAATTACCCTCCAATTGCCACTATTTCATGTCTAATCTTTGAGTTGGTTTTCTTAACCAAAAAAGGCAGCATAATGAACTCATAAATTATCGCTATACCGATGGGAATTATCAACAATCCTATTTGTCTGCTCACCGTATTATCAAAAACACCGCTATAGATTTCGGAAAATAGAGATAAAGCAGTCAGACTTATGAGAATATAGGCAGCTCTGTTATGCCCAAGGTAAAATCTGTGGACACCTATTGTGCCCAAAATTAACAATAGAGGATAAGCAGTAAATAACTTTTTCTTATTAGAATTATAAATACGTTCTTCGGCTTCGGTTCTTTCTTCTACTGTCTTGTGACCTTTTACCTCGTCGAGATACTTAAGTTCCATTAATAGCCTCCCAAACTTTCAGCGCCTGCATCGTCTCTTCTACATCATGTACCCGCAAAATAGAAGCGCCCATGCTTGCGCCCCAGATTGCGCTGGCTATGCTACCGCCTAGACGCTCGCTTGCAGTGCTGCCGTCTATCTTGCCTATAAAGCTTTTGCGTGATGCACCCAGGAGTATGGGGCGGCCTAATATATGAAAATCGTCCAAGTGTTGTAATAGATTGAGATTGTCTTCTAGGCGTTTACCAAAACCTATGCCCGGGTCGAGAATGATGTTTTGGCGCTTTACGCCTGCTTTGATGGCAACACTCATGCGGGTTTTCAGATAGGCCATCACTTCCGCTACCACGTTCCTATAATGGGGATTGTCCTGCATGGTGACCGGGGTGCCGCGCATATGCATCAGGACGACTTTGCAACCAAGCTTGGCGGCCATGTCCGGCGAACCATCATCAAATTCCAACGCCGTGACATCATTCCAGATACTGGCTCCGGCTTGTACCGCCGCCTGCGCCACCGCAGGTCTGCGCGTATCAATAGAAATTTCGGCAGCAATACCTGCGAGTGCCTCGATCACCGGAATAACCCGCGCCAGTTCTTCGGCCCGCCCGACCACATCCGCACCGGGCCGTGTGCTTTCGCCGCCAATGTCTATAATATCCGCCCCTGCCCGCACCATAGCGTGGGCGTGTGCAACGGCCTGTTCAACTCCGTCGTACCGTCCACCGTCCGAAAAACTATCCGGCGTGACATTGAGAATGCCCATAATTTTGGCGGTATTTTTCATCAATTACTCAACAGCCTTGTAGGGTGGATTAGCGCTCTTACGCGTAATCCACCGTGAGGTGGGTGCCATTGGTGGATTACGGCGAAGAGCCTAATCCACCCTACAGTTTATTACCCCTCAGGCTGTGGCTTATCACCCAGTGGTTTGGGTTTTGGCTTGGTTGTCGGGATTGCCGACAGGCCGGGCTTGCCGTCATCATTATCGAAATCTGGACGTTTTGGCTTGATATTATCCGATAGCAGGTTTTTAATCTCGTCGCCTGACAGGGTTTCGTATTTCAGCAATGCTTCGGATAACCGAACCCAATCTTTCTTCTTTTTCTTGAGAATCGCCGTGGCTTTTTCATGAGCTTCGGTGACAAAGCGCTTAATCTCGTCTTCGATCAACCGCGCAGTTTCCGGCGAGATTGCAGAGCCGCGCCCAATGCCGGGCATGAAGCTATCCACATCCGTATTCTTATAAGCAATCGGGCCAACCTTATCGGACAAACCCCATTCAGTGACCATAGCGCGGGCAATGCGAGTGACATGTTCAATATCGGACGATGCGCCAGAGGTGACTTTATCATAGCCAAATTTAATCTCTTCCGCCGCACGACCGCCCATAGCCATAGCCATGCTGGCGAGCATTTGTTCGCGGGACTGTGAAATTTGGTCGCGTTCCGGCAAGTATTGCACCATGCCCAGCGCCCGACCACGGGGAATAATCGTCGCCTTATGGATAGGGTGCGCGCCCGGCATATTAAGACCAACAATAGCATGACCAGCTTCGTGGTATGCGGTGTTTGCCCGTTCTTCTTCGGTCATGGATAGGGAACGACGTTCTGCACCCATCAGGACTTTATCGCGGGCGTCTTCGAACTCACGCATAGTGACTTTGCGTTTATTGCGCCGCGCCGCCAAGAGTGCAGCTTCGTTGACCAGATTAGCTAGGTCGGCACCGGACATGCCGGGCGTACCGCGGGCGATATATTTATTGTCGACATCTTGGGCCGTCGGGACTTTTTTCATGTGGACGGCAAGGATTTTCTCGCGCCCCATAATATCAGGCAATGGCACTTCAATCTGGCGGTCAAAACGTCCCGGACGCAGGAGGGCTTTATCCAAAACATCAGGACGGTTGGTCGCAGCGATAATAATTACGCCTTCCTGACCATCAAAACCGTCCATTTCGACCAATAATTGGTTCAAAGTCTGCTCACGCTCTTCGTGACCACCGGATGTGCCCACACCCCTGTGGCGACCCACCGCGTCAATTTCGTCGATAAAAATAATACACGGCGCATTTTTGCGGGCTTGCTCAAACATATCGCGGACACGGCTCGCACCCACACCAACAAACATTTCAACGAAGTCAGAGCCGGAGATAGTAAAGAACGGCACACCCGCCTCACCCGCAACCGCTTTGGCCAGCAAGGTTTTACCCGTACCCGGAGGGCCGATGAGCAATGCGCCCGTGGGGATTTTCGCGCCTAGGCGCTGGAATTTGGTCGGGTCTTGTAGAAATTCAATAACTTCTTGCAGGTCTTCTTTAGCGTTTTCCACGCCCGCAACATCATCGAATGTCACCTTGCCTTGGTCTTCGGTCAACATTTTGGCGCGGGATTTGCCAAAGCTCATCGCACCGCCCTTACCGCCACCCTGCATAGATCGCATGAACCAAATAGCGATACCGATGAACAAAATGAACGGTAGAACACTAAACAGGAATTGTGCCAATAGGCTGTTTTCCCGAATAGGTTTTACATTATAGGGTACGTCATAATCATCTAGCTTTTTGAATAATCCGTCAGAATATACGTCCGTTGCCACAAATTTAGCTCCATCCACTGTCGTCCCGGATACGGTATATTTTTGTGCGTCTATTTCGAGGCTTTCGATTTTTCCTTGCTCTATCAATGAAATAAATTCATGGGTTTTGATAATATCCGACTTCTCAGGCTTCATAGCGTTTTGCGAGACGGTGATCATGACCATAAACATGACGATGATAATAGCCCAGAGGGCAAAATTGCGCATTTGCATTGTTATATATTCCTTTTTATCGGCTCAAATCGACCACACAGTATGAATTATACTATATAAGTGGCAATTCCTAAAGAGTAAGGGCAAAACGTGAAATATATCAGTCAAACTCGCCTAAAAGTGAGCGCAAGCGTTCACTCGTCAACGTTCGAACGGAAAAATCTTGATTGCCGGCATGGGAATCCACAAACGGGATGAATTTAACTTGGTTCCCGAGTACGAAAACGGGTAGACCACCACGCGCAACTTGGGGACAACTCGATAGAGACTGTTTTTGCGACTTATCCAATTTATCAACCCAATTCCCGAGCGCATCTACCGACACATTATCCCTCCCCGTAGTGATGGCAAAACGACTATCCCATATCTTTGTTTCATTTGTTTGTAATTGTATCGGGCGGACAGCAGGGACTTTGGCACGGCCAAGCAACACGCCTAAATCCCGCACACACAAAATTCCGCCCTCCCTCGGTATGCACCGAACACCGCCGAGCGTTGCACCGGAGAATCCTTTGGTGCGGAGGCGCCGCGCAAGGTTCATGCGCTTTTCAGTGCTTGGGGGCAATGCGTCACCGGAAAGTGCGGGGAGCAAATATTTCAAAGCTTCTGCGACTTGGCCAAGTTTGGCCGTGCAGAAACCAGGCAGCAAATTCACCCCCCCCCAATCTTCTAAACTCGTTGTGGATTGAATAAATTCGCTTAGCAAAACCTGTTCTTGCGCTAAAATAAAATTCGCCGCCTTGGCCATTGTTAATAGGTTTCGCTTTTCAGCTAAATGCGCATCTAAATAAGTACGGGCGCGGATACGTGCAAATGCACGGCTGTCATTAGACGGATCATCTATCCATGATAAGTTATTGTTTTTATTGTATGAACGCAACTCTGCACGGCCACATTCCAACAATGGCCGCAGAATTTCCACCCCCCGCAAAGCCGGCCAAATGGGGGCTTCAATACGGCACTTAATACCCGCCAATCCCCGCCAGCCACTCCCGGCTTGTTGACGCATGAACACGGTTTCCGCTTGGTCGCCCCGGTTATGTCCAAGCATGAGGGTTTTTATGCCCTGCTCCCGGCACGCATCACCGAGGAGTTGATAGCGGGCATTACGGGCTTTTTCTTGAATGCCTGTTGTTGGTACTTCGCCAGGTTTCTCATTTGGCCATGCGCAGGAAAGAACTCGTGCGCTAGCCCCCATTTCATGCGCCCTTGATCGAGCTAATTCTGCTTCTGTATCTGAACCGGATCTTAAGCCGTGATCTACAATAAAGGCTTGAACGGTTTGCGCACTATTCCACTTTATCATCAATGACAAAAGTGCGGTACTGTCACCACCTCCCGAAAAAGCGACGGCTATTAATTCATTGCGCGGAATACCCCACTGGGTTAGTTGACCAAAGGCTTTAGCCTCAACATCCACTGCGCAAATTCTCAATTTGGGCTTTCTTGCGCACCGCAAGTACGGCTTTGGGATATTGCACCGGGAAGCTGGCCAAGGTTTTACATGCCATATCTTTTTTACCGAGCGCACGAGCCGTCGCCGCTAATTTAACCATAGCTTCGGGTGCATAGTCGCCTTTGGGAGCGGCACGCATAGAGGCAATATAAGCGTCGGCGGCACTGGAGAAGCCGGATTTGGCATAATAGGTCTCACCCAGCCAGAAATATACATCGCCTCTGTCGCGTGCATCCGGGTTTAAATCAAGATATTGTTGAAACGCCCTTTGGGCGCCGGAAAAATCACCCTCGTTCATCCGGTCTTGGCCAACACGGGCTAATTTTGATATGTCATTACCCAGCCCCATATTGCGCGTGCCAAGATTGTTCGTGCCAGAGGCAGGTAACTCGGCATTATTCGGCGACCTGGGAATAGCCGTGCCGCCTGCATACACGCCGCCTGAACGACCATTGCTATAAGGGGCGGAACTAGAACCTTGCCGGACGGAGGTTTGTGGAGCAACTGCACTCAACCTATTGCGCATTTCATCATTCGCGCTTTGTATGAGTGTGATTTGCGACGCCAACGCTTGAACTTGTTCTTGTAGCGTACTCTGTTCATACCGCAACCGTTCGACCTCGCCTGTCATAGAGCGCTGGGATGTCTCCAATGCATCCATGCGCTGCATCAATCTTTCCGCAGCAGGATCACCCGTAAGCATCCGGTTTTCCAACGTAGCAAGACGTTGCTCAAGCAAAATGATTTTAGCCTCTAACTCTCTCTTACTAGCTGCATGGGCTGGCAAGGCAGAGCCGATTAACAAAACAACACTGAGAAACAAAAATGAAATACGCATAATAATCCTTATTCAGGCAGAACCCAATAATTTATCCATACCCTAATGGCAGAAATAAGGCGCGTATCGTTAAAGTGCAGTTAAGTTTGTAATTTATTGCAGTTAACTACTGCCGCCAACCAATACCACAGAATGAGCATTGCGGTTCAGCGCCCACGCGGCTTCGTTAGAACGGCCATCGATTGGGCGCTCTTTGCCGTATGACACTGTGGTTATCCGCCCCGGTGCCACGCCCTGACTGACTAAAAATGCTTTGACCGCATCGGCGCGTCGCGCACCAAGTGCCAGATTGTATTCACGGGTTCCGCGCTCATCTGCATTGCCACCAATAACGATGATGGCGTTATTGTACTGCTGCAACCAACTGGCTTGAGATTTTAAAATTTCGCGGGTTTGTGGCGTTAAACTATATTCATTATACCCAAAATACACGCGGTCTTCGCCCGACATATATTTAAAATGGTCCGCAGTACCGGGTTGAGGTCCTTGGGGAATAACCGGCGCAGCCTCTTCGACAGGCGCAGGCTCGATTGGTGCCTCAGGTTCAGGCTCCACTATTACCGGCGCAGGTACTTCTGCACGTGGTTGAGTTTGGATGATTTCTTGTTGCTTAGGTGTCGTCGCGCAAGCCGAAAGGGCTAACATTACAACTGCGAGTACAATAGTTTTCGTATTCATTTTCTTCTCTCTTTTCCCAACCAATTTTTGGTTAATGATATATTCAAGCTAACGCCATGAAACAATGTGTCAAGTTGAACCCTTGCGAATAAATGTGCCCAAATTAGGGCAATATTGGTGACCATGCCGGATCAGATGCCGCGCCTGGCGTCGGTACTTTACGTAAATTGCGCCCGGTCAGGTCCACAGACCATATGGCGGAACGTCCACTTATACCGCGCCCCTCGCGCGTAAACAAAATAACACGGCCATTTGGTGACCAAGTTGGCCCTTCGTCCAAATAGGAATCTGTTAGCAAGCGTTCGCCTTTTCCATCCTTAGCATTGATAACACCAATGTGAAACTTGCCTTTATTGCTCTTGGTAAAAGCAATTAAATCCCCGCGCGGCGACCACGAAGGTGCCGTATACCGCCCTGCCCCAAAGCTGAGGCGGCGCACATTGGAGCCGTCCGCATTCATCGTATAAAGCTGCGGCGAACCGCCTCTGTCGGAATTAAACACCACTTTACGCCCGTCAGGCGAGAAGCTTGGCGATACGTCAATAGCCTGATTGGTGGTTAAGCGCGTCGTGGAACGGGAGCGCAAATCAAACACATAGATGTCGCTATTACCTTTCTTGATCATGGAGAAAATCAACTTGCGGCCATCAGGGGAAAACCTGGGTGAAATGGTCATGTTGGGAAAATTACCCAACAGTTCACGCCGCCCCGTTTCTATATCCAGCAAATAGACTTGTGAACGCCCGGTTTCCCATGAAAGGTAGGTAATAGTTTGAGCCGTTGGGGAGAAACGCGGCGTTAATACCAAATCAGCCCCAGCCAATAAATATTGTGGGTTAGCGCCGTCCGCATCCATGATCGCGAGACGTTTACGGCGGTTGGTCTTGGGGCCGCTCTCTGAAATATAGACAATGCGGCTATCAAAATATCCGCCCTCTCCGGTTAGACGTTTATAGATATTATCAGAGATTTTATGGGCAATACGCCGCCAATTGTCCGGTGTCGTGGCAAGGCGCTTGCCGTCCAATTGCTCGGCGCCGTAAATATCCCACAGCCGAAACTCAACCTTGAGACGGTTAGAACCCTCGCGAACTATTTTGCCGGATAACAAAGCCTTGGCATTTATCAAACGCCAATCGGCAAAGCGCGGCTGGTAATTTATATCGGTCTGTTTCTCGATATACATGGATTTATCCAACACGCGAAACAGGCCGGAACGCTCCAGATCAGCAGCTATGACAGACGCTATATCTTTGGCAATCTGGTCGGTCTCCGGGTGGCTGGATAGAAAATCCGGAATAGCAACTGGGAGAGGTTCCGGCGCACCGTGCACTATATCGATTTCCAATTGGGCGCGGGCTTGAAACGATACAAACATGCCCATAAGGAGTGCTACCGTAAGCAATAAAAATTTCATAACTTGAGACAAGCCCCCATAAAAACTTGATGCTCCTGTAAATTCTCGTGCAGTGTTCATTAATTCTCTCCTGGATTCAAATGAAGCCGTAGGTCTTTCCATACATTATAATCGATACTTAGCAAACCATTGTAAGGGGCGCATTTACGAAGCGCAGTCATGGCATTGTGCCGCGCTACGGGCCAAGCCCTGTTTTGAGATGCGATTATTTCAGCATTGTTCAGCACAGTCGCCTCTGCGATACTGCCGTCCCTATTGAGCAATAACCGCACTTCAACAACTAAATTTTGATAATCAACTGCGCCCATGTCAACTATCCAGCAATCACGCAAGCGGGCGCGAATATAATCCAACGCATTAACCGTGTCACTGGTCTGGGCACCTGCACCCATTCTTGAGTTGTCAGCTATAGCGGCTTTTTGGTTCTCATTGGTCAGGGTTTGCTGGGTATCTGCGTCAGGGTTGTTTTTACGGACATTATCAAAAGCCTTTTCCAGCGCATCTAAATCAAATGCAGGCGGACTTACTACGGCCTTGTTATCCGTTTCATCAGGACTGGGTGGCTCGGGTATCGGCTGTACTGGTTCCGCCACAGGTGTAATTGGCGTCTTATCTGGTATGGTCTGATCCAATGGCACATCAGGAATTACCGGCTTTTCACTTTGCTCATCCGGCTGCGGGGTATCGTCTTCGCTACGGGTTGGCTTAACATCAGTTATGTCCGCTACGGTTACCAATTTCAGAGGGATAATATTGGACTGCGGCAATTGCTCCACATGCCGAGACCACAACAAAAGTCCAGCCATCACGAACAAGACATGAAAGGTAAATGATATGGGCAGACCGAATTTCATAAAGTGAATGTGCCCTATTTTTGTATAGGATCCGTTACCAAACCTATATTTGAGAAACCAGCCGCGTTAATTGCGGCCATGGCTTTCATAACTGGGCCGTAATTACCGCCCGCATCGCCGCGCAAATAAATCCGTTCTTCATAGCCCTCACCCGCAAGCGCAATAAGCTTTGGCCTCAGTTCTTCCAACGTTACCACTTCTTCTTGCAAGTAAATTATGCCGTTTATATCGACGGTAACGGTTAAGGGTTTTTGCTGTGTTGGCATGGACTTGGCGTCGGTTTTCGGCAGTTCAATCGGAACACCCGCCGCTACAACCGAGGCCAATACCATAAATATCAGCATTAACACCAGCATCACGTCGACCAATGGCGTCACATTAATTTCGGAATTCAGACCACGGCGCCCACGGCGACCGCGCCGCCCACCGCCGCTCCGTCCCATTTGCGCCATAGCCATAACTAACCACCTTTGCCAATTTTGCGCGATAATATGGCCGATAGCTCGTCCGTATATCCGTCGAGTCGCCCGGCATACCTATCCAAATCAGTTGTAAATTTATTGTAGAATATAACCGCAGGAATCGCCGCAACCAGCCCCAGAGCCGTCGCAAATAAAGCTTCCATAATACCCGGTATAATCGTCAACACGTCAATATTTCCCCGCGTATCAATAGCGCGAAACGTGTTCATAATACCCCAAACCGTACCCAGCAAACCGATAAAAACCGATGCGGAACCAACCGTCGCCAGCACGGTCATGCCGCGCTCAGTCTTAGCCAGTTCGCGGTTGACCACTAGCCCCATAACCCGGTCAATGCGTTCGCGGGTGCCGCCAATATCATTGCCGCGCGGATTGACCTGGCTCTCTTTAAACTCGCGCATAGCCGCCGTAAACACCCTGCCCATAGGGTCACGAGTATCACCCGCCAGCCCTTCGGCGAGTTCGTCAAGCGTCCGCCCAGACCAAAATGTTTCCTCGAAACTAGCGGCGCGTTTTTTGAGCAAATGGAAGTTTATGGTTTTATCTATGATGATCGCCCACGACCAAATCGAAGCTATTGCCAAGCCAATCATGATCGATTTAACAATCCAGTCGGCACTGGTAAATAGCTCTATCAGCGAAAAACCTCCAGCCGATGCATTTGCGATCAACATAGGCGACACGCCTATATTCAAGCTTATTTCCGGCAAAATTTGTAATAAACTCATTGTAAACACGTCTCCATCTACATATTAAATACCGTCTTGGGCTAAATTGTGGCGTAATACCAATTAACAGACGGTAATTTATCAGCTACCGCCACCAACAAGGAATCACTATCACAAGCATAGGAAACCCTCAAACCTTATTCAATTGTAATAGTAAAGTGGTGCTATTGTCTTGCCTTTAGTCAATTCCCGCCATAGTTTCGCCGTATATTCTGTGTAACACACGGACATATATTGAAAGGTCGGAACATGAAATCTATATTTACCACCACTGCAATACTAGCCCCACTTGTTACTCTGGGCGCATGCACAACCACCCAACCCGTGGAAGAAGTGATCGTGGCACCGCCGCCGATCGAGCAAACTTGCATCCCGATCAATACTTTAAAAATGGTCGTAATTCCGGCTGTGACAAAGTCCGGCTTCTCAATCGTTTCTATCGAGACGGAACCACAACAAATCTACGACGATGTCGCAAAAAAATGGATCACGATCGAAACGCCGCCCATTGAGCGCCGCGAACCGTGGACCAAAGTCGTCACGCCAGAACAACTCATATATGTCGACGAAGAAAACAAGGAAGTGACAGACATTTGTGAGTTGAATGTTGAGAAACCAGTTGTTGAGAAACCACTTGATGTGGTCAATGAGCCAATGCCAATGCCAGAATAACGCAGAAAACCAGCTTATTAATGACCCTTTAGCGCAAGCCGAACCCCGTATCTTGTGGTCATACCCGGCGACGACTGTGTGTCTTATTAATGATATTATTCCGGCAAAAAATACGGCTGTAATTTCTCTATCATCTCGGGGGTTGGTCGTCTTGGGCGGCCATTCAAGTCTATACAGGCGGCCTCACTATATGCGGTGGTCAGAAGTTCCTCTCCGCGCCAAACCTCTTGGGAGACCCAGAGACGCGGGCCTTTATATCTGTCATAACTGGTTTTAATCAGCAAGGCGTCGTCAATGCGCGCAGGTTTTTTGTACTCGATTTCAATCTTACGGATAACAAATGCGAGCGGCACATCGCGCTCTAAGAGTTCAGCGTGGCTTATCCCGGCCAAACGAAAAAACGACGACCGCGCCCGCTCCATAAACCGTAAATAATTGGCATAAAACACCACGCCAGTAAAATCGGTATCCTCATAGAATACCCGGACAGGGTAGTAATGCAGACGGCCTTCGAAATAGCCCATATCTGGTTTGGATTTTTCTCGTTTATCCATCATCTGATCCAGTGAATAGTGTTGGTGTTTCTAATTTTAGCGGTGCCGCCAATCCCAAATGGGCGAATGCGTGGGGTGTTGCCACCCGACCACGCGGTGTGCGTTGCAAGAAGCCCTTTTGTATCAGATATGGTTCGATAACATCTTCCAGCGCATCGCGGGCTTCGGACAGCGCCGCCGCCATCGTATCCGCGCCCACAGGGCCACCGCCAAACATTTCGCACAGTGCCGATAAATACCGCATGTCTTGACTATCCAGACCAATATCGTCGACCCCGAGCCGCAAAAGCGCCGCATCGGCCACCTTAGCATCTATCACATCCGCGCCCGCATGTTCGGCCAAATCCCGCACCCGGCGCAAGAGACGCCCAGCCACACGGGGTGTGCCCCGCGCGCGCCGGGCGATTTCGTGGGCGCCTTCTGCACTCACATTCAGCCCGAGCATACCTGCCCCGCGCACCACAATTTTGGTCAACTCGACCTCGTCGTAAAATTCAAGCCGCACCGGTATGCCGAACCTGTCGCGCAGGGGTGTCGCCAATAGCCCTGCCCGTGTGGTCGCGCCGATAAGCGTAAATGGGGATAAATCAATTTTAATCGACCGCGCCGCAGGCCCCTCCCCGATGATCAGATCCAGTTCATAGTCTTCCATGGCCGGGTATAAAATTTCCTCTACGGTCGGGTTGAGCCTGTGAATTTCATCAATAAACAAAACATCGCGCGGCTCCATATTGGTCAAGAGCGCCGCCAAGTCTCCGGCCTTGGAAATGACGGGGCCAGATGTGGCGCGAAAATTCACGCCCAGTTCCCGAGCAATAATTTGCGCCAAAGTGGTTTTACCCAGCCCCGGCGGCCCCGAAAGCATCACATGGTCCATAGCCTCGCCGCGCCGCCCCGCCGCCTCAACAAAGACCTTGAGATTAGCAATGGACGCCTTTTGGCCAACAAAATCCTCAAATGCCAGCGGGCGCAGCGCCTTGTCATTGCGATCCCCCATTTGCGGTGCGCCGTCTATGATACGATCATCGTTCATTTCACCCACCTAACAAAACCGCTCATACCCAGCCACGACTGGGTATCCAGCGAATAAAGAGCGAGCAAGGCTCGCACATTTTGTTTAAACTGGATTCCCGCTTTTGCGGGAATGAGCAGGTTTAAAGGTAAATTTATCACCCTGATAACTCCTTTAGCGCCGCCTTGACTAGCGCATTTAAATCAAGTTCAGAATCCGCTTTTAGCGCGTGAGCAACGGCGCGTATAGCCTGTGAATGGTCAATCCCCAGATTTACCAGCGCCGATACGGCATCTTTTTGGGCGCTTACTTCGGACGCTTCGACCACACGCACATCACCGCCCGCATCCGCAAATGCAGGTGCAAAACCCCTGCCCTTAGGCGGCGGCTTGCCTGATAATTCCACCACGAGCCTCCCAGCCAAACTTGGCCCGACACCGTTCGCACGGCTAAATGCCGCTTTATCTTCCAAGGAAGCCGCCGATAAAATCTCGCTAGGCCGCATAATATCTAAAATAGCCAGCGCCGCTTTCGGCCCGACTTTCTGCACCAATTGCAAGCGTACAAACCAAGCCCGTTCTTCCTCACCGGAAAACCCAAACAAAGTAATCGCCTGTTCGCGCACATGGGTTTCCACATGCAAAATGGCTTCTGCGCCCACAGATAAAGTCGACAATGTCCGCCCCGAGCATTTAACCAAATAGCCAACCCCGTTCACGTCAAGTATAGCCTCGTCCGTACCGATAACGATGACGATGCCTTTTAGCATGCCTATCATGATGTAGCCTCCGAGCCTGTAGGGTGGATTAGGCCTCTTGGCCGTAATCCACCACTGGCGTACACCAAAGGTGGATTACGCGTAAGAACGCTAATCCACCCTACAATATTCCTTATTTGTATCATACCAAACTCCCCCGTCTCATCACATTATGCAAAGCCCCCGCCGCGCTGGCGCGGTGGGCGTGGCAGATGGCTATGGCGAGGGCATCTGCCGCGTCTCCGGCTTTCAAATTTTGCCCCGGCAGCAAGACATTCATCATGGCCGCAACTTGGGCTTTGTCGGCCTGGCCCGTGCCGACCACAGATTTCTTGACCTTTTTGGCTGAGTATTCACCCACATATAGCCCGGCCTGAGCCGGAGCCAACAAACACACTGCCCGCGCATGGCCGAGTTTCATAGCGGATGCAGGATTATTGTTCATGAACACTTCTTCCACCGCCGCTTCGTCGGGCGCAAATATATTTATCAATTCAGATAGCTCATCATATAATTGGTTCAGCCGCAGTGCCATGTCCTGATTGACGGCAGGTTTTATCACACCGTGACCAATATGGGTAATCTTCAACCCCTCAGCCTCCACCACACCCCAGCCACATTTAACCAAAGAAGGGTCAATCCCAAATATCCGAATCCTTTTATGTGTTTTGGTGCTCATAAAAGAACACTAAGCGAACACGGCAACCAAGTCGAGCCTTTTTGCGTTAATGAAAGGTTACTAACTTGGAACCGATAATGCCTACCCACCGCTAAATTAGTTCAAAATAACACTTGCAATAAGGAGGCGTCCATAGATGACAGTAACCGAATTACTTGACAGTGAGTGAGGCGAATACCTCTTGTGAACCGAATTACTGCTTTTTCCGGCCTCTTTTTTGGCGGCGTAGGCGGCGGGAGAGTTTTGTTTCCAGTGACTTTAAAAAACTGTCACTCCCGATAGGGCGGCCAACAATTTCGCTGCGCCGCAGTGCCTCAAAATCGTCATCCGTATAATTGCGCTCCAGATAATCGGCAAAATCATCTATGCGTTCATGCAGGGGGGCTGTTGTGGTCAGCCCGTCATCATATCCGTTCAAGTGCGCATGTACGCTCGACCATTCCCAGTCCTGCGCCCGCTTGACCAGCCCTGCGCGAACGG
>JAKIUV010000002.1 GCA_021647375.1 Robiginitomaculum sp.
CTATTTGCGGGCTTTAAAGAAGGGCGGGAATTATGACTATGGCCCTCGCGTATAAGTCAAAATATAACGTCGATTTAACTATAATTAATAGTTTCAATTTGAAATAAACTTGGTATGTAAGCGCCAAATTAGCCGAATCCTCTTTTCGGCAAGTCTCAAAATGAATGGGCAATCTCATGGGCACTGTAGAACTTATCAAAGGTCTGAACATTTCGGGCTTTGAAGGTCTGGATAATTTTCATTGGAATTGGGGGCCGGAACGTCTCTATGAAAATGCTATCACAAGTGGCGAGGGTAAAATTGCCAAAGGTGGACCACTAGTCGTCAATACTGGTAAGCACACCGGACGCTCTGCCAATGATAAATTCGTAGTCCGCGACGCAGAGACTGAAAACACCGTTTGGTGGAAGGACAATGCTTCCATGACACCGGCGCAATTTGCCGTTCTTCGCGCAGATTTTGCCGCGCATATGGCTGGAAAACAATTATTTGCACAAGAAACATTTGGCGGCGCAGATTTGGATCATCGCTTGTCCGTGCAAATTGTTACTGAATTTGCTTGGCATTCTTTGTTTGTTAGGCATTTGCTCCGCATGCCGACCACGGACGAATTGAAAAATTTCGCTGCAGAGTTTACCATCATCAACCTACCAAGCTTCCAAGCTGACCCTGCCCGTCACGGCACAAATTCCGAAACGGTTATTGCGGTTAATATGAGCGAACGTCTAGTTCTCATTGGCGGCACCTCCTATGCGGGCGAGACCAAGAAATCCGTGTTCAGCATACTCAATTACCTCCTGCCCGCCAAACGCGTCATGCCCATGCACTGCTCGGTGAATGTAGATGACAATGACAATGCCGCCGTATTTTTCGGCCTGTCCGGCACGGGTAAAACCACCCTATCCGCTAATCCTGAACGCACGCTTATCGGCGACGATGAACATGGTTGGTCGGAAAACGGATTGTTCAATTTTGAAGGCGGCTGCTACGCCAAAATGATTAAGTTGTCCGAGGAGGCCGAGCCGGAAATTTTCGCCACCACAAAAATGTGGGGAACCGTGCTTGAGAATGTGGTCATGGACGAGCAAACCCGCGAACTTGACTTTAATGACGGCAGTTTGGCCGAAAACTCTCGCGGTGCCTACCCCCTGTCCGCCATCCCCAATGCGCGGCTGGATTCGCGCTGTGGACAGCCTAATAATATCATCATGTTGACGGCTGATGCTTTCGGTGTCTTACCGCCAATTGCGCGCCTAACCCCTGCCCAAGCCATGTATCACTTCCTCTCTGGCTACACCGCAAAAGTGGCTGGCACGGAAAAGGGTGTTACCGAGCCTACGGCGACTTTCTCTGCTTGTTTCGGCGCGCCGTTTATGCCGCGTCACCCAGCCGTTTACGGCGAGCTTCTGCGTGACCTTATTGCCGAACACAAAGTCGGGTGCTGGTTGGTCAATACGGGCTGGACGGCGGGGCCATATGGCACTGGATACCGTATGCCCATCAAGGCAACCCGCACTATGCTCAATGCCGCCTTGGACGGTAGCTTGAACAAAGGTCAATTTCGTGTGGACGAAAACTTTGGTTTTGAAGTGCCAGTTTCTGTTGCCGGCATTGATGATGCCTTATTCCAGCCGCGCTCTACTTGGGCGGACGGCGCCGCATATGATGCCCAAGCGCAAAAACTTGTTGGTATGTTTATTGATAATTTCGCCAAATTTGAAAACCGTGTTGGTGCCGAAATAAAAGCGGCAGCCCCGATTTTAGCGGCCTGAGCATCGTGCGTTAAGTAATCCACCGCAAGGTGGCCGCCAATGGTGGGTTACGCGCAAAGAGGCGCTAATCCGCACTACTAATTTCCACCTCTTCGAAAACACCGTTTTCAACAAATAACAATCTACCCTCTATGATACTAAAATAAGCACCGAGTAGGGATAACTCGCCTGCCATTACAGCTTTTTCCACAAATGGGAAACTCATAAGATTGATGAGAGATTGGCGCACGCCTGCATATTCCATTTGTCTTTGCTGGCTGACCTCATTTGCATCCGAAGCCATAAAATTTTTATAAGCCGCATCCAGAATTTCAACCCAATTGCCCAAAAAAGAATGCTCCGCATTTTCATCCGGATTTTTGTCTAAACTGGCAAGAAAAGCGGCGACACCGCCACAGCTTTCATGCCCCATTACAACAATCACGGAAACCTTCATATTTGACACCGCAAATTCAATAGCGGCACTAGTGCCGTGATAGCCAGCACTAGGCTCGCACGGCGGGACAATATTGGCCACATTACGCAAGATAAACATTTCTCCGGGGTGGGCGTTGAAAACCGCACTTGGACTGACACGACTGTCTACACAAGAAATAACCAACACTTCCGGGCTTTGCCCTTCCGTACCAAGCTGCTCATATAGTTCTTTTTGACGGCCATAATTGCCTGCGCGAAAATTCTGATAGCCCGTTACAAGGTTTTGTTTCCACTTGGGAATTGTCATTATTTTTCCTTCTTTTTCGTTAGTTTCAATATTTGGCTTGGCCCGTTTTGCACCACATAAATTGCCCCAGCATCAATAGTCCCTTTTGGCCCCATCGTGATGTCGCGCACCCGCCCTTTGTCTTTAAGAAAAATTTGTTCGGAGATATATTGATCTCCATCAAGTTTTATCAACCGTACTTCTCTATATTTCAAAGCCCCCGCCAGTAAATACCCGTTCCACTCTTTGAACATATCCCCGGACACGGCCTCTATCCCAGTGACAGCAATGGATGGCGTCCACTGGCTAACGGGTTGTGCCATACCGTCCATATGGGTGTAAGGGGTTAGCTCTGTACCCGAATAATTGCGGCCATAGGAAATCACTGGCCAGCCATAATTAACACCGCTCTTGATGATATTCAACTCGTCTCCACCCTTGGGGCCGTGTTCCGTCGCCCACAATACGCCGTCCGCCCAAACCAAGCCTTGGGGGTTGCGATTACCATAACTGTAAATGGACGGATAGGCACCTGCCTGATCCACAAATGGATTGTCTTTGGGCACACGACCGTCTCGCATCAATCTATGGATTTTACCATTAGGCCGCGTCACGTCTTGCGCCAAATTCATTTTACCCCGGTCGCCAATAGAAAAGAACACATGCCCCTTATCGTCAAAGGTAATCCGTGAGCCAAAATGTACCCGGCCTTTAATATAATGCTCAGGTTTGGCCGCAAATAAAACTTGCTCATCACCCCAGACATTGCCCGTTAATTTACCGCGCACCAATTTGGTCATGGCTTTGTCCGAACCCGGTTCTAGGGGGTGGGAAAATGTCAAATATATCCAGCCATTATCACTATAATCAGGGTCAATCGCCACATCCAGTAAACCGCCCTGCCCGCCGCTCCAAACCTCCGGCGTGCCGACGATGGGCTTGTCTTGTAACTTTCCGTCCACCACAAGCCTAAGCCGCCCGGATTTTTCCGTTATAAGCGCAGTTTTAGAATCAAGAAACTCCAACGCCCAAGGGGTTTTTAGGCCGCTTACCCACACGGTCACATCTAATACATCTTGGGGTATTTCTGGAGCATCCGTTGCAGACTTGGTTGGCTCGGCTTTAGCGGGGGCGTTATGGCCCAGTTGGGGCTGAGTTTGAGCGCGGGCGAAAAAATAAACAATTAGACTAAAAGCCAATATTGCTAAGAAAACCAGTCCAAATTTTGATTTAAGCATGAAATCCGCCTTTCTTCGTGATTTGACACACTGACCATTGTCTATAATGTTCTACCCTATACACAAAACGTGATACAGGGAAATAAAAATGAAACTTTCGGCTATATTGTCCTTGGTCGGCGCACTTTATTTAGTTCCAAATATTTGCGCCGCCGGGGAGGCTTCTATCACCGCCCCGCCCTCCGAAGTTATGGCGCTTTACGATATAGCTACTGCCCCGTCCGCTGATCGTATCCAAAAAAACATTCAGACCTTGGTGGACTTTGGCACTCGCCATACCTTGTCGGAAACCAAGTCCGACACACGCGGAATTGGCGCAGCACGTCGCTGGATTTTCGCCGAGTTCGAAAAGATTTCCAAAGACTGCGGTGGTTGTCTTGAGGTGATATATGTATCGGATATTATCAAAGGCGAGCGCCGTATCCCCGACCCCATCAATGTCGTCAATGTCTTGGCCATACAGCGCGGCACGCTTGACCCGAACCGCTATGTGATGATGAGCGGCGATATAGACAGCCGCGTCACCGACCCTATGAACGGCACATCCGACAGCCCCGGCGCCAATGATAATGCGTCGGGTATGGCAGGCGTCCTCGAAGCCGCGCGCATACTCTCGAAGAAAAAATATGCAGGCTCTATCATTTATGCTGGCTTGTCGGGCGAAGAACAAGGCTTGTTCGGCGGTAAGATTGTCGCCGCCCATGCTCTGAAAAACGGCTGGCAGATAAAAGGCGTTCTCAATAACGATATGATCTCCAACATTTCCGGCATAGACGGTGTGGTGGATAATAGCACGGTTCGGGTATTCTCCGAGGGCACGCGCGATAACGAAACCAAAGAAGAAGCCCGCGAACGCAGGTTCCGGGGCGGCGAGGTTGATAGCCCGTCGCGCAATCTTGCCCGCTATGTGAAAGCCATGGGCGACCAATATATGACTAATCTTGACGTGATGATGGTTTACCGTCTCGACCGTTTTGGGCGCGGCGGCCATCACCGCCCGTTCAATGCCGTCGGTATTCCCGGTGTTCGTATTATGGAAGTCCACGAGCATTATGACCGTCAACACCAAGACTTGCGCACGGAAAACGGCACCGCTTACGGTGACACTATGGACGGGGTCAACGCCGCCTATGCCGCCAAACTCACGGCTTTGAATGCGCTGACTTTGGCGGGCATGGCGGGCGCACCACCTTTCCCGGCCAATGTCGAGGCTGGCGGAGCGGTCAAGGCCTCTGCTACTTTGAAATGGGTATCGGCCAACGGCAAAGCCGCCAAAAACCTCATGGGCTACCGCGTTCATTGGCGCCGCACCACTGCGCCGGAATGGACGCATTCGCGTTTTGTCGGCAAAGTTAGCGAATATACTTTCACCAACATGGTGGTGGATAATTACTATTTCGGCGTCTCCGCAGTCGCCAAAGACGGCAACGAAACCCCGGTGGTTTTCCCCGGCGCCGCAGGCAGGTTTTAATGGACTGCGAGCAGATTTTAGGACGGCACACTACCCCTTACAGGGGAAATTCGATGACATTATACCGCATTCACGCACATATTAGCTTAAATATAGGAGTTCCCAAATCATGACCACAGCCCTTAAATTAGCACTCGGTGTTAGCCTGACCGCGATATTTTTCGCATCTGTACCAGCCTCTGCTCAAGAGGCAAAAGATAAAGAAAAACCGAAATGGGATGTCTCGAATCCGCCGGGCGAAAAACATGATGTTAAAATTGACACCACAACAGGTACGTGGATGAGCTTGGATGTTAGCCCGGACGGGAAAACCATAGCTTTTGACCTGTTAGGTGACATCTATACAATGCCGATAAAAGGCGGGCAAGCCACCTCTATTGCATCTGGTATGGCATGGGAAATCCAGCCCCGGTTTTCACCGGACGGTAAGCGGATTGCCTTTACATCCGACCGAGGCGGGGCAGATAACATTTGGACTATGGACACGGACGGTACCAACCCGCACCAAGTTACCAAGGAAAAATTCAGACTTCTCAACAATCCAACTTGGACACCAGACGGGCGCTTCATTGCGGCGCGCAAGCATTTCACAACCAGTCGGTCTCTCGGAACTGGCGAGATTTGGCTTTACCACACCAGTGGCGGCGGCGGCGTGAAATTGGTTAAGCGTCCAGGCAAAAGCTTCCAAAAAGAACTGGGCGAACCCATGTTCGCACCGGACGGGAAGTCGATTTATTTTTCCAAAAACACGACACCCGGCAACCGGTTTATTTACGCACAGGATTCCAACACGACCCTGTTCGAAATCCTAGAATATAATATGGAGAACGGCGAAACTAGTACCGCCGTCAGCGGCTTTGGCGGCAGTGTACGCCCTACCCCGTCTCCGGATGGAAAAACAATGGCGTTTGTGCGCCGTGAACGCGCCAAAAGCAAATTGTATCTAAAAGATATGGAATCTGGCAGGGAACGGAAAATCTTTGATGATCTTGACCAAGATATGCAAGAAACCTGGGCCGTGCACGGCGTTTATCCAAATATGGACTGGACACCGGACGGCCAAAGTCTGGTGTTTTGGGCCGGCGGAAAAATCCGCCGCTATAATATGAAAACCGACCAGGTCAGCACCGTTCCGTTTCATGTCAAAGACACACGCACGGTGATAAAACCACCACGTCCAAAAGTCGAAGTTTCTCCGGACACGGTTGACGCTAAAATGATTAAATTCACCCAAGTATCTCCAGACGGCAAGAACGTCGTTTTTGAGGCTTTTGGAAAACTATATGTTAAATCTTTGCCAAATGGCACCCCGCAGCGCCTGACCAAATGGTCGGACGACGTCAGAGAGTTATTCCCGTCTTGGTCACGCAATAGCAAAAAACTGGTATTTGTTTCCTGGCAAGACGACCAGCTTGGCTCACTTCATGTATGGAATGCTAGAGACCGTAAAACCCGCAAAATTACCAATAAGCCCGGGCATTTTTCGCGCCCGGCATTCTCCCCAAGCGGCGACATCATTGCCTTTGAAAAAAAAGCAGGCGGGTATTTAACCTCCGGGGAATGGTCATCGGATACCGGGCTTTATGTGATGCCAACGGCTGGCGGAGGCATGCAGCGGTTTAGCAAATCCGGGGAACAACCGCACTTCGCCGCGCGGGGTAACCGGGTGTTTTTCACCAAAAACACAGATGAAAGCCGCACCTTGGTCAGCACAAATTTGGACGGCGAAGCCGAACGTAACCATGTTTCATCCAAATTGGCGCAAGTCTTTATGATTTCGCCTAATGGTGAAAACATTGCCTTTAGGGAAAACTATAACCTCTTTGTTATGCCCGCACTGACTGGGCCGCAAAATGTTGGCACCGGTCCAAAAGCAAAAGCTTTGCCTGTGACCAAGGTGAGTACAGGCGGTTCACAATACCCCAGTTGGTCGAACAATGGTGCAACGATAAATTGGAGCTTGGGGCCGAAACTTTTTAGTGCCGAAATAAAGGAGGCGATTGCCAATGATGACTTCGAACCACCTACCAAAGGTATCCCGCTAAAAGCCAGCCGCAAAGCCGACCGCCCGAGCGGACTAATTGCTATCACGGGTGCGCGCATTATTACCATGAACAACAAGGACGGCGGCGTCATTGAAGACGGCATCATCCTGATTAAAGACAACCGCATCAAAGCTGTGGGCACCGCAGACGACATCACCATCCCCAAGACCGCCAAGACACTCGATGCGCGTGGTAAAACTATCATACCGGGTCTGGTCGACGCCCATGCCCACGGCGCACAATCTACAGACAGTATAATCCCAAACCAAAACTGGTCAGCCATTGCCCATTTGGCCTTTGGCGTAACCACTATACACGACCCATCGTCGCGGGCAGACCATATTTTCGCAGCTTCTGAAATGCAGCGGGCTGGCATGATATTAGCTCCGCGCACATTCTCCACAGGCGAGGTTATCTACGGCGCCAAAGCCCCAGGCTTCTTTGCTAATATTGACAACGAAGATGATGCCAAAGAACACATTGCTCGCCTGAAAGCTCAAGGTGCATTTAGCGTTAAAAACTATAACCAACCCCGCCGCGAGCAACGCCAACAAGTGGTCACCGCCGCTAGGGAAGCCAATATCGCCGTTGTTGCCGAGGGTGGATCATTGTTCCATATGGATTTGTCTATGGTCGCGGACGGCAATACCGGTATCGAGCATAACCTGCCACAGTCGGAATTATACGACGATGTCATACAATTTTACAGTCAAACTGAGGTCGGTTATACCCCGACTTTGGGCGTGACTTATGGCGGCATTCGCGGTGAGAGTTATTATTACCAAAAAGACGATGTCTGGAAGCATCCACTCCTATCCAAACATGTGCCGCCCCACGTTTTGCAACCCGCCTCTGTGCGCCGCCAAAAAGCACCGGACGCTGATTACGCAGACGCCATGAGCGCGGCCACGGCCAAAAAATTGGCGGAAGCTGGTGTACCTGTTAGCATAGGTGCGCACGGACAGCGCGAAGGTCTGGGTTCCCACTGGGAGATGTGGAGTTTTGTGCGCGGCGGTATGTCGCCCTTACAAGCTCTGAGCGCGGCGACAATTACACCTGCCGAGCATCTTGGCTATGATGATGATATTGGCTCTTTACAGGTTGGCAAGTTAGCGGATCTCATCATCATTGATGGCAATCCATTGGACGATATTCGCACCTCGGATAATATTGAGCATGTCATGCTCGGCGGGCGGCTATACAAAGCCGACACCATGGAAGAAATCCTGAGCGGCGACAGTAAACTGACCCCGTATTACTGGGAGAAGTAAGCAGGAGAAATAAGCATTGGGCATGGTAAGCGCCTGGTTTTACGCCTATAATCCGCCTATGGTTTTGTTTCTTTTCGCATCTGTCTTATTGGGCGGCTTGGTCGCACTATCAGTGATTGATTTTCGCACTATGATTTTGCCGGATGTTTTGACCTTGCCGCTAATTGGCCTGGGTTTGGCATTTGCCTATTGGCAGGACGTGTTTTTGAACGGCATCATTGGAGCGGTTATCGGCTATAGCGGGTTGGTGGCTCTTGAACTCGCCTATAAGAAGTTTCGAGGTGTCGACGGGCTTGGGCGCGGGGATGCTAAATTACTGGCTGCGGGCGGGGCGTGGTGCGGCTGGGCTGGATTGCCCTTTATACTGCTGATTGCCAGCGCATTTGGGCTTGTACATGCATTATTCTTAAGCAGAAGCGGCGAACCAGCAGATAACAAATTGCCCTTTGGCCCCCATTTAGCACTGGGAATATTCTTGTCTTGGTTGGCATTATTTGTACTTAGCTAACGGCAAACATAAACACCCGACACGGGTTGAATTTCTTCCCATGCGCCCGGCTTTTGGGTTTTAATACGGGCATTTGTAATGCGTCTGCCGCCCTCTAGCATGTCCGCAAAGTCACCTTTAACATGAAAGACCATATAACCGTCGTGCCTATAGGCAATGTCCAAGCCCGGGGCGTCGTCCATATTGTTTGTGTTCTGGTTGGTGGATAAAGTTATTTCGGTTTCACCAGCATAATATTTAGCCTCGGCGCTCCCCTGCTTTTGAAAAAATACGAATGTACGCGGAAAATTGTCCGTCCAAAAGAACACGCCGCACTCACCCGATCGCAGTTCTTGCGCCGCCAAGCCGTCTGCTGATGTAATGGTCTGTTGTTTTTTGGCCGTGTTATTTGCATCAATACTTGCGCACGCGCTTAGGGAAAGAACGATCAATACTAAAACTAATGCGCTCAGCCCTCTCATGCTGTATCCGCCAATTCAAAGGTCACAAGCACGCGTACACTGCTGTCATCATTGCGGTATATTTGGGCTTTGCTGAGGACAATATTATACCCCCCCGTCAACTCATCAACCCATACAAAAAACAATTTACCGTCGACACTGTCAAACCACAGGGTCAATTCTTCCAAACCTTTAGGCTGGCGGCGGGTAATGATGAGGTTATGGGCTTTAGCGGCTTTGGTGATAGTGGACTGGAATTGCTCTACGGTTAATTTGGCTATGGATGTAGCGTTCGCATTGGTTTGATTTTGAAGAATACGCTGCCCCTTTTGCATGATTTTTAAATCCAACTCGGCCTGTTTATAGGCGCGTTCTTGAGCGGCAGGATAATTCGATACGGGCCTATAGAGAAACTGCCAGAGCAGAAGACATACCAGCAATGCGGCGGCGATACCGATGAGGATTTTCTCCCGGTCATTCCTTTGGCTCCATAACTCCGTCATGGTTTTAACCTCAACACTGCATCACCGCTAAGACCGTCCCCGCTTTGTCTGGTGCCGCTTTCGGCAAACGCCCCGCCGTTGGCAGTTGTTAAGCGTTTCAAACGCTCCACATCATCAAAGCTTGAATAATTAATCGACAATGATAATTGGGATTTGTCCGCTTCGTAGCGCAGTGATGCAATCTCGACGCCTTCGACCTTACGCACACTAGCCGCAAGCAAGGCTGATAATTTTATGAACTCTTGCCGATTGGCTTTCTTAATATCTGATTGTGCGCGCAAGATTGCCTTGGCGGGATTATCGGGTACGTCTTTGCCCGGAAATGTTTCCGTATAAATCTCGGCCATTTGCGCCTTAAGGGTTTTGGTTTTCTGCCCAATTGAATAACCTTGGAAAATATTCCCAAGTGCAAATGCCAACACAATGCCAGCCGCAATCAGGGCACTGCGTTTATAGCCCCCTAGCCCCGCCGCGCCGCGTTTGCTATAATCTCCTTGGCGTAAATTTATCGGCGCGTGGCCAACCTGTAATGCCGCAGCTATTTTTTGCAAGAAGCGTTCAGCATCGACTTGCGGTGGAATGTTTTGCCCGGCATCTAATATAGCGCCTGCCAAGTCTGTCTCTACAGCAAACCCCAATCCATTGCCAGCCCGTTGGATAATCCGGCCTTCATAGGTGAAGCTGTCAGCGTTCGCGAAACTGTCATAATCGGCGCAGATAATATCCGGCGCAAGCCCGTGTTCAGACATGTCCGCAATCAAATTATCCATCACTTTATTTGAGACAATGGCCAAGCGCGTACCGCCCGCGTCCAAGGCAATGTGGTTCTTGTCCAGAGAGGTTGCCAATTCGTCTTCTATACTAAAGCCTGCGGCTTGGCGTTTTTGCTTTTCGTTAAGCTGGCCGAGAGTGTGTAGTTTAATGGACACTTGTTGGCCAGGTAGTACGGCTATTAAACGGCGAAAATTGTGTTCCTTAAGTGCTGTTTTTTCTGCGCCCGTAACCGCACGCCCAGACTCTCCTGTTGTCGTTAGTCCCCATTCCCAAGGCTCCGCAGGCTTATGGCCTATTATGACAATCAAGTCCGCCATCTAAAACGCATTCCGCCTGGCGACAAGTTCAACGCCGTTTTCAGCGCCAAGCGCAAACCGAACCATTTGGCGGCGAGTTTGCCCCGCACCGGCCAGATCCATTTCCTGGCTCATTTGCACCTGTATCACCAAATCCACCATGTCGGTTTTCACTGCAGTCATGTTTTTACCTGCGCCTTTTAATTTCAAATCTTCTATAACGGGCAAAGCCCAAACCGCTTCTGTGCTTGCATAGCCTGCTAGCGGTCGTAGTGCAATCACTGCTTGGGCGGCTTTTTGGGCTTCGGGCGAGACGGCATCTGTATTACCAAGCAAAAGTGCCAGCAGCGGCCATTGTTCTGGTTCTAATGTGTTGAGGTTAATCTTGTTCATATTGGCATCAGGTACTGTGCATAAGAGCGGTTTCATTTTCAGATATTGTTCTTGGCTCACCCCCTCGATCGACCGCAATTCAGATATATCAACCATCATGGTGTTGGCGGCATGGTAAGGCGGGTTTTGGCTGGTGTAGGTTAGGTCTTCGGCGCCGCCCTGCTCGGGGATGGTATCCCCATCGACCCAGTCTTGAATACGGGCGGCAAAGCTCTCGGCTTGGAAGTTGTCAAATTCCATATAGCGGAATAATTGCGCCAGTTCGGCACGGGTTTGTTCTTTAATTTTGGGTGCTGATAAACGATTGACATTATAGCAATTCCGCCCGTCCTTTGCTTGAATTTGAATGCTACCATCATCGTCTAACGGGAACACAATTGGCTCGCCGAGCAAGAGTATCTGGTTGAGGCCGCTGGTATCACCAGCCGTATTATCGGCCAGCCAATTGCGGGCAAAATCTTCGCCGCCGAGCATATACCAATCAATCTGTTCGGACATTTGCACCCCGACCTCACGTTTTATGGAAAACCTAATGTCGTCCATAATCGCTACCGCCAAAGCTGCCATCACCGTCATCAACAAGAGTGTGGTGAGGAGAACCGCGCCGCGCTCGTTTTCTCTATTTTGACTACGCCACATCATTGGTCTGCCCCGACGCGGAACACTTGACGTAATTTATCACCGCCTTCAAATTCCAACTCAACAGAAGCAAGTACGGGCATTGCAGCTACGCCCAGCGGCGGCGCGCCCGTTAGCCAATTATCGCGCCAGTTTTCGCCGTCGTAAAAGCCGAGCGTGACAGCCTCCACGCCTTTCATTAAGCTTTGCTCGAATAGAGGCGTGGCCGTTACCGGATTAAACCGCGCACGCACTTGCCGCACCAATATTTTGTCCCGCAGCACATAGGATACCGCTTGCAAATCACTACGCTTTTCCAAGCCGCCCGGATTATCCCAGCCCGTGCGTGATAGGGATAGGAACTGCTCCCCATTTCCCGCGCCAAATTGCGAACCACCCATAAATATTACTTGGTCAGGCTGGCCAAATTCATCGGTTTTTGGGATAGCCAAACTATTGGCAAAATCGGATTTTAGCAAAATACGCAATGTGGAGCGTTGGCGTAATTCATCGCTCTTGCGGCTCATTAAGTCCTTTGAGCGCAAAGTCGATGTCAAAACCGCTATGCTGGCAGCGGACAGAATAGAGAATATAAATAGAGCGACCAGCACTTCGACCAAGGTGAAACCCGATTGTTTTTGCGCATATTTTTTCATTGCTCAACCCTAATTTGGGTCGCTGGTTTACGGGCGGAAAAAGCCGTGCGGCTGACCAATATTTGTTCAGATGTCTTTTCTTTAACATCTATGGTTAGTCTATAAAATCCGGATGTGCCCGTGTCTTCGGTGCGAATTTTCCACAGCCAGTCCCGCCCGGCCAATTGCACCCCGTCTTGGCGCGTACCGGGTTTAATCGCAGTTTGCGAATTGAGCGCCAACAGCAATTGATTGTCGGCCACTATGCCCGCCAGTTGTTTTTTTTCAAGCACTTGAACGGCGCGGATGTTTTCAGTGCCCGCATGCATCAAGCCCATAATGGCTGTGCTGAAAATCAACAGCGCCGCCAAGACTTCGATCAGTGTAAATCCAGCATCTTTCCTCATGTTTTTGTATCCGTTGTGATAGTGCCGTCAATAGCGCCTGTAATGACAAACCGCGACGCACCGTTTTGCATGCGTAGTTTAAACGGCGTCCCCAGTCCGGTCGTATCGTAACGAATAACCGGGATGTCGGATTTCTCTGCGGCTTCTAGGTCTATTTTGGCACTGCTCTGGGTTAACTCCAATTCAGGCCTGCCCTCTGCGCCAAATTCAAACTCTGCCACGGTCTCCCAAATGTCAAAACTATAGCGCACAACGGAATAGCCGTTTTTAGTGAAACTAATGCCCATGGGCTGATGCTCTATCATGCCGGTTTGCGCGGCCATTTCAATACGGCTGGCTAGTAATTTTCCCTGCGTATACAAAGGGTCTTGTTTGGCAGGTATATTTATCACCACAGCCCCCGCCATCATGGCAATAATGAACAATACGGCTAGTATTTCGACCAGAGTAAATCCGGCCTGCCCTATTTGTCTGGTGTTATTTTTGCCAGCTTTAGTTTTGCCAGTTGGTGATGTCGGCATCATTGCCCTCTCCGCCTTCTACGCCGTCTGCACCGTAAGACCAAAGGTCGAAGCGGCCATTATCGCCAGGATAGGCATAATTGTAAGGATTGCCCCATGGGTCGTCTGGCAGTATTTTTATATACCCGTCCGGATTAGCCCGCTCATCACCACCAGATTGTGCGCCAACTAAAACATCCAGGGTTTCCGGATATGTGCTGGTGTCCAGATTATAATACTCAAGGGCTTGGCTGAGGCGGGCAATGTCAATCTTGGCTTTGTCGCCCCGCGCTTGGTTCATTCTGGGCAGGACATTGATAACAACGATTGTACCCATTATCGCAATAATCGTCATAGTGACCATAACCTCAACCAGCGTAAATCCAGACTCTTTTCTGCGGGGTAGGTTCTTCTTTTTCTTTTCAATCATGAAAGGCTCCTAAAACGACATCGTGTTAAGCCGTAAAATCGGCAAGAATATTGCGGCGACGATCATCATGACCACACCACCAAGGAAAATAATTATTGCAGGCTCCAGCAAGTTTAGCACGATTGTGGTCGAACTATCAAACTCGCTTTCCATATAATCTGCGGCAATGGCGAACATAGCGCCCAAGTCGCCGCCCTGCTCCCCGCTGGCTATCATATGTATCATCAAGGGCGGAAATACCGGATGGCGTTTTAGCGCCCCGCCGACCGAACTCCCGCCGCGTACTTCCTCGATGACCTTATCCGTGGCCTCATACATCACCAAATTGCGCAAAGTGTTCTTAGCCGTCCCCATAGCCGTTAACACAGGCGTCCCGCTATCGAGTAATCCTGCCATAGTGCGGGCAAACCGTGCCGCATTCATATCGCGATTGAGGTTACCAATGAATGGTAGTTTCAAGACAAATCTATCTACGACCAAACGGAACCGCCGGACTTTAATAGCCTGAATAAAGACGGCTACACCCAGAGCAATCCCTAGCACCAACCACAAACCATTGGCTTGTAACCATTCAGAAATCCCGATGGTTATTTTAGTCAGGCGCGGTAATTCTTGGTTGAAACTATCAAATTGGCTGACGACTTTCGGTACCACCGTCACCATCAATATGGTGATAACCCCCAGCGCCACCACGCTCAAAATAATTGGATAAACCGTAGCCCCCAAAACTTTGCGGCGAACCTTTTGCGCAGATTCCAAATCGCCCGCCAGCCGGGTCAATACCGGGCCGAGTTGTCCGGAATCTTCCCCTGACGCCACCATGGAGCAATAGAGCGGCGAGTAAGTTTTATCGCGGGACATGGCTTGGGACAAACGTCGTCCCTCAAGAATTTGGCGGCGTACCTCCAACAATGAAGTTCGCATAGGCGAACCTTCGAACTGTAGGGCGGTGACCTTGAGGGCTTCGGAGACGGGCGTCCCAGCCTCGACCAAAATTGCCAATTGCCGGGTCGCCTGTGTCAGGACTTTAGTTTTGACTTTACCTACTTTTTCCTTAACTTTTTTCTCGGTTTTTTGCCCTTTTTGCCCCTTTTTATCAGCCGCCGCATGCATATTTATTGGCGTTAGATCACGCGCACGCAAATCCCGGCGTGCCGCGCGGGCGCTCGTGGCCATAACCGTGCCTTTGCTGGTTTTACCTTTGGCATTGACGGCCTCGTAATCATAGGCTTGCATTAGCTGCTACCTATTCTTTGGCTCGTTTCGCGGCACACGCGCAAGACTTCTTCGGCGCTGGCCGTCCCCTCGGACACATGCCGTGCGCCGCTTTGCATTAGGGTGTCAGACGTTTTAAACGCATAGGCCGCCATATCTTGCTCGCGGGCGCCGTCGTGTATCATGGCGCGCAAATTATCGTCCATAGCCACCATTTCGTACAAACCAACCCGCCCTGTATAGCCAATCCCGTGACAAGTTTCGCATCCTTTCGGGTGGTAGAATGTATGTTTGCCGCTTAACCCCAAAAGCCTAAGTTCAGTATCGTCTGGCGCATAAGGCGTTTTACATTTTTCGCAGAGGCGGCGCACCAGTCTTTGTGCCACAATCGCAGTCACCGTTGACGCTAGCAAAAACCTTTCAATACCCATATCGCGCAAACGGGTAATGGCGGCAACCGCCGAATTTGTATGGACAGTGGACAAAACCAAATGCCCAGTCAGGCTGGCTTGCACTGCGATCTCTGCCGTCTCCGGGTCGCGGATTTCCCCGACCATAACCACGTCCGGGTCTTGGCGCAAAATCGCCCGTAGCCCCGCCGCAAAGGTCATGCCGACCTTATTGTTAACTTGGGTTTGACCGATACCGTCCAGAGCATATTCTATGGGGTCTTCGACCGTCAAGATATTGCGCGACGCATCATTGAGCATAGAAAGCCCAGCGTAAAGCGTGGTGGTTTTACCAGAACCTGTTGGTCCCGTGACCAAAATTATGCCGTTAGGTGTGGCTAAAGCATTGGTGAAAGCGGCAGTCATGTCCTCGGTCATGCCCAGCTCTTTGACCCCGAACAATGCTTGTTCTTTACTGAGCAAGCGCAAAACTGCACGCTCGCCGTATTTTGAGGGCAAGGTCGAAACCCGCACATCTATGGCCTGCGCCCCCAATGTCAGAGAGAAACGACCATCTTGAGGTACACGCTTTTTGGCAATGTCAAGCCGCGCCATGACCTTGATACGCGACACCAATACACCAGCCAAATTGGCCGAAAGTGACAGAACTTCACGCAATGTGCCGTCGACCCGAAACCTTACGGATAAGCGTTTCTCATGGGGTTCAATATGAATATCAGACGCGCGCAGTTTTATGGCTTCTTGGATAAGTCCGTTTATCATACGGATAACCGGCGCATCATCGTCACTGTCGAGCAAGTCTTCGGTCTGGGGTATGTCTTCGGCCAGAGAATAGAGATTGCCCTGCTCGGTGATGGCGTCGGCTGAACTAGCTAAGCCGTTACTGGCATAGGCTACGGATAGAGATTTATCAAATTCCGCGTGGGTAAGTTCAGTTAAAACAATCGGCGTATCCAAAACCCGCCTAGCCTCAAGAATGGCTTCGCGGCGCACGCCAGGGCGTACACCGATACTAACCGTGCTACTCGTTTTAACATCGCCCGCGTCCAGCACAACTAGCCCCCATTCCTTAGCGAAGCTATAGGCTAGATTGCTGTTCTGGGTTTCTGGTGAAGAATTCACTGTGTGCCTCTATTTATCAAAATAGCCCATATCGCGCAGAGCTTCGTCCAATCTCGACTTTTCGGCGCCAATTCTACGGCGCTCTTCGCGGCGAATAATGTCCATTTTTTTCTGGGTCAGAGGCGTGGCGTCATCTCCGCTACGAATAATAGTCGCGCGGATGAACACCATAAGATTGGTGCGCCTACGGATATTGTTTTTAGATCTAAACAAATTCCCCAAAACCGGAATATCACCAAGGATCGGCACTTGCGAGCGGAATAATTGTTCGTCGTCCTGCATCAAACCACCCAGCACAATTATCTCACCGTCATTGGCCAGAACTGTGGTGGAAATTTCGCGTTTATTGGTCACAAGATCTGCTGCAACTGTCGAAGCCTCCACTGAAATACTGGAAACTTCCTGTTTTATTTCTAGCCGAACCACGTCGCCTTGATTGATCTGGGGCAGGACTTCTAATTTAATGCCTATTTCTTCGCGGTTAATAGTGCGGAACGGGTTATTGTTGTTATTGCCCAGAGTCTCGCCGCTCGTGAAGGGTACTTCTTGACCCACCAGAAATGTTGCAGGCACATTATCAAGCGTGGTCACAAATGGGGTTGAGAGCACATTGGAGTCCGTATCGTTTTTCACAGCGTTTAAAATAGCCCCAAACAAACCACTACTACCGCTCCCCCCAAATCCGATCGTGCCGCCCGTCAAACCGAGCAATGAAGACACCGCCGCATCTTGTAAATCGCCACTTGTCACCGCATCAACACTATTGCCAGCAAGCGCACCAGCGAGGGCTAAGAGATTGGGAGCAGAGCGGGAATAGTTGGTAGATAGTAATGGTAAAGCACTATTTTCATTGCCTGCAAGTAGGAATTGCACACCCAAATCTTCAGCAGCTGTATCTGAAATATCGACAATAATCGCTTCGACCAGCACTTGTGGTCTGCGGACATCAAGACGGCGGACAACCGTTTCCAGTGCCTCTTGTACCTTTGGTGTCGCACTAATAATCAGAGCATTACTGCCTGGGTCATAAGCAACACTGGGTTTTTCGCCCTTATTAACCTTGTCCTCGAATGTTGGCAGAATTTTCTCCAGAACGGCAACAATGTCGTCCCCATTGGCGAAACGCAGTGCAATAACGCTCACCCTACCGCGCAGTTGTACGCTGGCCTGATCCATACGCAACACCATGGCTTTCAGCTGTGCCACAGACGCCGGGTCGCCGCGTAAAACTAGGGTATTTGTGGCTTCGATAGCAACGGCTTTCACGGTTTCACCGATCACCACATTATTACGGATTTGCGGTTTGCCGCTCCCCATAAGTTCGCGCACAGCGTCTTTGGCATCGCGCGCATTTATATTACGCAGGGCAATAGTTTCTATAGCCGCCTGGTCAACATCCATAGCGTCTATGATTTTGCGCGCCTTGCGAATGTTTTCCGGATAATCAGTGATGACCAAGACCCGCCCGCCCGGTGTGGAGGTCAAACGGCCTTGAGAATGCATAACGGGTTTGATAAGCTTGGCCGCATTGGAAGCATCGCCGTGGCTTAGTTTCAAAATTTCGGTGACAAATGCCCCCACCGTAGTGCGACCGCTTTTAATAGGCGCATCTTGGGCAGCACCTTGGATTAAGGTAACACGGTAAGCACCGCTAGAGGTCGGAACAGCCGTAAACCCGCGCACCCGCAGCACATCCATAAATACCGCAAACACTTCGCTTTTACTCAGTTCAGCTTGGGAGGTTACTGTCACAGTCCCGGTCACACGCGGGTCAACAATAAATGTCTTGCCCGTCAAAACCGACATATCTTCGATGAACGCCCGAATATCGGCATCTTTCAAATTGACCACATGCCCCTTTGACCCTTTTTGGGAACTATTCTGAGCAAGTGTTGGCACAGCCATCATGAATAGTGACAATGCCACAGATATTATGACAAATAACTTCGTAACAAATTTCCCAAACTTTATCATTGTAAATTGACCTCTATTGTCATGGGCATATCGTCCCTGATGATTTGGATACTGGCATAGCGAGCCTGCTTTAAGTTCTTCCACAGCATAGGCAGGTTAACCCGGCTTTGCGATAGGCTTTCTCCGTTAATCGCCGTGACTATATCGTTTTGCTTGAACCCGTATGTATCAAGGGATTTCCCGCGCCTGGATCGCATACGATATCCGATAACATTACGCCCCTCACGGTGTGGATAGAACCGCAAATCATTGATCATGTCCTGGGCTTTGAAGGCCAAGGCCGCCATCTCAATGGCATGGCTGATAGCTTTATCTGTTTCGGCCTTGCCTTGGCGAGACAAGCGTTCTTTGACGCCGTTCCTATCCAATATGACAAAATCTATATCGACGCGCTCCAAAATTACGCCAGGGATAATCTCATCACCGATGAAATATGTTGCTTGCTCATCATCAGGCGTTTGAATAATTGCGCTCGATGTTTCGCCGCCAATATCGGCGCGCATACCGTAGACTTGTAGGTCTAATTTGGTCTCTGGCGCGGACTCTACAAATTGCGCCGAAACCTCTATTGGCTTAGCTTCGCGGTGAAAGGGGTCAAATGTACTCAGGATTGATGTATCGATTTTATCTGTCATGACCGCTGGAACAAAGCGCATTCCACCGCCGCTTGGCGGCACCACTTCACGTTCTGCCGAAAGCAGAGGCAAAACTGATTTAGCCAAAACGGCCACGAATATTGTCGCCAAAGCAAGCTCCAGCACCACTATTGGCCTAAAATTAGACATATCGAGTTTAGTAGCCATTCAGGCTCCCCATTCAAGGCGCAATTCTAATTATACGGCAAAACTCCGTATTCAGTTCATTCATATGCACGACTTCTAATTTATGCAGAAAGTTTGGGAGGTAGGCAAGTTAAATACTTCTCATGCTTTATGACCAGTCAACACCCATGACAGCTTTGGTTTCCAAATAGTCCTCAAATCCTTCCAAAGACCATTCCCGGCCATTGCCAGAGCGCTTATAACCGCCGAACGGCGCATTAATGTCGGTCGGTGCGCCGTTGACATGCACCATGCCCGCACGAATTTGCCCGGCAACTCGTTTTACACCTTCGGAATTGCTGCCAGAAATATAGCCCGACAAACCATAAATCGTGTCATTTGCAATAGATACAGCGTCTTCTTCATCCACGTAAGGTAGGATACACAAAACCGGGCCAAAGATTTCCTCGCGGGCTATTGTCATCTCATTATTGACATTACCAAACACAGTAGGCCGTACATAAAAGCCCCGGTTAAGATGTTCTGGCCGCCCTAATCCACCTGCCGCCAAGGTCGCGCCCTCCTCTAGACCTTTTTCTATCAGGCTTTGGATACGGTTATACTGGATTTCGGAAACTACAGTTCCCATACCCATACCATCACTAGTCGGGTCTGCGACTTGCACGGCCTCTGCAGCACTTGCCGCCACTTTGATCGCCGCGTCCATGCGGTGTTCCGGCACCAACATCCGCGAAGGTGCATTACAATTCTGGCCGGAGTTCATAGTCATAGACTGCATGCCGCCCGCCACAGCTTTGGCAAATGCTTCGTCGTCCAAATCGTCCATAATTATATTGGCCGATTTCCCGCCCAGTTCCTGTGTTACGCGCTTAACAGTCGGAGCCGCAGCTTGTGCCACCATAACACCTGCACGGGTCGAGCCTGTGAACGACACCATATCAATGCCTTCGTGTGCAGCAATCGCACCCCCGACCGTCGGCCCGTCGCCGTGAACCATATTGACAACACCCGCTGGCACCCCAGCATCATGGAGAATTTCCATGAGAATATCGGCACTTAGCGGAGAAACTTCACTTGGCTTCCAAACCACGGTACAGCCTGTAGCAAGTGCAGGTGCCAATTTGCAACCGATCTGGTTCATGGGCCAATTCCACGGCGTGATGAAACCACAAACCCCGATAGCTTCTTTGGAAATATGGGTGGTTCCGCGTTGCTCCTCAAACTCATAAGTCTCCAGCACCTTGGCCGCCGTCATTAAATGCCCAAGCCCGGACCCTGCATGACCACTAGCCGCCAACCATTTCGGCGCGCCCATTTCGGTAGTGATAGCCGCCGCCAAATCCCCCATACGGGCTTGATAACCAGCAATGACTTTACCAAGCAACTCCAACCGTTCTTCGCGGCTAGTCTGTGAAAATGATACAAAAGCCTTGCGCGCAGATGCGACGGCTACGTCCACATCAGCACCAGAGCCAAGCGATAAAACTGCGCAGGCTTCTTCGGTGGCTGGATTAACCACATCAATACTTTGCCCACCCGTAGGCGAAACCCATTCACCACCAATATAAATTCTATCCAGTTTTTGCATATACCCTCCTGTTATTTTTCGCATACTGCCACAAGTGACCGGGCTTGCCTAGCACAGGATTTCGTTAACAAAAATTATAATGACCCATTTATCAATTTCATAATCCCGGAAAAATCAAGATCATCTTTGCCAGCGCTTTCCATCAGAGCATAAAGGGCTTCGGCTTGGGCGCCGAGCGGGGTTGCGGCTTTGGCGGCGCTGGACGCATCTGCGGCAAGGCGTAAATCCTTAAGCATCATAGCGGCGCTAAACCCCGGCTTATAATTATTATTGGACGGGGCGGTTGGTACAGGGCCGGGCGCAGGGCAATAACTGGTCATAGACCAATTTTGGCCAGATGCGGTGGAAGAAATATCGTAGAATGTTTGTGCGTCCAGGCCAAGTTTTTCCGCCAGAGAGAAAGCTTCACACGTCCCGATCATATGTATGCCGAGCAACATATTATTGCACACCTTAGCCACTTGGCCATTACCCGCCGCGCCTGCGTGAAAAATGTTTTTACCCATAATGTACAGATACGGTTTCGCACCTGCAAAAGCCGCGTCCGTGCCGCCGACCATGAATGTCAAAGTCCCCGCCGCCGCCGCCGCCACACCGCCCGAGACAGGTGCATCAACCATCTTCAGCCCTTTGGCATTAGCTGCGTCGATTACGGTACGCGCACTGTCAATGTCGATTGTCGAACTATCAATCAGCAAAGTCCCGTCCGCCGCATTGGCAATAATTCCGTCGTCCCCTAAATATATCCCGCGCACATGCTGGCCAGCAGGCAACATCGTCACCACAACATCAGCCCCGTCCACGGCATCCAACATAGACTGAGCCGCAACACACCCTGCCCCCACGGCCTTCTCAACCGCATCCTTGGACAAATCAAATGCCTGCACAACATGCCCGGCCTGCGCCAAATTAGCAGCCATACCACCCCCCATATTCCCAAGCCCGATAAATGCGATTGTGGTCATTGAATTTCCCTATTTTTAATTTCTAAAATCCACACCAGCTTACTGAACCATTACTCGTTTCACAACAACCGATATGATATGTGCATCTTCTCGCATTGACAAATTTGCAAATACACATAGAAGAATCCCACACACGGAGAACATTATGCGCTTTTACAGCACTATTAGCTTAGCCATCACGCTCATCATTCCATTCGCTAGCACCGCAGTATATGCGCAAGAGGCAGACACGCCAACAATCAAACAACTGATCAAATCCGCCAAGGCAGGCGACATGAATGCGCAATACGACCTCGCCATTAGCTATGATTTCGGAGAGGGTGTAGAAATTGACGACAAAAAAGCTGTGAAATGGTACCGTGCCGCCGCCGAACAAGGACTAAAAAACGCCCAATATAATTTAGCCTTTATGTATGATGAGGGCGAAGGTGTCGCGCAAAGTAAGGAAAATGCTTTCAAATGGTTTGAGAAAGCCGCCCAGCAAGGGTTTGCCGAAGCCCAATATTCCCTAGCGACACGTTATGACGAGGGTATTGGTGTAGATATTGATGACAAAAAAGCCGTCAAATGGTATATGGCCGCCGCTGAACAAGGATTAGTGCAAGCCCAGCATAATCTGGCTTATATGTATAGCGACGGCGAGGGTATAACCCAAAGCAAAACGCTTGCTTTTAAGTGGTTTGAAAAAGCCGCCTTACAAGGATTTGCAGAATCACAATTCGACCTTGGCTATCGCTATGATGAGGGTATCGGTGTTGAGCAAGACCATGCACTAGCATTACAATGGTACGAAAAATCGGCGGCACAAGATTATGCCCTCGCCCAATATAATTTGGGCGTTAAATACGATACGGGCAATGGTGTCGACCTTGATTATGACAAAGCGCGTATGTGGTATAAAAAAGCCGTCGCGCTAGATTACCCCGATGCACAATATAATCTTGCCTATATGTATGATGAGGGGCACGGGGTTAAGGAGAACAACAGGCTCGCGGTTAAATATTATAAACTTGCCGCCCACCAAGGCTTCCCGGACGGTATGAATAATTTGGGCTATATGCTCCTAAACGGCGACGGCATAAAGAAAGATGTCAAACTTGCTTATATGTGGTTTCTCTTGGCCGAAAAGGCCGAATATGAACTTGCGCCAGGTAATGTGAAAATTGCCCGCCGCAAGTTAAGGCGCAAGAAAAGACTGGAGGCAGAAGCCATGGCCGAGACTTGCCTGGCTTCGGAATACAAGAATTGCGGCTAGATTAGGTACTAGTCCAAAAACTCTAACTCTTTTTGGGTTTGTCTGAAAGCTGCTCGCACATCATCCAAATTTACATCTGCAATCGAAGCCGCCGCCCATTTCGGATTGCGGTCTTTATCTATGACTGCCGCCCGCACGCCTTCGACAAAGTCGGGTATACTCGTGAAATTCAAGGATAAATCCAGTTCCTGGCGCATGGCTTCGCGGAATTTGAATTTTCCACCGCGTCTGAGTGCTTCAAAGGTAATGTAGACGGCGAGCGGGGATTTACTCTCTAAGAATGAAAGTTGCTTGCTTGCCCAGGCTATATTTTCGGCGTTGCTTTTATTAGGTTTGGCATTGGCATAGCTGCGCAGGCTGGCATATATTTCAGGTAATGTGTCCTTATCGAATGCGTCAATTGCTTGTGGTAAGGGTGCTGGCATGTCTGGCCGTTTTACAAAAGATTTCAGAACCTCCATGACCGGACCGTCCAGCCCGTTTAATTCGGCTTTACCAAGTGCGGTTTTAAAAGCTTCATGTTTGTCACTGGGGATATAAACATTAGCAATACCAAAGGCGCAGGTTTGGGCGGTTTTCAACCGCGCCCCCGTCAGGCCAAGCCAATTTCCAATATCCTTGCCAAGGCGCGGTAGAAAATATGTACCGCCTACATCCGGGAAATAGCCAATACCCGTTTCCGGCATAGCGAACAAAGTATTGTCCCCGGCCACCCGCAAGCGCCCATGTACGGACAGCCCTACGCCGCCGCCCATGACGATACCGTCAATCATGGCGATATAGGGTTTCTTATAGCGGTAAATCAGCTCGTTTAGCGCATATTCCGTGCGCCAAAATTCTTCGGCGCGCCCGTCTCCCGCCTTGGCGCTATCATGCAGCATGATAATATCGCCGCCGGCACAAAATGCGCGCTCTCCGGCACCCTCAACCAGCACGGCACCAATCCTATCGTCGTCCTCCCAGGCCAGCATCACCTTGGTCATAGCCGCACACATTTCCGTGGTCAGTGCGTTTAAGGCTTTGGGACGGTTAAGGGTGACAACGCCCAGATTACCGAAAACTTCAAATTGGATTTGGTTGGTCATAGGAAATTCCTTGAAATACCTTCCTCTCCTTGGGGAGAGGTCGCGTTCGCTCTTGCGAACTGCGGGTGAGGGGCAATAATGCCGGGCGTCAAGGCGAATGCAATTGCTAACTTATGTATTATCAAAATATATCCCCTCACCCTCGCTTCGCTCGACCTCTCCCCAAGGAGAGGTAATGAAAACAAGTTTTCATGTTAGCAAAAACAATCACCTGAGCAAACTCCGCGCTATAATCACCCGCATTATTTCGTTGGTGCCCTCTAATATCTGATGCACCCGTAAGTCCCGCACAATGCGTTCTATACCGTAGTCCGCCAGATAGCCGTAACCGCCGTGCAGTTGCAGGGCATCATTGGCAATGCGCGAGCCAGTGTCTGTGGCAAAGCGTTTGGCCATGGCGCAGTGGCTGGATTTATCCGGGTCGTTTTTGTCTATGCTGTCGCCAGCCCGGTAAATCATCAGCCGCGCCGCGTCCAGATCAGTCGCCATGTCGGCCAGTTTAAACTGGGTGTTTTGGAAGGCGGATATAGGCTTGCCGAATTGCTCCCGCTCGCCTGTGTACTGAATAGCCGCGTCTAGTGCCGCCCCTGCTCCGCCGAGCGAACACGCGCCGATATTCACCCGCCCGCCGTCAAGCCCTGCCATAGCGAATTTAAAGCCCGCGCCTTCATTGCCAATTCTATTGCTCACGGGGATACGGCAATCTTCAAGAATAACCTGCGCAGTCGGTTGCGCATTCCAGCCCATTTTCTTTTCCTGTGCCCCGAAACTTAGCCCCTCTGTGCCGTTTTCCACCAAAAACGCGGATATGGATTTATCGCCCGTCTTAGCCATAACCAGATAAATATCCGAAAACCCTGCCCCCGAAATAAACGCCTTGGTGCCGTTTAAAACATAATGATTTCCGTCTCTTACAGCCTTTGTTTTAAGTGAAGCCGCGTCCGACCCGCTACCCGGCTCAGTCAAACAATAAGAACCAATGGTTTCCATGCTCGCCAATTTAGGCACGAACCGCGCTCGCAGACCGTCATCCCCAAATGTATCAACCATCCATGTCACCATATTATGTATGGACAAAAACGCCGCCGTAGACACACACCCGCGCGATAGCTGCTCAAATATCAAAGCCGCATCCAGCCGCCCCATCTCGGAACCACCATGCTCCGCCTTGGTATAAATAGCTGCAAATCCAAGCCCCGCCGCCTTTTCAAGAACGCCGCGAGACATAGACTTCTCTTCGTCCCACTCAGCCGCAAATGGCGCAAGCTCGACGTCACTAAACTGCCGCGCCATGTCGCGGATCATCACTTGTTCTTCTGTGAGGCTAAAATCCATTACGTGTCCTTATTTCCTCTCCTTGGGGAGAGGCCGCGCGGGTTCTCACCCGCTGCGGGTGAGGGGAAATAATACCGGACATCAAGGCGAATGCAAATGTTAGCTTATATATCATCATGAAGAATATCCCCTCACCCTCGCTACGCTCGACCCCTCACCAAGGAGAGGTGAGAAAACTGCGTTTTCTTTGCTATTAGCCATACCTAAAAAGTTGGAATCACAAATGCACTATCTTCGGACAATTCGTCGCTTTCCAGCCACCGTTGGGTTACCGTTTTTGTTTTGGTGTAAAACCGCAATCCTTCCATGCCGTATTGGTTTATGTCGCCGAAGGCGGAGCGTTTCCAGCCGCCGAAGCTGTGATAGCTTACGGGGACGGGGATGGGGACGTTGATGCCGACCATGCCAACCTCGACCCGGTCTGCGAATTCGCGGGCGGCACGACCATTGGCGGTGTAGATGGCGACGCCGTTGCCGTATTGGTGTTCACTGGGGAGTTTTAAGGCTTCCTCAAACGTATCGGCACGGACAATTTGCAGGACAGGACCGAAAATTTCTTCTTGGTATGTCGTCATATCCGTGGTGACATTATCCAGCAAGGTTGGCCCTAAGAAATAGCCGTCTTCATAACCTTGGAGTTCGAACCCGCGCCCGTCCACCAGCAATTTCGCCCCCTCTTCAATAGCCAAATCAATCATGCTGGTGACTTTGGCTTTGTGGGCAGCGGTTACTACGGGGCCATAGTCTGCGTCGGGGTCGCTAGAAATCCCGATGCGCAAACCCTCAATAGCGGGGAGCATTTTCGAGAGGAACCGCTCCGCAGTCCCCTCACCCACGGGCACAACAACCGGCAGCGCCATACAGCGTTCCCCCGCCGAGCCAAAGGCAGCGCCCAAAATATCCTGAACCGCCTGTTCCATATTGGCGTCTGGCAGGATAATACCGTGATTTTTCGCCCCGCCCATACACTGGGCGCGTTTACCAGCTTTAGCGGCCTCAGAATAAACATAATGGGCAATGTCGGACGAGCCGACAAAGCTAACGGCCTTGATGTCGTCGTGTTGTAAAATAGCGTCCACGGCTTCTTTGTCGCCGTTGACCACATTGAGCAAACCAATAGGCCCGCCAGCCTCAACAAATAATTCCGCTAGCCGCATTGGCACGCTCGGGTCTTTCTCGGACGGCTTCAATATGACCGCATTGCCAGTCGAAATCGCCATGCCGAACATCCACATAGGGATCATGGCGGGGAAGTTAAACGGGGTGATAGCCGCGACAACGCCCAGCGGCTTGCGGATAGAATAAACATCAATCCCCGGCCCCGCGCCCATAGTATAGTCGCCCTTTTGGTTTTGCGGGATACCGCAAGCAAATTCGATCACATCAAGCCCGCGAATAACATCACCCCGGCTGTCCGCATGAATTTTTCCGTGTTCCGACGACAACAAAGCCGCCAATTCGTCCATATGCTGCTCAACTATTTCTTTGAACGCAAACAAAACCCGCGAACGGCGCTGGGGGTTAACCTGCGCCCATTCGGCTTGGGCTTTGACCGCCGAAGCGATGGCCATATCCATTTCGGATGCACTCGCCAAAGCCACTTGCGCTTGTACTGCGCCCGTATTCGGATTGAAAATATCGGCTGTGCGCCCGGATGTTCCTACGACTTTTTCGCCGCCTATGAAGTGACCTATTTGTTTCATGAAAACCTCTTATTTATGTACCGCGCCAATATAATATATCGCGCCAGAAATTGTTTGCCCTATATAAGCAATGTGCGCAATAAAACTCTCCAAAAATTCACGATAAACCCGACAAATTTCAGAGAATTGCCATAGACGCGCAGCGAATGTCGCGCTATGCAAGTTAAAATTCATTCGCCAAATCGTGGAAGACTATGTCGGTTTTCAAGTCCAAATTTAATTCACATTTTCTACTCGGCCTTTTGGCCGCTTCAGGCTTGGGAATTGCCGCACCCGCATATAGTCAAGGCATTGCCCTGACTACCTCGCCCGACAAATTACAACTTGCCCCCGACAGCCCGTTTCGCGACCCCGATGTTATCTATCTCGAAGCAGACGAGCTTGAAAACGACGAAAAGAACAAAATAATCTATGCGCGCGGCTCCGTTGAGGGTCGCTATCAAGACAAAACCATTCTGGCCGACCAAGTTCGGTATGACGTAACGACGGGCCAGGTATTTGCCATTGGCAATGTGGTGTTGATTAATGCAGACGGTTCCTCCCAATATGCAGATAAGCTGGAGCTTTCCGACGAACTTGAAGCAGGTACGGCGACCAATTTCTTGGCACGCTTTCCCACAGGTGGGCAATTGGCATCCGCCTTTGCAGCGCGTAAAACTGATACCGGTATTGAGCTTTACAACGCCTATTACACCGCTTGCGAAGCTTGTAAGGTCGACGGAAAAACCAAAAAGCCGACATGGCGGCTCAAAGCCCGCAAGGTCACGCAAGACAAAGACAGCAGATCTATCCGTTACCGGGACGCCGTGTTCGAGTTCAAGGGCATACCGGTTTTTTATAGCCCCTATCTAGCCCACCCCGACCCAACAGTAGACCGGGCGAGCGGATTGTTGATACCATTTGTCGGCGTGTCCGCCAGTAAAGGTTTCAATTTCAGAGCGCCCTATTATTTTGCGTTATCTGATTATTCTGAATTGACCGTGACCCCGCGTATCTTTGCGAAAGTCAACCCGGTACTTGCCGCCAAATACCGCCGCCAGTTTTTCTCGGGCGAATTTAATTTCGAGGGCAGTTTTACCAACGCTTCTTTCTTTGACAATAGAGGGGACGTACTGAGCGATCTTGATTTTTTCCGTAACCCGGAAGAAAGCCTTAAAGGTAAAAGATGGCGGTCGCACTTCTTTTCCAATGGCCTTTTTAATATCAGTGAGCAATGGAAATGGGGGTTTGAGGCTGGCTACGCCACGGATGACAACTATCTCGACCGTTATGATTTTGACGAGCAACGTCCTGACTTTGGACTCTATAAGGCGGATAGCAGACGTTTAATGCAACAATTGTTTGTGACCGGACAATCCGACAGCTTTCGGTTTTCGACCAGCGCTTTTGGAAATGTCAGCCTACGCACTCGGATACGCCGCAACCAATTTGATACAAATCCAGCTGATGACAATCCTAATGAATTACTGGTCAGTCGTGAAAATGACAGCATTCTTCCTGTCATTGCGCCGAAAATTGAGCTTAGTAAATATTTTAAAGACCCTGTAATTGGCGGCCGCTTAAAGCTCTCTGGCGATCTCACCGTTCTAACCCGTGCGCTCGGCACTGATTATACCCGAGCCACTGCCGGGCTAGATTGGCAAAAAACTTGGATTGCTCCCGCAGGGATAGAAGTCAAACCCTTTGCCATGGGGCGGTTTGATTATTTCAATCTGGAAGCGGAAGACGAAGATTTAACGCTTATTCAGCAAGAAGCCTTTAATTTCAACCGCGCTCTCGGCCAAGTTGGTGTTGATATTCGTTGGCCGTTCTTAAATGCGGGCGCAGCCAAAGGTGATATAAACTGGATCATAGAACCGCGCGTTCAGATAACCCAAAGCTTCGGCGACGGCAAATTAAACAATTTCCTCCTCACCGACACTAACAATAATACGGTGTCTTTGTTCCAAGACAGCCTTGATGTTGACCTTGATCAAGCACTCATATGGAACCCTAACAAGGCAACCGGTTTTGATCTTTGGCAAAAGGGGTTTCGGGCTGATTACGGTGCGTCTCTCATCGCGGACTGGGGTGATTTTAGCCGCGCACATTTATTCCTAGGCCAGAGCTATCACGGCGATAATGGCATCGCTGCTTTCAGTAATATATCCGGCCTCAGCGGCAATCGTTCAGACGTTGTTGGCCAATTAGAGGTGAATCTCGGCAAGCGTTTCACCACATCAACTCGTATAAGGTATAACACCGCCAATGATGCATTCAGGCGCTTGGACACCAGTTTCAGATACCGAGGCAACCGTATTGGCGCCAGTGGGCGCTATTACCGCTTAGACAGCCAAACCGCCTTGTCGCTCCCGACCGACATTCCATCCGAGGAAATCTCGGGGTCGCTCTCGGTTAAACTTATCGATAATTGGAGCACTAAATACACCATGTTCCGCGATCTGGATAAAGAAATAACCAGACGGCAAAACCTGTCTTTGGTCTATGATGATAATTGTACACGGATTGAATTTATCTACACCAAACAAGAAAACGATTTGGGCTTGGTGAGACGGTCGGACGGTTTCGGAATACGGGTGTCACTTCTAACGCTCGGCGATTTCTCACCAGAGTAAATTTGCAATCATCACCCCTGTTCCAATTATTATCCTTTGCGCGCCTGCACGATATTGCCTTCTATATGGCTCTCGCCGAGCATTTTTAGAGCCTCGATCCGGTGTAATCCTTCGACGAGGACATAGCGATTTTTGCCGAGGCGCACATAAATTGGCGTGGTTAGACCGTTCTCCAAAATGTCCTCGGCCAACATCAACACTTTGTCTTCGTCCAAGCCTTTGCGCTTGGCGGCAGGGATATAAATTTTATCAATGGGTACATCTACAATGCGCATAATCAACACAATAAAACAATTCCGCGCTATTGCAAAGCTTTTTGCGCAAAGCCTTTTGCCTAAGCCCCCCGCCTATACCCCCCGTCAATGGCGAATATGACCGCTGGGAATGCTCTCTTGGTGCGCTACCGCTGATCCGCTCATTTTGCTTATTCCTTCGTCATAAATGTATTTATGGGCTTTGAAAATTTGGAGGTTTATGTGCTTTCTTATCAAAAGTTACGACTGTATCATGCCCTCACCAAACATCAGGTTTTATAAGCAAGTCCCCCTACGCTCTCCCCAGCGGCAACATAATATGGGGTGAAACGAATTTCGCCCCAGATGTCGGCGCGGTAATAGGGGTCGGCTTTGAGCATGGCTTTGGCCGTGGGGACATCGTCGGTTTTATAGATAAAGAGCGAGCCGATAATAGTTTTATGGTCATAGGTATAGAGCGGGCCAGCGGCAAATATTTCGTCAATAGTGTCCTCAATATGTGTGAGATGGTCGTGCAGGAATGTTTTGCGCCTTTTGGCGGCTGATTTCTCCGGTTTGTCGAAACATCTGGCGATGGTATACATTTTCATCTTGCTCATGCTTGGCTCCTATTGTTCTGGTTTGCTCTTTATTCGGGTTTGCTAATGGTCTCGTCAAATTGTTGGATCGTGAATATGTCGGCTGTGTTGGTCATAAAGGATTGCTTGCGGAAGAACCGCAACAGGCCGGGCGCGCCCATGCGAGATGCGCCGAGGCCGGAGAGTTTAAACGAGTTTTTCTCGGCTTCGTACATTAGGGCGGTGAGGGCGGCATCATTGATACTAATACCGCCAGCTTCGATGCGGCGCCCGACTGCAATGGCGGCGTCTGCATCCGCCGCGAACACACTGGCGCTGAGGCCAAATACACTATCATTGGCCAAGGTGACGGCTTGGTCATTATCCTTAAACGGCATGACGGGTAGGACGGGGCCGAAAGTTTCTTCCGTCATCACCGTCATATTGTGACTGACATTGGACAGCACAGTCGGCGGATACCACAGCCCGCCTGCGTTTACTATCTTACCGCCCGTATGCACTACCGCACCTTTGGCCACTGCATCGTCGATTTGGCTTTGGATAATCTCGGCTTGGCGGGCGAATATTAACGGCCCCAGATGGCCTGAATGGATGTCCGGTGTGTTCAGGGTGACAGCTTTGGCTTTGGTAACCAGCAAATCCAGGAAATCATCAAACTGGTTCTCATGCACATAAACCCGCTCAATTGACTGGCAACCTTGACCAGTATTGATGATGGAGCCGCGTAATATGGCGGTGCTGGCGCGGTCAATGTCGGCGCTCTCCAGCACAATCGCCGGGTCCTTACCACCAAGTTCCAGGAAAGCCGGCACGAAATTTCGCGCCGCCTGTTCACCAACCTTGCGCCCGGTGGCCACACTGCCCGTAAAGCACACTACATCGACATTATCGACGAGCGCGGAGCCTGTTTCTCCGGCACCGTCAACGACCGTGAGCACGGCGTCCAATTGCGGTATTTCTGATATTATCTGGCGCAAAGGTTCCGCAAAACGCGGCGTGACTTCGCTGGGTTTAATGATCACGGCACATCCGGCCAGCAAGGCCGGAACTGCGTCGATCAGTGCCAAGGTCAAAGGGAAGTTCCACGGGCTGATGACACCGACCAATGGGTAAGGTCGGTTTTCTACGGCATAGGTGATAAAGGGCAGAGAAGAAGAGCGCCCCTCATACGGCACGATCATGGCTTCGACAGTTTTGATCCAGCGCTTAATGCTGGCCGCAACCCCATCGGTCTCCAAAATCGACAGGCCGTAACGCCCGGTATCAGCCGCCAGAGCGGCTATCAGCTCATCTTTGTGCTTTGCTATGGTAGCGGAAAGTTTTAACAGTATATTTGCGCGGTGTTCTGATGTTAGTTGGCTCCATTCGCTTTGGCGCGCGCGCAGAGCCTGGCATTCAGTTTTTACATCGTCCAGACTTGCAGGCGTTATATGAAAATCCACCTTACCCGTGCGCGGGTTGGCAACCGGAATTTTTGCTTCATTTTTCATCAACGCCCTCAAATAAAGTCACGCGCACCTTTGCCGTGCCAAGTCTTAATTGCTTTATCTTGGCATATTCAGACGAATTCCAAAAGACCAAAGCTTGGCGCTGGCTGGCCCATTTGGAAATGACCAATTTTACCGCGTCCGGCCATGCGGCTTCGAGCGACATGGGCGGTGTGGCGCGGACAATATATTCACCACCAAATTCTGCAACCAAATCGGCTGCAGCAAGGGCATAGTCTTTAAACTGTCTGGCATCTGAAATTTCGGCTTCAATGACCATATAGGTGGTCATTTACTTCGCAGGCATCAGGGGGACAGCATCGAGTATCCAACCATCTTCCTCGCGGCGGCGCGGGCTTGGTATGGCAAAAACACGGTCGCCCTTATCCATTTCCTTGTGGAACTCTTGCAAGTCAATCCGCCAGCCGCGTTTTTGATATTCCTTGATATGATGACGGTAACGGACAATACAGCTATCCGAGCGCACCATAAATTCTTTTTTCATGGTCGGCGGGGTGCGCACGGGTTCTACTTCGTCCAATATATCAATGTCTTGTTGGGCAACAATCAGGTTTCTGTCCATCATAATTTTTTGCATATCTTCGGACAGGCCAGCATTTCGGGTCGAGACTAAAAATACGCGGGTGGTAAATTCGTCGACGGGAAGATCATAAGTATATTGGTGCATTTTGAACTTGCCTGCAGGCTGGATTTTCGTCCAAAAATGCGAAGCACCGTGGGTACCAGATCCTGCCAATGTTTTTTTACCGTCCTTCATTTCACCGTATTCTTTTGTCGGTGAACCGGAAGACGCATATTCAGTCATGAAGCCAACGCCCCATTCTTCCTCGATTAGGTTCAGCTTGGGGACAAAATAATCCGGGTCTTTACCAGAATAACCGTGGGTCGGGTGGACGAATTCATTATGGGCAGGGTCGATAGCATTCTCGATTGAGCGGCGGTAACCCGTCTTGAGCATATAGGACTGCAAAATCACGCCCCAACCCTCCATGCCGTATTCCGGTGCTTCCATAATTGGCGGGCGCTCATCTGCGGGCAGATCACCAAGAAACACAAACACTATGCCGTATTTTTCCTGAGTTGGGTAAGCATCAATGCGCGCCTTTTTCGGGATTGGCATGTCCGATTCTTGGGACGGGATTTTCACGCAATCACCATCCCCGTTAAATTCCCAACCATGATAAGGGCACTGGATGTTGCCGTCTACGACCTGGCTTTTAATTTGTTCGCCTTGGCAAGCTAGCGAACCTCCTCGGTGAATACACGTATTGGACAAGCATTTAGCTTTGCCATCAGCGTCCCTAAATAGTGCAAAATTTAGCCCGAGCATTTTTTGCTTGAGTGGTTTGTCTGTAAGCTCCGTACTGAAACAGGCTGGATACCAAAAATTTATAAACATAATTTACCCTCCATTTTTTTCGTAAATTTGACTTACGAAACTATACCACTTGTTGGCAATCATGGTGCGGTAAATCGACCCGTATTCCAATTGTCGCTTGGGGGCTTGTCCATATTGTGGTCATAAAGCCGCCTAGCCCACCCATATTTGTACCCAACAATCTATATAACGCCAAACATTGGAGATAAAAATGAAAACCAAACTGATTACAACCACAATATGGTTAGCCGTAACCCTCACTGCCTGTTCCGAACCAACGCCACCACCGCCGCCAAATCTTATGGTGCTGGCGACCGAAGCATCGGGTGAAGACCAGAAAGGCATGATCGACGCTTCCTTCTTAACGGTTAGTGGCGCGGAAAACTGCGAGGAACGAGTCGAGGCTGCTAGAGCTGTATTTCCCGCCGCAAAAATCGTCTACTCTTGGCACTATTGCGCCTATTCTGACATTAATTTCGAAGAGTTCGGCCACGAGCCAGTGCCCACGGGTACAGCCTATTATTTTGACCTAGATTTTTCTAAAGACGGCAAAACCCTGAAATCTGTTACCACATATGAGAGCAATGCAGCTTGCGAAAAAGCCAAAAAAGGCGTGTGCATTGTGTCTTATCAAAATATTACTGAATAATATTGCCGTGCATAAAGGCAGCATCCACACATCCCCTCAACTTCATCCCGGCGCAAGCCGGGATCTTTTTTGCATATATATATTTCATTCAAGTGGCGCATAATCTCACTTTTGCCCTGCTTCACCAATATTGCTCTGCGCCCTACTCCACTTGTTTTTACAGAATGACTAAATTAATTTAGTCATTCTGTTTAACCACGATTGTGCCGTGGGTGTCTGGACCATAATTTCCTTGCCTAGCGTCCACTTGGCGGGTCAAATACAGGTTGGTTCCAAACCAGATTCGCACGCACACTCGCATAAGGTAAATGGCATGGGTATTTTACACAAGCTGGGCACGGCATTGGTCAAGACATTACCGCCGGAGACAGCGCACCGGGCGGCGCTCAAGGCACTGAGCCTTGGGCTTGGCCCAAAACATACGTGCAACCATGAAAGTCTAAAGACCAAAATTGCCGGACTGTCCCTCCCCAACCCTATTGGCCTTGCGGCTGGCTTTGATAAGGACGCCGAAGTGCCGGACGCTATGTTGGCTGCGGGCTTTGGGTTTGTGGAATGCGGCAGTGTCACGCCCCTGCCCCAAGACGGTAATCCCAAACCGCGCTTGTTTCGCCTGACCGAAGACTGCGCCGTCATCAACCGCATGGGATTTAACAATAAAGGCTTGGATAATTTCGCCAAACAATTGCGCACCCGGCGAAACCTATCCAGGAAAGGCAAGTCCGGCATTGTTGGCGCAAATCTTGGTGCCAACAAAGAAGCTACAGACCGCGCCGCAGATTATATCACCGGGCTTGCAGCTTTGTGGGGCATGGCCGATTATTTCACCATCAATGTATCCTCGCCCAACACGCCGGGCCTCAGGGATTTACAAGGCGGGGACGCGCTGGAAGATTTATTGGGGCGCATCTCGGAGGCCAGGCAAAATTTGACGGGAGACGCCCCGTCTCTTCCCATATTCCTCAAGGTCGCGCCGGATCTGAATTTCGCGCAAATAGAACGCATCACCGAACAAGCCCGCACATATGGCATGAGCGGCATCATTGTGTCCAACACCACCATAGAGCGGCCCGATTATTTAAAGTCCGCCCACAAGGGCGAAACAGGGGGGCTGTCTGGCGCACCGCTCATGACCATATCGACCCGTATTTTAACAAAATTTTACACGGCCAGCGCTGGCAAAATTCCGCTTATCGGTGTCGGCGGCATTGCAAACGGCGGCGACGCCTACACCAAAATTCGCGCCGGTGCCTCCGCCGTGCAACTGTATTCAGCCCTGGTCTATGCAGGCCCTAGCCTAGCCGCAGAAATCTGCGATGACCTGGCCGCCCGCCTAAAAGCCGACGGCTTCTCAAACATCCGCGAAGCCGTAGGGACATTAGCCGGCGGCAGAGGCATCTAATCCTCGTGAGCGCGACCAAGATCAATACGGCCAAATACGGTACAAATTTTTGATAAGAAATGGTGGACGATACTGGGATTGAACCAGTGACCCCTACAATGTCAATGTAGTGCTCTACCGCTGAGCTAATCGTCCCCGATCATTGCCGTTTGAACGGCGCATATACGCTAGATAATATACCAAGTGCAATAGATAAATCTAGGTGGCTCCCAAATTTTTCTAAGCGGCCCCGGTTTTCTAGGCGGCAATGAGTTTTTCTATTTCTCCGACCAATTGGCGCAGATGGATGGGTTTGGACAAAACGCGGGCATCTGGCGATGTACTGGCGTCATTTTTGGCGACCGCAGCAAATCCTGTGATAAACATGATCTTTATACCCGGTGAAAGCACTTCGGCCTGCTTGGCCAGTTCAATACCGTCCAGGCCCGGCATCATTATGTCGGTGAGCAGCATATCAAATGCGCCGTCGGCGAATTTCAACGCCCTGAGAGCCCGTTCACCGTCGGAGCAAGCTATTACATGATGGCCAGCCTTTTCGAGCGCTTTCTCGAAAAACTTGCGCATTGCATCATCGTCTTCTGCATATAAAATCGTCGCCATATCACCCTTACGCGTTTCTTGTTTTTGTTTGCGCTCTGGCCTATAATGAAACACAGACGTGAGCTATTTTATTGATGTGCAGGATTCCCGCCAAGTGGGGTATCCATAACCCATCGCCCTTAAGGAAGTGTTGCATGTGGGCAAAAAACCACAATAATCCATATCGCAAGAATACGTGGCAGGTCGCCAACACCAAAACACGGCAAAGGCTACAGGTGCGTCTGGACAAAATTGCTTTTGACAGTTTTGCCCCGGCGCACATTCTTACAAGCCCGGAAACCTTGGCGACCCCCCTAGTGCTTAGTTCTCCCCATTCTGGCCGCGATTACCCGCCAAGTTTTCTAGCCCAGTCCGGGCTTTCTCTGCACCAACTTCGCAACAGCGAGGATTGTTATATTGACCGCCTTATCGAGCCGCTCACCGACTACGGCATTCCTATGATCGCCGCTAATTTCCCGCGAATATATTTGGACCTTAACCGGGGGCCAGATGAATGGCCGCCGGAAGCATTGGCAAGTTATGACAATGCCCCCTCAACCAGCATCAGGCCAATATCGCCGCGCGCCCGTGCCGGGCTTGGCGTCGTGCCGTTGCGCATAGGCCCCGCCACAGATATTTACCCCCACGAAATCACCGGAAGATTGGTGCAAGGCCGACTGGACGCGCTATATTTTCCTTATCATGATGCACTTCGGGGTTTGTTACAAAGCGCTAAAGAGCAATTTGGCCATACCCTGCTACTCGATTGCCACTCCATGCCCGGACACAGCACTGAGGGCGTACCGCGCGCAGACATCGTGCTGGGCAATTGCCACGGGGACAGTTGCCGCACGGGCACGATAGAATTCATACAGGCCGTTTTCACGTCTTTGGGATATGATGTAATGCTTAATCACCCTTATGCGGGCGGGTACATCACTGCGCATTATGGCAGGCCGGACGACAATATCCAAGCCGTGCAAATTGAAATCAACAAGGACTTATACTTAAACCCGGATACACTGGAACCCCATATTGGTATGGCAAAACTTGCCAACAACATGAAGACCGCCATATTGCAGATTAAAGATCACCTAATTATTCCGGCGTCATTAGCAGCAGAGTAACCAGATTGATATTATGGATTTATTCTCAAGCCCGGTCGACGAGTTTTACGTCTGGAGTGCGTTGACACCCTCCTGTGATGTTCGCTAATTCAAGCATTTTTCGGGCTATCAGCGGGAAAATGTGCTTTGGGGGGTGTTGGGCGTGTGAGTAAAAAAGCGGCAACACAAGACAAAATGATAATTTGTGCGACCAAAACAAAGGTTGGCACATTAATAATAACTGATATAGCGACGACAATTACCATAGTTAAAACGCTCAAAAACTTTGCGCGCGGCGCAATGGCTCTGTGTGTCTGCCAGTTTACAATCAATGGGCCAAAAACTTTATGAGTCACCAACCAGTTATGCAAGCGAGGTGAAGAGCGCGCAAATGCGAAAGCAGCAACCAACATAAATGAGGTTGTGGGGAGCAATGGCAAGAACACCCCCACCGTCCCTAAGCCCAAGCAAATAAAGCCTAGGCAAAGCCAGAAAAGACGAATTGGGGAGAATGTTTTCACTATGTCTCAATACTTGTTGCGGGTTCTTAGAAAGATTATTTCATTTCCAAGTTTGACTAATTTTAAAGTGCCTTAATAATATCCTCAACCATTTTCTTGGCGTCGGCGAGCAGCATCATGGTGCCGTCTGCGTAAAACAAATCGTTGTCGATACCGGCATAGCCAGCGGACAATGAGCGCTTGACGAATAGCACAGTTGTGGCCTTGTCCACATCCAAAATCGGCATGCCGTATATGGGGCTTTCCGAATCGGTTTTGGCCGCAGGATTGGTGACATCATTGGCGCCGATAACGAAAGCAACTTCGGCATTGGCAAATTCGGAATTGATGTCTTCAAGCTCGAACACCTCATCATATGGCACATTGGCTTCGGCGAGCAAAACATTCATATGGCCGGGCATACGACCCGCAACCGGGTGGATTGCATAGACAACTTCGACACCTTCTTCTTTAAGCTTGTCGGCCATTTCACGGGTGGCGTGTTGCGCTTGGGCAACGGCCAGCCCGTAACCGGGAACAATGATAACTTTGGACGCATTCTTCATGATAAAGGCCGCGTCTTCAGCAGAACCTTGTTTGACCGGGCGCTGTGCTTTTTCGCCGCCGCTGGACGTAGGTTCGGCGCCAAAGCCGCCGAGAATAACGCTGATGAAACTACGGTTCATGGCTTTGCACATAATATAGGACAGAATAGCACCTGAGGAGCCGACCAAAGCACCCGTAACGATAAGCGCCACATTGCCAAGGGTAAAGCCGAGCGCCGCCGCCGCCCAGCCCGAATAGGAATTGAGCATGGAAATAACCACAGGCATATCCGCACCGCCAATGGGGATAATCAACAAGAAACCGAGCAAGAAAGCGATAGCAACAATAACCAAGAAGACATTTTGGTCGGCGCCACCAGAGCGCATTAACATACCGACGAGGACGGCAATGCCGAGGCCAAGCAACAGGTTTAATAAATGCTGGCCCTTAAAGGTTATTGGTGCGCCGGACATATTGCCGTTCAATTTAAGAAAGGCGATGACAGAGCCGGAAAACGTAATGGCACCAATCGCCGCACCCAAAGATAATTCCAAAAGGCTTATACCGTGAATTTCACCGACCTCGCCAATGCCAAAATTGTGGGGCGCAAAGAACGCCGCAACAGCCACACATACGGCGGCCATACCGACCAATGAGTGAAAGCCAGCGATGAGTTGCGGCATATCGGTCATGGGGATTTTCTTGGCAATAAGCGCTCCAAGACCGCCGCCAATCACCAAGGCAATCAGCATCAAAATGAGACCTGTTCCGCTAATACCGTAGAAAAGCATGGTGGTGATGATGGCAATAGCAATGCCAATCATGCCAAACACATTACCGCGCCGCGACGACGCAGGCGAAGACAGCCCGTGCAGGGACAAAATAAACAAGACGCCAGAGACCATATACAGGACGGCGGCGAGGTTGGGTGTCATTGAAAAGCTCACGTCTTACCCCTTCTTCTTATACATGGCGAGCATGCGTTGGGTGACTAGGAAGCCGCCAAAAATATTTACGGCGCACAAGAGGGTGGCGACGAATCCTAGCCCGCTGGCTAGGTTGATGCCATCTGCTGCGGCTGTGGATACGGCAACAAGCGCCCCCACGATAATCACCGAGGAGATTGCATTGGTCACGGCCATGAGCGGGGTGTGCAGGGCTGGGGTCACTGCCCACACCACAAAATAGCCAACAAAAATCGCCAGTACAAATATCGCCAGTTGAAAGACAACGGGGGAAATTGCTGCACCGCCTGCCATAATTATCATTTCCATGTTATTATCCTCAATTCATATCGGTTAAACTAGCCGTTCATGCACAACTTCGCCGTCTCTCGTAAGAGCGCAGCCCTGAATGATCTCGTCGTCCCAGTCTGGTATATATGCGCCGTCTTCGCTCGTTACCAGCGGTAAGAAGTTGCGGATATTGCGGGCGAATAATGACGAGCTATCTGCCGCCATACGGGACGGCCAATTTAAGAGGCCGACTATTTTGACGCCGTTTGCCGTAGTGACAATTTCGCCGGGCTTGGCACCCTCAACATTGCCGCCGCGTTCTATGGCCAAATCAACCAGAACCGAACCTGGCTTCATGGTCTTGATCATAGCTTTGGTGATGAGGCGTGGTGCAGGTCGCCCAGGTATCAGCGCCGTGGTGATAACAATATCTTGCTTGGCAATATGTTTGGCGGTGAGTTCCGTTTGCAGTTTTTGGTATTCCGCAGACATCTGCTTGGCATAGCCACCTGCCGTTTCGGCCTCTTTAAATTCTTCATTTTCAACCGCGATAAATTTAGCACCGAGGGACGCAACTTGTTCTTTTGTGGCGGGGCGCACATCTGTGGCCGTGGTCACGGCACCGAGGCGTCTCGCCGTGGCAATAGCTTGCAAGCCTGCAACCCCGACACCCATAATAAAAGTTTTGGCCGGAGCAATGGTGCCCGCCGCCGTCATCATCATCGGGAAGGCACGGCCATAAATGGCAGCGGCTTCGACAACACTTCTATAGCCGGAGAGATTGGATTGGGACGAAAGAATATCCATGCTTTGGGCGCGGGAAATGCGCGGAATATATTCGCCTGCAAATGCCGTGACGCCGGCCTTAGCGCAAGCCTTGGCGTAATCAGGATGGTCGGTCGGGTTCATCAGGCCAAAAATGCCTGCGCCCTTTTTCATTTTAGCCACAAGGGCTTTAGTGCCGCCGTTAATGGACATGATGAAATCTGCGGATTTTACACAGGCATCGTTCGTGGCACTAATAGACGCCCCTGCGTCTTTATAGTCTACATCACTGAAATTGGCTTTCTTGCCCGCGCCTTTGGTGACGTTTACGGTATGACCTGCGGCGACATAAAACTTGACCGCGTCTGGTGTAGCCGCGACCCGGGCTTCGTCTGCACCCGTTTCTTTAATGACTGCAATTTTCAAGATGTTGTCCTTTTAAAAAGTACGGAGATTTAGGTTATAGCCGAGAAGAATATGCCAATCACGCCTGCCAAAATGGCCAATCCAAACAAGGTGGCATACCAACCGCCGCCGAGTTTGAAAGCCGGGGCAATAACAACGCCAACAATAAATGAAATGACCAATGCAAGTGGCCAGCCCAATTTAGCGCCGAACACCAAAATCGGCATCAGCAAAACAACAATGAAAAATGCTGTGAAAAATGCTGACAACCGAACAAAACCTTTGAAGGTTTTGTCTTGGCCGACGATGGACATATTGCCGTGAACGTAATCTGACATGAAATGCTCCTAATCTAGTCTATGTGTTTAATTTGAAGTTCAAATAACACGGTAATCATTGCACATACAAGTGCCGGATTTCGATTATATGGGCAATTCAAATAAAATATTCCTCCGTTCAAATGAATTTCTAAAAATAAACAAGATATTTGAACGACCTTAAGAGCATTTTTACGCCTCTGTGGCATATTGGACGTCGAAATGAGTTGGGAAAACCCGACCTCATGCTCGCTAGCGCTTATCTTGGTATGCTTTTGGGCAGTAAAACAGGTGAATAAAATGGGCAAAACGGTACTTATCGTTGATGATGATCCGACTCAGCGGCGCATATTGCAGGCGGTGATCGAGAAAAGCGGCTTTTCTACATTACAAGCTTCCGACGGCGATGGGGCGCTTGATATTGCTTTGTCACCAGATGGTAAAAAAATTGATTTGATGTTGCTCGACTTGGTGATGCCGGGCCGCGACGGTATGGACACCCTCAAAGAATTATCGGCAAAGCGCCCAGAATTACCCGTGATTGTGCTAACGGGCAAAGGCAGTATCGACGCCGTTGTTGCCGCTATGCAGGCGGGGGCACGAGATTTTTTGGTCAAACCAGCCAGCCGCGAACGTATTGTGGTTTCCTTGCGCAATGCGCTAGAATTGAAGACCCTAGTTGGCGAAGTAACGCGGCTTAAGAAAAGTAGTGCAGGCGAGCTGACCTTTGACGACCTTATCGGCAATGCATCATCTATGCGCAGCGTCGTTGCCATGGGCGAGCGCGGTGCCAAGGCTAATATTCCGATCCTGATTACGGGCGAAAGCGGTGTTGGTAAAGAAGTTGTCGCCCGCGCCATTCAAGGTACATCCGAGCGTATTGGTCGCCCGTTCATTACGGTCAACTGCGGCGCTATTCCAGAAAATTTGGTCGAGAGTATTTTGTTTGGCCACGAAAAGGGTAGCTTTACGGGTGCGAATACCAAGCATCTTGGGAAATTCCAAGAGGCCAATACGGGTACGTTATTCCTCGATGAGGTTGGTGAATTACCCCTCGCTATGCAAGTTAAATTGCTACGGGTTCTCCAAGAAGGCGAGGTTGACCCTATTGGTTCAAAGCGCCCGATCAAAGTTGATGTGCGGATTATCTCAGCTACCAACCGCGACCTAGCAGAAGCTGTGAAAGCGGGGGAATTCCGCGAAGATTTGTATTACCGTCTCAATGTCTTTCCGATTGAAATTCCGGCTCTGCGGGATCGCCGCGAGGATATTTCGGCTTTGCTTGAACACTTTATCAAGCGGGTTAATGCCCAAGAACGCCGTAGTGTGCGCGGGGTCGATGCAGCGGCACTTGATATGCTGAAAAACTTTGATTGGCCCGGCAATGTACGGCAATTGGAAAACACCGTGTTCCGTGCGGTTATTCTGTCGGACGGACATACTTTGCAGCCGCAAGATTTTCCGCAAATATCTGGTATGGCTCCGGCAATTCCGGTTCAAGAAGTGGCTGGTTTGCAAAAAGAAGTGCCAGGCAAGGCCACTAATTTGGGCGAGGAGGAGAGCAATAAACTCAAATTCCTTGACCGCAGTGGGCACCTACGGTCTCTCGAAGATATTGAACGTGATCTGATCCAGTTCGCCATTGAAAACTATTCCGGGCACATGTCCGAAGTGGCAAGGCGTCTCGGTATTGGTCGCTCGACCCTGTACCGCAAAGTGCGGGAGCACGAACTGGATACGGATGTTAAACAAGTCGCGCAAAAATAATCGGATCAACCAGATATATTTGACAAATTGTCACACCCTGCCCCGTTTTAATGAGATTTAAACCTAATTTCCCTAATTTTACCCGTGAACCACGCGTGCGTGAACTGAAAACTAAATACGGGGGAAGCTTCATGGCATCCAAAACGACAAAAGCTCTGTTAATGGCTGGTATTGCTGCCATCGCAATATCGACACCGATTTTAGCGTATAACGGTCTGGGCTTGCGCGGCGTCCAACAAGCCCCGCAAACATATGATATGCAATATGCTGGCGGCGCCTATGTCGCTCCACAAGCCCAAAATATTTATCAGGGCTATTCTCAACAACAAAATTATGCCCGCCAGGAAGTTTCAGGCGCTTATCAAGCCCAGCAAGCAATTTATACGGGTTCTTATATTGAAGCAAATTCGCAAATTCCGGTTGGTAATTATACAGGCGGACTTGGCCTGCGCGGCGCTAGTCAAGTCTTTAACCCGGGCTTTAATGTTGGTGGAACCTCCGTGACCACAAATGTCAAGCACACCAGGCGCATGCTGGATTGGCAAGAAAATACCACAGGCAAAACACTAACCTTGCTGGCGAACCGCGCCAACGGAACATTAGCACCAAACTCATTGACTATAGGTGGTGCAATGAAAGCCGGGCTTATGTGGCAAACCACATCCCAAGCGGGCGCATTTCCTATCTTGTCTCGCTTCCCTGATTTCACTGGCGGCACGGAAACTTCGTCCGGGGTTTTCGCGATTAACAATGCCGCCCTCGCATTCACAGGTAGTTTTGGCGACTGGACGAGCTTTTATCTCCAGCCTGAATATTCAGAGACCGAGTTTTTTGGTCAGGCAGAATTTCAGCTACGCAAGGCCTTTGTTGTCTTTGGTAATTTAGAGAAGACACCGTTTTACGCTGCGTTCGGGCGCAAGACGATAGATTTTGGTAATTTTGATGGCTATAATGCCTTCACCCAAACCGAAGCCCAGCACTATTTTTGGGCCGCAAGTGACCAGCCAGTTTTAGAGCTTGGCTATTACAATATGTATTCCGGCTTGAAATTATCCGCTACCGCTTTTAGCGGCGGACGGCAATTACGCACCGCTTATGCCGGCGCGGAAAACGAAAATAAAATTGCCAATTTCGCGGCCAGCATAGAGAAAGAATTCCGCTTCGGGAACGGTAGTGCCTTCACCGTCGGCACTAGCTATTTGCACGATACTATCTACCGCAATAATTTCACGGCGCATACATTTGGCCTTATCGGTTCATTGCCGCCGCCTGCGAACTTTATTTCCTACCGTAATGGCGCAGTTGATGCTTTCGCCGAATTTAACAGCCCGTCTTGGGATATGATGGTGGAATACACCACTTCTCTCAAACCGTGGGGTGCCGCCATCCCGCAAGACGCCAACGGTTTTGTTGACCCCGCCTATATTATCGACCCGCTCGGCGCACCGGACGATATTAACAATATTAGTTTTGACCAAAAACTAAGCGTGCTTACCGCGCAGGTTCGCTATAAGCCCTTATTGCCAAATGGCCGCCGCCTACAAGTCGCAGCCGTAGGTAGTTGGGGCAATATTGGCGATAATTTCATCGGTGTCGGCATTGGAGGTCAGCCCACGACATGGGAAAAAAACCAACAACATGCGCTCAGTGTTCAGTACCCTGTTAGTGATTATCTCGATTTCGGTGTGGAATATGTCTACAATAAAGGCTTCATCCCCTTCGTAGCCCCGCAACTCGTCTCAAACGACGACGTAACCGCCCACGCGGTCAATGTAGGCTTTAAGGCAAGGTTTTAGGTAAGTCGTTGTTCTAACGTATTAATTCTATCTGGATACCCATATCTATTTTCGCCCATGCTCGGTCAGCAGTGAGTACTTTTCTCTTCTTGATTATGCCAAGTGCAATACAAGACCTGTCCCCCAAGGATAAACCGAGCGATTTGGTTGTGTGTCTTATTTGTCCAGCCAGTATGGATGTTGGCGCATCAAAACTAATGATATTCATACCCAATGTAAGTAAAACGCGCTCGGCTGTTGCACCATCAATGCCGCGATCAACCATTTTGGCAATGACCTCTGACGCATTTACGGCACTTATGGACGACCGACCAATAGATTTTGCAACGATTTTTGCCCCGGGTTCTTTCCATAAAAGCGCCAATACTGCTGAACTATCCAGTATAATACTCATGCCTGCTCTTCGCGCTTTGCCGCGAGCCGCCGCTCCCTTATCAATTCATCAACGACAGAGCCTGACCCCTTATCTGAATTTTTGATGAGGTTTTGTAGCAATCCTACTGCACATAAGGGCGTTAACACGCGTAGTTCACCATCCACCACCCGCGCCGTCACACTACCCGTTTCGTCTAGCATCATAGCACGCCTAAGCTCTGCGGGTATAAGTAAACGCCCATCACGACCAACAGTTAACCGCACTGCTGAAACAGTGCCCGGTTTTTGCTGGCTATTTTGTGCGGTGTTGTTTTTCCTTGAAGCGGCTTTCCACTTTGAATATTGCGTCGATGCAGTATTGGGATTGCCACCCTCTGCCGCATAGGCCTGCATGACCTCTTTGCGCCCCACAAGATGGCCTATATTTTTGGTCAATTCGTCCGCAAGCTCCCATACGCGTGCCGTCTTGCCAGATTTTGGGCGCATGTTGCCAACATATAGCTCTTGGGGATTATCATGGAAATCGGTTTGCATAGTAAACTCCTGCTTTGGTGAATTATATCTTATTATATAAAAATGTCAAATATTATAATAATGTCATTAATAATAACATTTGACGTGCCCTATAATGTATTAATAGACTATGTGAGATGAGCAGAATAAGTACCCGCATGCACAAAACACAAGTATCAGACGCACTGCCTGCTGCAGACATTGAATTTGCAGATTTTCTCAAGGTGGATATTCGTGTGGGAACTGTGGTAGACGTGCGAGAATTCCCCGAAGCCCGCAAGCCCGCCTATAAGATTTGGGTGGATTTTGGCGGCTCTATCGGCATTAAGAAGTCCTCTGCCCAAATAACCGAACATTACAGGCTTGATGAGCTAGAGCATTTTTTCTTAATTTGGAACCACTTTGATGGGATGAGATTTGTTTTTTGGCAAGGCGCGGCTCGCAGAGCGGGGCTAAAGCCCCGGTCAAGTGTCGCAACGCTGTCCAAAAAGCAAAGATCGCCCAAGCAACACCTAAGTCATTGATTTATATAATTACTTTAAATCCGGTCACTTGCTTTTGTGCCGTGAATGCGTCGCTGTCTCCTAACGGTGCTAAGGCACCGCGTCGGAAACAGCTCCTATTCACGGACATAAAATCAAGCGCTCAAAGTGAATCCAAATTAAGAAAAAATGCTCTAAAAGGCCGCAAGGTCGCGGCAGTGGTCAATTTCCCGACGCGCCAAATCGGTAAATTTATGTCGGAAATTCTTGTTCTAGGCTTCCCGGACGCAGACGGAAAAATCGCCTTGTTCGCGCCCGATAAACATGTTCCAGATGGCTCAAGGCTCGCCTAAGCCTAATACACACACCTGTTTTCATCTATCTTGTCTTTGGTGCGAGCAATGAAGGCGCTGATATTTTTCATTTGCACGAAACGCTTGGGTACCGGGTAAATCAGGAGCAGGTATTGGCCTTCGCCTACATCCTTGGCGTTAAATGTCGGGTTTTTGGGATCATCTACAATAATCGGATGTACATTAGCCATTTTGACACCTGGTATGCGTATTTCCAGCCGCTCGGGTGTGCCCAGTAGTCCTGCGGAATGGAAGCTACCGTCTATGTGCATAACTTTGCGTCCCGGATTGGCTTTCATGTGATTGGCTATGCTTTCAGCCATAGTATCGTCGCGTGAGACTTGCGCGGCGTAGCGGTAAAACCGTTTCTTTTCTTTTTCAGCCTCGCTTTCATCACCGCCGACGCTGTGGCTTGGTACGGCAGCCAGGAATGCATAATATTTGTCTTTATAAGCGCCGTCCTCCAAGTGCAATTTATCAGCGGCCCAGCTACGCGGCTCCCCCTTAAGTGTGTTGAGGAAATCCGGGCCACGTTCCCCGATACACGACACCATATTGCCCGGAATCTCCGAGGCGATTACGGGCAGACCGTTGGTTTTGGCAAATTCCACAAGCGGGCGATAAGACGAACGGTAATGGGGCCAAGCCTTTCCGTCATGAATAAGCGTTTCCTCGCCAATTTTCCCGGCCAAATAATCATCAACCACACCTTGTTGCGAGCGCTCGAACTGTTCCATAGACAATGTCATGTCTGCATATTTAGCGTGCAGGCCGGAGAATATTTTTGATTGCACATAATGGCTGGCCGCATGGCCGTGGGCTTCACCGATGAAAATGGCGTCATAGCCAGCAAGGTCGGCAACCACCGTGTCCATGTCAACCACACGCGGCGCTACATTGCCTAGCTGGGTTTCGATGAGAATGAAATCTGAGAAGCTGTTTATAGGGGCGGAGACGGTAAATTGGTCTCCGTTTTGCGTTACCGATGCTTTGGGCATATCCATGTCGTTGGTAACTGTGGTGCAGGCCGTAAGGCAAATCGCGGCGACGCCAAAAGCTAAGGTTTTTAAATTGGTCATATTTTCTCCATAAAAAAAAGGGACGGGGGTCAAAACCCCCATCCCAATAAGCAAGTAAACCCGCCTAGAATTTTTTGCGAACCGTTGCGCCAAATTCTCTTGGTAAGCGCGGATTGCCACCAAAGGCGCGTTGGAAGGACTGGTTTGGGTCAATGAAGCGCTGGGCTGAAACCACGGCATCTTCATTGGTTAAATTCCGCCCCCAGACAGTGATGCTCAGAGTGTCGGTTTCAAGGCCGATACTACCATTGACCAAAGTATTGGAACCTACCCAGGCAAGATTATGTACTTGCACAAATTTCTTGCTTTCATGAGAGGCATTGGCGTTCAGGGTAAGATCCATCACATCGGTTAATGCACGGGTATAATTCATCCCAACATTAAATGTGTTCTTGGGCGAGCGCGGTAATTGCCGCCCAACGATGGAGCCGTACAAGGTATTTTCGGAACTACAGGCCAACGCTGGATCTTGCAGTCCGATCGAACAGTTTAAGCGCCCATCGTCCGCCACATCCAGATGTCTGCCCTCATTAAGATCCGTGCCAGCAAGTATCTCAGAATCTGCAAGGGCATAATTTGCATTCAAAATCAAACCTGGAACACTTGGTACACGGTAGACCAGTTCGGCCTCCAGCCCCATAACTCGCACTTTACCAACATTGGAGATAACCGTTGTGGTTATATTGTTGGGCAGTGTTAGCGATTGGGTCAATTGGTAATCAGAGATGGTGTTATGAAAACCAGCCAGATTTAAAATCAACTGACCGTCCATGAAAGTGTTTTTAACACCACCCTCAAACGCCCATACGGTTTCCTCATCATAATTGCCAAAACCAAGTGGCTCTGCATTGATATTGTTAAAACCGCCGGGCTTGTCACCACGCGCCGCAATAGCATAGACATTGGTACTGTCATTAACCGCGTACTTAGCTGTGAAACGTGGGTTAAAACTATTGAATGTGCCTTCGCGTATTACTTGCGGGTCTTCGGTCATAGAAACCAATTGGCCAAGATAGTCATATGTAGCTGTTCTATCGACAGAATTATCAATAATTCTTTCCGATTTATACCGTGCCTCTGCAGTTATGGACACTGCATCCAAGACATCAAAGTCAACGCTACCAAATAGCGCTAGATTGCGGCGTTCGCTTTTGAATATTCCTCGAAACGCTGCAAATTGAAGATCTTCCAATTGGCTTCCGAAATTAAGTGTCGAAATAAAATGAGGAGAGGAAAAACACGGGGCAATCAGATCACTACCGCGTGCGGCACACTCTGCGTTCATACGGGCTACCTGGGTAGCAAAGCCGTCAGCCAGTAATTGCGGTAATGCAGACGGTGCCTGTCTATTGCCCTCAACTCTGGAAAAACCATCATAATAATATCCGCCCAGCAAACCTTGCCAATTCTCGGCTTCATAATTGAGACGTAATTCATGGGAACGGTCATCGGACTTGCCTTCGGAAGACGATGCAAAATCAGCAGGGTCACTAATAACATAACCGTGAAAGAAAAACCCAGCGCCAACCGGGAATAATGGCCCAATATAAACTGAAAAGGGACTTAGGCTATCAGCCGAATGGTCGAAATCAAATTTACTATCAAAAACACTGCCGTTAAATCCGTTGATGAACTCCAGATTAAGTTGGTCTGACAGGTCATAACTGATAGACAGGCTGGTTTGCATACTTTCCGTGCGTTCATAACCTTTTTGATCCAAAAGCCGTTCATCATCATAGGCGATTGGACGATTGGTTATTTCGCCGCCGAAATATCGACCATTGCCAAGATAAGTACCGCCGCTGTCCGGGAACAAATTATTTTCGGATGGGTCGGTTAGGAACAAGCGTGGTTGGTCATCGTCCAATTTGTTAAACCGTACCCGCGCCCGAACATTCAGGCGATCTGAAGGTTCATAAAATACGGCCAGAGATGCTGCCGCAGATTCCTGCTGGCCAACTTTTTCGCCGTTAAAGGTATTGAGAAACGGCCCGCCGCGTTTGAAATAACGCCCATGTACGCTGGCTGAAACCGTATCGCTTACAGGGCCGCGCAGTGTGCCGCCAAGTTCAAAACGGCCAAAACTGCCTGCTTCAGCTTTTATCTCGCCTGACGCTTCGTCGGTCGGAGATTTTGTGATAATATTGATAGCACCTGAATAGGTGTTGCGGCCATAGAGCGCCGACTGTGGCCCTTTGACCACTTCGATCCGCTCCACGTCCGTAAGGTCGTAATCTAGGATCGAGCCATTGAGTAAAATGCCGTCAACAAATGTCGAAACACCTGAAGCCCCTAAAATAGTCGCTTGCCCGCGAATAACCGGACGCACACCATTGGTGCGGCCAAATTCATCGTCCAAAGTAAAGCCAGGCGTGGATTTAGCGATGTCCGACATATCACGAATGCCTGCCGCTTCAATCATACTGGACGTAAATGCCGATATTGACAAAGGTGCCTCTTGGATGTTTTCTGCGCGTTTACGCGCCGTAACCACGATTTCGTCCAAGCGCGTAATTTTGCTTTGATCGTCGTCGCTTTGCGCGTTCGCCGTTGTACCGATGCTCATAAGCAGTCCAAATACTGCGCCTGAACCGATTAGATGTTTTTTATATTTACTCATTGTAGTCCCCTCCTTAATTTGAACTTAATGCTTCTTTCTTGCTTATTTTGGCCGGCAAAATCGCCGGCCAATTGTGATCCTGATACCCTTAATTCTGGGAAACGGGGCCGACATTTAGTGACGAAATATCCATGACATGGGTATATAGATCAGACATAAACCCTTTGCCGACACTTCGTGTAAATAACATCTTCTTGCCGTCCGGTGATACGGACGGGAAACCGTCAAAGCTGTCATTATAAGTTAGACGTACTGGCTCACCACCGGCAATACTGCCCAGAAATACTTCCCAGTTCATAGGGTTGTTTTTGAGCGGGCGGACAAACACATAATGCTTGCCGTCCGGTGTTGGATAAGGCGCCCAATTCATCCATTTGTCCTTAGTAAGCTCTTTGACCTCTTTGGTGTCAGTATCCAGAGTGAACACTGTCATAAAGGTCATACGCCCACCTTTTTCAGATCGCTTCCAAGCACGCATGGTGACCGTTTTGTTGTCCGGCAAAAAGAACGGTGCGCCCTCTTGCCAATCATCAGTGAAGGTCAACTGATGTTCATTCGTGCCGTCTGAATTCATCATCCAAACGTCAAGCTTGCCGTCGATTTGACGGGTAAAGATAATTCTTTTCCCGTCTGGCGAAACCGCGACTTCCGCATCATAAACCTTATTATTGGTCAAACGCTTAACGTTGCTCCCGTCGATATTTGCCATATAAAGCTCGGCACCTTGGGGGTAATCATCCTCAGCCGACCAATTGCCAACCGGCATGTCCATATTATCCCGTGTCGAGGTATATAAGATACGCTCACCGTCCGGCATAATATAAGAACACCCGTCTTGTCCTCGGTCATTAGCAGCCCAAACATGCTTGCCGTCGTCTGTAGCAATCCAGGTCAAAGCACCACCCGCCGCCTTTTCGTGGGACGGCGGCACTGCATTTGGATCCTGGGTTTGGGCAATTAGATGATAGCTGTCCGGGCCGTAATAAGCTTCGGCGCTTTCAGGCAGGTTGGGAACCCGCCAAATAGGCAGCTCCCCTTTGTTTTCCACCTTTGGCGTGACCAGAGAATAATCGGTCGAAGCCTGCTTTGCCATTTTTGCTTCGGGTTTTGATGTTTCACTTGTTGTACAAGCTGAAAGCCCAAGCACTACGGCCAATGTTATAAGGCCTGTTGTTTTAGTAATTTTCATTTTCATATTCCTATTTTTGATTGATTTGTTTGGTTTTATCGCGTGCCGTCTTGATACTAATGTAGGCAAAGGCAGCAAGTGCCACTACGGTCAGTGTCGAGGCAATCGGGTGGTCCATAGGCTCCCCCCAATACTCGTCGAACCATCCCCAACGTCCGGAGATCTCGATAAGATTGAAGAATATAATCGCGGTTGGAATAGCATACCGTAATGCAGACGCACCACGCTTGAAGCGCAACAGACGCTGGAACAGATATACAGACCAAACTAAGATTAAACCGAAGCTTAGATAAGTGACCCAGTGTGTTTCACCAAACCATGTTTCATCATAAATAATCATCAGGAACACATAGAAGAACCAAAGAATAGTTATGTTTTCAATAGCAACATTGTTGGAGAAATTCCGGGTCAGGCCGCGAGATGGCTTACCAACCGTAATGCGCATATGTCTGTGCATCCACCTAAACATATTACAACGGGTTTCCTTGTTGAGCATAAAGTACAACATAATAACCAGCAAGAAACCAACGGAGCCTTGCATCAGGAAATATTCCGGCTTGGTCGCAGGCTTAGTGGCGCAAGCGAAAGCATAGGTGCCATCATCGCACAATGATTTCACAGCAAAATAACGGGCGTGGTAATGGAGCGAGAACTCGACCCAACCTGTCCACAACAAGGACGAGCCGATAAAGCCTGCCCATGTACCAGCCACTTCGGTGTCTTTCTTAACCCCCCACATGATAATCCAAATACCAACGACCCCCATAACAAATGCGGGTAGATAAATGATATTGTCTATACCGGCATAGTTTTCAAATCCTTCGGGAATATCCGGAGGGCCATCAAAGAATTGCGAATACCAAAGATCCCCGTGGATCAATACCTTCTCCATGACAAGCATGATGATATGGCCGAGGGGTTGAACAATGAATACCGCCAAAAAGGCAATAATACCAATAAAGGGTGGCTGTCGGAAAATACCTAATGCACCCCCTCCTTTGTTGTCATTCTTTTGTGTTACTTCTTTGGTCATTGAACTCCCTCTTTCTAGTGTTCTTTATTGCAACTGCGAACCATTCGCAATTAAAATCTTACTTATTGTCTTGCTTTTGGCGATTTATATCCTGTCTTGAGGCGGACATAGATCGCAAATAGCATCACCAAACCGTTGACACAGCCGACCAATATAAATGGTGCGCCCGGGCCAACCGTATCAAATAAATATCCACCCGCTTGGCTTAAAACGATTAAGCCCAATGCTCCACAAAATGCAAAGACGCCCAAAACCGAACCGCGTATTTTAACGGGGGCTTCTTGTGCTATCAAAGTCTGCCCAGCCAATATGGCAGAAAACTCGCCTACCCCCAAGAGTATTAGAGGGATTGTGGCGGCGGGCGAAGTTGGGTCAGGAACCAGCCCGATGCCCACATAGCCGATAACCGCCAACCCCATCGCCAATATCACGGTAGTCGCCCGGTCAAATCTATCAAGAATAATACCGAAAATAGGCGCCCATAGCAAAGCCGCGAATTGCACCAGCCCGCTCAAACGCCCGGCTTGTTTAGTAGCGTCAGCGATTTCCATTCCGTGCATATTTGTACCAGTATGAATGAGCCAAAGGGATAAAAATGTACCGATCATCAAGAGATCACCCCGGGCAATAAAACTCTCCGCCAAAGCTAGTTGCAGGCGCGGGTTTTTCTTTGCTTCTCCAAACCCTTCCTTGACCAGAGCGCCAGTGTTTTTGCGGGCTTGTGGCTCCCCCGGCTTTCCGGCTTTAAGCCCCTTAAATACAATTACTGCCGTAATAAATGCCATAATTGTCATGGTCCAAAAGGTAAATGTTCCGGCTTGCTGATCGCTCATGCCGCGCGAAACAAATAGTGACGGCAACCGACTTAGAACCAATATCATAAACAGCGCGCCAAGCCCGTTGGCCCAACCGCTCATGGCAGCCATAAAACCGCGCGAGCGGTTTTGCGGATAATCCGATAACACGGTGGCCATCATTCCGCCCAAAGCCGCCGCACCGACGCCCATAAAGGCCTTAATTGCTAGCAGCATGCCGAAACTACTAGCCAGCGGGTACAGCGCAAAACCAACCCCTATCCATAAAAACCCCATGGCGAATATCGGCCTACGCCCTATTTTATCCGACAAGGCACCGAAAAATGGCGATACAGTCAGCAATACAATCTCGCCGACAAGCGCCAGATTACCAACGGCACGCCCAAGCTCGTTCCCGGCAATGCCCAAATGTTCCTTCAAAACATAGTTTTGCAAGAAACTGAGAAACGACAGAAAGCCAATCGTCCAAAAAGCCGAGAACATATAAGTACGCGCATTCCAGCGAGTGACGCCTGGCTCCAAATGAACGGGGCCAAACTTTACACTTACTTCATCAACATTCGATATGTCAGCTTTACTTGTCATTTTATTCCTACAGATACGCCGTCACGGCTTTGGTTTCTAAATATGGCTCTAGACCCTCGCGGCCAAACTCCCGGCCCCAACCGGACTGTTTATAACCGCCGAACGGAGTTGCCGGATCAATGGCGGCGTGGACATTAATCCCAACCTGTCCCGATTTAATCTTGCCTGCCAGCAAATGCCCCTTGGACAAATTCCCTGTCCAGACACTGGCAGACAAGCCGAAAACGGTATCATTGGCCATCCCGGCTATTTCGTCCAAATCTTCGGTCTCGAATTTTTGCACCGTAAGCACTGGGCCAAATATTTCTTCGCGGACAATGCGCATATTGGGTGTGCAGTTCGTGAAAATAGTTGGTTGGACAAAATACCCGGCCAGGCCAGACACACGCTTACCACCTGTGGCCAGTTCTGCACCCTCACCTAGCCCCGTATCTATATAGGCGAGAACACGGGTCATTTGGCGCTTGGAAATGAGCGGGCCAATATCGTAAGCATTGTCGAGGTCAGAGCCTATGCTCATGGCTTTGGCAATATCAACCAAGCCTTTGACAACTGCATCATGTATATCTGCATGTACCAAGAGCCGTGATCCGGCCATACAGTTTTGCCCGTTGAGGAAGAAAATAGCGCGCGCCGCAGCCGGAATGGCTTCGGATAAGTCTGCATCAGGTAAAATTACCACGGGCGATTTACCGCCAAGTTCTAAGGTCACTTTTTTAAGGTTACCACCCGCCGCAGATAGAATATCCTTGCCGACGGCGGTGGAACCCGTGAACGATATTTTATCCACATCCATATGCCGCGCCAAAGCCGCTCCAGCCTTGCGCCCGACACCGTTAACTAGGTTAAACACCCCGTCCGGCAGGTCGGTCTTGGCGATAAGGCCTGCAAGATAAGACACACTGAGCGGTGCTTCTTCGGCAGGCTTAAGCACAAGAGAGCAACCCGCAGCAAGTGCAGGCGCAATTTTCCCAATGGACATACCAAAGGGGAAGTTCCAGGGAATAATTTGCCCGACAACACCAATAGGCTCTTTGACCGTGTAGGTCAGGAATTCACGACCCGACGCATGGGGGCGGGAATTATTAATAGTCTGCCCACCGATTTTGGTAATCCAGCCTGCATAATAACGTAATTGATCCGCTGCCAATTTAACCCCAATTTCGTGCATCATGGCACGGGATACGCCAATGTCCAGCGCTTCAAGATGGGCGATTTGCTCGGCGTGTTCCTCTATGAGGTCGGCGAGGGAAAACAATATGCGCGCTCGCTCAACCGGGGCCATTTTCGACCAAACACCGCTGTCAAAACTTTCCCGCGCCGCATTTACGGCCAAATCTATCTCAACTGCGCCGCCCGATTCTATAGTAGCAATGGTTAGGCCCGTTGCCGGGTTGACAACATTGATCGGCTGAACGTCACCACCGCTCACCCATTGTCCGCCAATAAAATGCCCGCGTGTCTGCGCCAGAAAATTCAACATTTCCCCGTGCGTATCTATTTGTGGACTAAGCATCGCCATAACCTAGACCCACCGACTTTTGTCTTTGAGAAACTGCGCGGCAACGAACCCGTTATCCGGAAGACTGTCCGCCATCATATTGGGCGGATAGGCTTCTTGGTACTGGGTAAATAAATCTGCAAACAATGATGGATGAAAGCGCGGTATTTTGCGCCCCTTGCGAAAGGCTGCAATGGGAATACTGGCCATGACCCCGGTCTCGTTCACAGAGTTTGCCGTATCCAAAACTTCGCCCTTAGGCCCGTAAATCGCCGTGCCGCCAGAACGCACATCTTGGAAGAACGGCCCTGGATTATTGGAGATGGAATTGTTGACCAAGGATGTATACATATTGTTGTGCATGGCACCCGAACGTATGTCAATCGGGTCAGCACCGGACGTGGCGGCGCGCAACATAATTTCAGCACCCTTCAAGGCAAAGGCGCGAATAAGCTCCGGCTCGTACTGCACGGCGGTGGTCGCCAGATTGCCAACATCGGTACGAGTCACAGGGAATACGGCATCACGACCGTACATTTCCACATATTGATCCATGACATCAAAGATGGTGGTTGTGATAACTTCAAAGCCGGCAAATACGCCCTTCAGATTGCGCAGCTTCCAGTGCTTATCGACAATTTCACCGTCCGGCCCCATGATAATAGTGGTCGACAATATATGTTCCGGCCAGTCGGGGTCTTTTGAATAAGAGCCAAAGACTATATAACTATTGTATTTCTTCGCTCGTGCGCCCACGGCTTCGGTCTCAACCCCAGGCACATCAATGGCGACCTTAAGCAAATCCTCTCGGTTCCACATATGGGAAAACCCGGTGATGGGGAATTCGTGAAAATGAATGATGTCTTTCGGTCCCATCCATGTGGCCGCCGCATCAATCAAATCTAGCATGTGGTCGAGATTGGCTTTTTTCATCTCTACTGCATTATCTGCTCGCACAGGCACGACCCGTGACTGCACCGCCATGATAGTAATATCATCCTTGCGCAGTGGCTTAACTTCGTAAGAGCCATCTTTCGCTACCAAAGGCGCGACTAGTGGCTGGTCATTTTTCGCTCTACTAGTAATTTCAGTCCCCATTTTTAAATGTCCTATAGCTATATCTTTATCATTTTCTGTTCATGCTATGTTAATAAATAAATTCACGACCACAAAGTGGTCATTTGCCGCAGGGCGCGTTATTTTGAGGGTTAAATTAGGGCTTAGGTTTCAATACGTGACAATAGCAACCATGTTCTTGCGCAAATTTTACGCATTGCCAGACATCAAACCATTTGCCCTCTATTGCTACAGATACAACGCATATCAAAGTGTCACTATCTATGTATTTGCTTTTAGTCAGTCGGCAAGCTATTCAATTTTCACAAAACAAATAGTCAGGTTCTCAATGAAACACCGCTCTGTAAAATCGATAAAACGCCTTGTAATCCGCCGGCCAGATGACTGGCATGTGCATGTTCGAGATGGGGAAATGCTCGCGGCGGTGGCGGGCTATACGGCGCGGCAATTTGGCCGGGCGATAATTATGCCTAATCTAGCCGAACCTGTGACGACAGTCGCGGCGGCGCGGCGTTATCGTGAGCGTATTTTAGCGGCAGTGCCAAACACGGGCTTCACCCCCTTAATGACCTGTTATTTAACAGACACTATAGATGCACAAGAAATCGCGCACGGCTTTGAACAAAGCGTTTTCACAGCTTGCAAACTCTATCCGGCCAATGCCACAACGAATTCCAGCCACGGTGTCACGGATATAAAAAACATTGCGAGCGTATTGGAAACCATGCAGCGTATGGGCATGCCTTTATTGGTACACGGGGAGGTCACAGATAGTGCCGTTGATATATTCGACCGCGAAGCCGTATTTATTGAGCGGGTTATGGCGAAAATAGTCGCCAACTTCCCGGCATTAAAAATAGTTTTCGAACACATCACCACCAAAGACGCCGTCGATTTTGTCAATGAAAGTGGCACCAATATAGCCGCGACCATAACACCGCATCACCTGGTTTATAACCGCACGGCGATTTTCAAAGGCGGCATCAATCCGCATCTCTATTGTCTGCCTATTGCTAAGCGCGAGCGGCACAGGCTGGCTCTGCGCAAGGCGGCCATATCAGGCTCGGCCAAATTCTTCTTGGGAACAGATTCTGCGCCCCACATCGCCTCGGCCAAACAGTCTGCTTGTGGGTGTGCGGGGGTGTTTAATGCCCCCTATGCCTTGGAGAGCTATGCGGGCACTTTCGAGGCAGAAGACGCCTTGGATAAATTGGAAGGTTTCGCCTCAGAGTTTGGCTCGCAGTTTTACGGGTTGAAGCCCAATGAGGGTAAAGTCATTTTAGAGCGCACTAATAATGAAGTGCCTGAAATTTTGGACCTAATGGATACGCAAATCGTCCCGTTCCACAGCGGCGAAGTATTGCGCTGGAAATTCGTTGGTAGCCAAGCCTGATTTTTGGTAGCCAAACCTAAGAAAAGTCCAAAATTTGCGTCACAGGCGCATGGTCGGACGGCCTCTCCCAGAGGCGGCACGGGCGGTGAATTTTATGACCGGCAGCTTTGGTTTTCTCTGCAGCTTGTTTAAGCGCAGGGCTGACCCAGATATGGTCAAGGCGGCGTCCACGATCAGATTTATTTATATCGCGGGAGCGGTAGGACCACCAGGAAAATAGATCTTGCTTAGCCGCGTCGCCGTGCAAGGCACGCGCACAGTCGGTGAAACCGCCACACGCCAATAATTTGTTCAATATGTCCACTTCGACCTGGGTATGACTCACGACTTTCAGGAGTTGTTTATGTGACCAGACATCGTTTTCGTGGGGCGCAATGTTGAAATCGCCAACCAAAACCTGTCGCGCGTTCTCCGCCGACCTGTCGCCGAAATAATCAATCATCCGGTCAATAAATTCCATTTTGTGGGCAAATTTTGGATTGGCCTTGGGGTCTGGCTCGTCGCCGCCAGCCGGAATATAGAAATTATGAAATTCGAAATCGTTTTTACCGCCCAAATCCACGAGGGTGCTGACATGGCGTGCATGACCCTCTGGGCAAAAATCCGTATCCATGCGGGTCAGCGGAAATTTGGAAACCGTCGCCGCGCCGTGCATGCCTTTTTGGCCAGATATTTCTATGTGCGCAAAGCCCATAGCTTTAAATTCATCAAATGGGAACTGTTCTTCCAGGCATTTTATTTCTTGCAAGCCGATAATATCCGGCTGCTGCTCTTCGGTGAATCGGGCAATTTGCGGCGCGCGCAGACGCACGGAATTTACATTCCAACTGGTCAATTTTATTTTTGTCATACTTTTTATCATTCTTTTTGTCGTGGGGCGGACAATAAACGGCAAAACGATTCGCGCAAGTCGCAACAAATGAATTGGACAGAAATCACCAAATACGTTTTCTTAAATACGTGTTTCCAGCGGTAGAGCATTGCCTGCAAAAGGCCAATTCTATTTCTATTAAACTAGTTTAATAGAAATAGAATGCAACCATGTGAAAGAGCATTAAGACAGGACACTGTCTTGTTTATGGCTTGCTTGCGGTTTGTTGTAACTTGTCTTGGGGATACTGCCAATCAAGTGCGAATTATTTGTAGCTTTTTATTGCGAAATGCTCGTAGGTCTATCTGCGGCGGTTACGGCGTTTATCATCGCGCAATACAAACAGGCGCGGATTTAGCCGTTCATTGTATTTTAGCTCGGACAACAATATTTTGGTTTGTTGGCCAAACCCATCATGTACCACCCATTCCCGCAAGGCCAATGTGTTTGGGTCGAAAATCATGGTAATCGCACCGTCCATTTGGCCAGAGCCGTCCTTGGCAGTAAGGCTGACCGCGTCCATTGTTTTTTGCAAGGATATGACTTCCACATCGTCTTCCAGCTTAACCTTCTCGGCCAGAAAAAACGCCAGCGGTGTCGCCTTGAGCGGCACACGGTCTTTGGTATCGAGGGCTTTATCGACCTGGGTCAATGTAACCCCGTCCGAGACCATAAGCAATTGCGCCGGCGCATCATATTCAAAACGGATTTTGCCCGGACGTTTCAGATAGACACGACCTTGGGAGAACGAACCATCAGAGCCGTATTGCGCAAAACGGCCCGAGAAACTCACCGTGCTATTCATGGCCGCATAAATTCGCGCCAAATCTTGCGGTACAGTCGCCGGGTGTGTGAAGGCGGGCAAACGTTGCTCGGTCGCCGGAGCCGCTGATTGCGGCACCTGAGCAACCGCGCCTAGAGCTGTGGCACCGAGTAAAATAGCCATACTGGTCTTTAATAAAACACGTTTCATGATGTCTCCTTTGCCCCTTACTAACCAATCCAAGCTGTATATAAAGTGAATTATGCTGTCAGACTTCGCTCATCTTGATTAAACTTGCGTAAGGTGTGATCGCGGCACGGTCTAATTTCACAGGCATGTGATGTGAATGTGTCTAGCAATTACGGCTAGTGCTGGCTAAGACAAAGCTATGAGATTTCTACGATTATCCATTTTGTTTGTCGTGTGCTCCGGGTTAACTGGGTTAGGATTTGCGGCTACACCTAAAAACCGTGTGCAAAGCACTCCGGTGACCGTGCTGGAGCTATTTACCTCCCAAGGATGCTCATCTTGCCCTGCTGCCAATAAATTTGTCCGTGAAACTGCCCGGGCCAATAATGGTGTGGGCGATGTTTTGACATTGTCTTACAGTGTTGATTATTGGGATTATCTCGGCTGGAAGGACACTTTCGGCAAACCTGAGTTTTCCGCGCATCAACGCGCTTACGGCGTACAATTCGACGGCCAAGTCTACACGCCGCAAATGGTGATTAACGGTGCCGTACACAGCGCGCGGTTTTCCAATAAAAAAGTCCGAGCGCACACATTGGACAATAGGCCGCAAATTACCATTGTTGCAAATGGTGATATGTTAAATATCTATATTCGCGCCGACCCAACTGGCAAAAAACCGCTGAACGTCATGGCGGTGCGGTATCAACCCGGCATCCAGAGCGTACCGGTAAAACGCGGCGAAAACCGTGGCCGCACCATAAGCCTCGCCAACGTCGTGCAAGCCTGCAAGGAAATTGGCTACATAAAAACCGGAGGCAGTTTTGACCAACAAATCCCCGCGCCAACTGAGGGCGAAGCCATCGTCATAATAGTACAAGACGGCAAAGGCGGCCCAATACTAAGCGCCGCAAATTTCACGCCTTAAACCTAGGCCGTAGTGAAGAATTAACCACGGCCTAGGGTCTTAATCCGCCACCATCTCGCGCACCGCCGCCACTATATCCGCCCTCGCCGCCGTCTTCTGTGCAGGGCGTGAGGATTTCCCTTCTTCATTTGTCTTGATGGCTTTGGCCATTTGGGCGCCGAGGGCCAGGTCTTTTATGGTGACCTCGCCGTTCGCCATTTCGTCACTACCAATAAGCACGGCGAGTTTTACGCCTCGGTTGTCGGCGTATTTTAGCTGTTTGCCTACATTGCCTGCGCCGATGAAAACTTCGGTGCGGATATTTGCGGCGCGCAGTTCTGCGGCGATTTTGAAATATTCACCCATGAGGGATTTATCAAATACGCAAATCATGACGGGCGGCTTGCCTGCATTTTCAACGAGACCCATACGCGACAGGGCAGCAGCAAAGCGCGACACGCCGAAAGAATATCCGGTGGCGGGCACGGCTTGACCCATAAATCTGGATACCAATCCGTCATAGCGACCACCGCCGCCGACCGAGCCGATGCGTACCGGACGGCCTTTCGTATCTTTGATGTCGGCGAGCAATTCAGCCTCGAACACGGGCCCAGTATAATAGCCCAGCCCGCGCACGATAGAGGTGTCGAACACCACCCGGTCGGGGCCGTAATCACAGGCGGTCAATATGTCGTCGATGAGTTTTAACTCGCTTACGCCCGCCTTGCCCTGGCTGGACGATCCCATCAGGGCTTCCAGTGTGCGCAGGGTTTCGCCCCTATCCGTATCGCTGGCCGTAGTGAACCCCAGCACGGCTTTGATGGCACTGGCGTCCAATTTTGCCCCCTCGGTGAACGCTCCGCTATCATCTTTGCGCCCCTCACCGAGCAATGCCGCTACACCGTCAGCACCCAGCCTGTCGAGTTTATCAATAGAGCGCAGGACTTGCAGACGCTGCACCGCGCCCGCGTCCGTATTCGGCACGCCAGCGCTTTCCAATATGCCGTCCAAGAGTTTGCGGTTATTGGCGCGCACCATATATTGGTCGCGCTTGAGGCCGACCGCAGACATTACATCCGCCGCCATCATAATCATTTCGGCGTCCGCCGCCGCGCCCGGTGCGCCGACACTATCGGCGTCGCACTGGATAAATTCCCGAAACCGTCCCGGCCCCGGTTTTTCGTTGCGCCACACAGAACCCGCCTGATAACGGCGATAAGGTTTGGGCAGGTTTTGGTAATTCTCCGCCACATAACGCGCCAGAGGTGCCGTGTGGTCATAGCGTAGCGCCATCCATTGTTCATCGTCGTCGCGCAGAGCAAATACGCCCGTATTGGGGCGGTCATCATCCGGCAGAAACTTGCCCAGCGCATCCGCATATTCAAACGCAGGCGTTTGCAAAGGCTCGAACCCGTGTTTGTCATAAACCGCAAATGCCGCTTCAATCAGGCGTGTTTCAGCCCTGAGCACGTCGGAGGATTTATCTTCAAACCCGCGCGGACGCCGCGCTTTGGGACGCTGTACTTTATTTTTCTTAGCCATAATAAATCCTAATTCCTACACAGCCCCAGAAATTTATTAAAGAGATTGTTTAAAGAGGCTCTTCAAAGGGGTTCATTAAAGGGATACATTAAAATTTCAATCCGTAAACCAAATTCCAAAAACGGCATTATAAGAACCCCAGATTTCAACAGGTCACATGCTTGGGATTTCGCGGGATGATGTTGGCTTTGAAAAGCGAACCCTCAAAAACATTTGATGTTTTTGAGGGGCGGTATTATGCTTATGTCCATATACTTTTGTTAACGATTCTTTATCGTAGAAATGATTTGACTTTTAGTGAGAACGCATGCAGAACATCAATATGGGTAATGATTCTAGATCGGTAGCAAACTTTATTCTCGACCTATGCGATGAGCAGGGTTTTGAGGTTTCAAATATGAGTCTCAATAAAATTATTTTTTTTGCTCATAGCGATCTGATTGCCACACAAGAGTGCGCATTGGTAAAAACAACATTTGAGGCGTGGCAGCATGGCCCAGTTCTACCGGCTATTTATCATGAGTTTAAGCGTTATGGCCCTCAGGCAATCAAGTCCCGAGCCAAGAAGCTTTGCAAGTTTACTGGTGATAAAATTGTAGCGGAATATAATGATCTAATTCACCTTCAACAATTCTTGGGGGGCTGCGTTTCAGTTTACGGTAGAATGTCTGCCGCACAACTACGCACTCTATCACACGAAAAAGGGGGTGCCTGGGATTATATTTGGCATTCTTCAGAAAAACATAATTTAGGCATGAAAATCCCCAACACACTTATTTTTCAAAAGGCTGTCCATAATCTCACAAATACGGAGCAAAACAATAGTGTCAATTAACGAAATTCAAAGAGCGCCTTCGGCTCTACATCTTGCTTATAATTTAGGTAATTCTGCAACTGAAACCGCAAACAATGTTATGCGTTTAAAGGATGCTCGCCCGCCCTCTATAACACCATCAATACGAATTTATGCTGAAGCCCTTTTAACTGACCGTATGACATTGGAAGAATTGGAAACTCAAGCAAAGTTAATAAAATATAAGGTAGTGAGAAATGCGGTTCTTGAAGTTTTACCTCTTTTACAGGAGTTTTCTGAGACACACGAAATTACTTGGTTTAAAAAAGCCTCTAAATACCCTTTCCGAATAACTAAAGGGATCGATGTCCCAGTTCAACCTCTTGGGTTCGGGCGGATCGATGGTAAAGTTCAGGCGGTATTCTCCCCTTTTTGGAAAAATATTGCTCATAGTGTCAACCAATTCCGGACTGCTATTACTTTGATTCAACGTGGCTATATAGATCAAATGGATGGTGATATTGAAGCGTTTCTTTGGCTGGAAACTACTCAGACGACCGAAAGCAGGGGTAGAGAACTTGCTGTTCGTGACCACGCTACAGCCGACCAACTTACAGAATTAGAATATTATGGCATGGTGCAAAATTTAATTGATGCTATTGCTATAGTTAAAGCCGAATGGACGCCAAAGCGTAATAAGATTCAGCCAACAGACGAACCAAATCCATTCGGGTTTTAAAGTTTAGCTGTCGGGAGGAGCGGAGACGAGTATCTAAAGGATAAAAGCGGGTTTGGGGGATGTAGTTTGTTGTTTTTAGTAAAATGTTACCACCTCTAACCCCGCTCTCCCCTGCGTATGCAGGGGTCTATTGCCGGACCATCAATTGTAAAAAATGCTCATAGATGGATACCTGCATACGCAGGTATGAGCGATGTGTGGGGGAATGCATATGTCCTAAAGCTCTGTAAGGATGGATTTTTACTAACATCCCCACCAAGAACAAACCAACTACCCCCTATTCGCCCCCCTGGGCGTTTCTTGCTCGGGTTATTAGTGCCGATGTGGAGCTGTCGTGCTTAGCCGTTTCTCCGTTTTGTAGTTCGCTCAAAATGGTTCCGGCCAATTCTTTGCCCAGCTCCACCCCCCATTGGTCGAAGGCGTTTATGTTCCAGATTATGCTCTGGACGAAGACTTTGTGTTCATAGGCGGCAATGAGGGCGCCGAGGGTGTGGGCATCGAGGCGCTCAAGCACTATTGTCGTGGACGGGCGGTTGCCGGGGAATGTTTTGTGGGGCGCGAGGGCATTTATGTCTGATTTACTCAGGCCTTTAGCTTTGAGTTCTGTCCGTACTTCAGCTTCGGATTTTCCCCGCATCAGGGCTTCACTTTGGGCAAAGCAATTGGCCAGCAAGGCAAGGGTGTGTGCGGGGCGGTTTTCATGGTCGGTTAGGACGGCGATAAAATCTACGGGCGTAATTTGTGTGCCCTGATGCAATTGCTGGAAGAATGCGTGTTGGGCATTGGCACCCTCGTCGCCCCAGACCACCGGGTTGGTATCAACTGATGCGCTACCGTCTGTTGTCACCGACTTACCGTTCGATTCCATTTCGAGCTGTTGCAGAAAACTGGAGAGTTTGCGCAAACGTCTGGCATAAGGCACGACGGCTCTGGTTTTAAGCCCAAGAAAATTATTGTTCCAAATATCTGTAAGCGCCAACATGACGGGGAGGTTCTTTTCTAGGGGGGCGGTTTGAAAATGCGCATCCATAGAGGCCGCACCCGCGAGGAGATCGTCGAACATATCTGGGCCATATGCCAATTGCAGAGATAGCCCCACAGCCGACCACAGCGAAAACCGCCCGCCGACCCAATCCCAAAACTCGAATATCTGCGCGGGGTCTAGGCCGAAATCCACCGCCGCGTCTTTATTCGCCGTCACTGCAACCATATTGTCGCTAGTAAATTTCCCGAGCCAGTCCCGCGCCGCCTCGCCGTTCATCCGGGTTTCCTGGGTGCCAAAAGATTTGGAGACAATGACCACCAAAGTCGTCGCAGGGTTCAGCCCGGCCAGCGCATCATTGATAGATGCCCCGTCGACATTATTGGCAAAACGCAAATCCAGTGCAGGTTTACCGCTAGCAGCGAACCCGTCCGCCAACAAGCGCGGCCCTAAATCCGAGCCGCCAATGCCAATATGAACCACGGTTTGGTATTTACCCTCAGTACATATGTCTTCAGCAAATTTACGGGTACGCGTGCGCATGTCTTTGACTAGTTTTTGGGTAGCTTTGTCATGGCTAGAGCCACGCAAAGCCGGATGCAAAACCGCCCGCTTTTCTGTGAAATTCAAGGGCAGGCCTGCGAATAAATCTGCGCGCTTTTCTGCGACATTCTTATCTTGCGCCAAAGCCAGTAAAGCTTGCACCACATCGGTTGTTATCCGCTGTTTAGAGAAATCTGCAAAAATGCCGCCGACCTGAAAACTCATGCTTTCCGCCCGAGTTGCGTCGCCCGCAAACATGTCGTTCAGGGGCGGCAAGCCCGCATCAGCCAGTTTTCGTAATTGCGTCCAATTGCTCATGGCCGCTTTATAGGGGCAAAAGGTTAACTCTATTTTGCGTTTTCAAGATTTGCCTTCTCCACTGCTTTTTCAATTATTTCATAATTCAGGATTTGCGGTAGGATTTGCGGTGATGTGTCATCCCTACCCGGCTCATATACCAGATAAAGCGGCACACCCGAACGCCCCTGCCGCGCCAGTTCCTTGGTGATTGCATCATCGCGGCTTGTCCAATCAGCGACCAAAGTTTTAACGCCGTATTTTGCAAATAATTCTTGGGTCTGTGGTTTATTGATAGCGCCAACTTCGTTGACTTTACAGGTAATGCACCAAGCGGCGGTGAAATCTACGAACACAATATGCCCATCGGCGCGCAGTTCCGCCACCCGCTCTGGTGACCAGACACTTGTTTGTGGCAAGGTGGATAATTCCTGTTCGCGCGCGGCTTCACCTAAATCTTTGACGAAATATCCAGCGAGTAAAACACTCATAGCCAAGGCGATTTTGGCCATCATGCTTTTGTATTTCCAAAGCCAGACGGCAAAACCAACCAATAGCATAGCTCCCAATATCCGCCAGACGCCATTTGTACCCGTTTGGGCACTCAATACCCAGACCAACCAGACAGCGGCGGCGAGCATGGGGAAGGCCAAGAATTGTTTAAACGTGTCCATCCACGGCCCCGGCTTGGGCAAACGTGCCAGCAAGCCCGGCGCATAGGACAGAGCCAAAAACGGCAAAGCAAAACCTGCGCCCAGCGCTATAAAGACAAAGATTAACATCAAGGCTGGTTGCGCAAAAGCAAAGCCCAGCGCCCCAGCCATAAATGGTGCGGTACACGGTGTGGCCACAACGACGGCCAAAACACCGGTAAAAAACGCCCCCTTGGCTCCGCCGCTTGTCGCCAAATCGGAACCGGTATTTTGCACAGAGCCGCCAATTTGGAACACACCAAATAAATTAAGCGCGATAACAAAGAACAACAAAGCCAGCGCTCCTACCAGTACAGGATTTTGCAATTGGAAGCCCCAGCCAATGCCCGCTCCGCCTGCCTTGAGCGCCAAAATAACCACAGCTAAAGTCAAAAATGACAGCATAACCCCCGCCGTATACAGCCAGCCATGCTTTCGGATAACACTGCGGTCTTCGTGGGCAGCGCGGGCAAAACCGAGTGCTTTAAGCGACAAAACCGGGAACACGCAGGGCATCAGGTTCAAGATAAGCCCGCCGATAAATGCACCGACTAACGCTGCCCACAACCCTATTGCGTTCCCAGCCCCCCCGCCAGACTTTGTGCCAGATTTTGTGTCAGCCTTAACCCTGCCAATATCAATACGCGCGCCCGCCTGAACATCAACGACAATACCGCGCCTTTGCCAGCTTCCATCAATTTTCTCTTGAAACGCCAGCACCGCCGGAAAATTTTTAACGCCGTCCGCAAGCCCGAAGCTAGGTTCTAGTTTAAACCGCAAACCTGTGTCTCCCCGCAGGGTTATCTGTGCAGCGCTCGCCTCTATTAGGTCTTGCTCATAGGGTAGGAAATACAGGTTACGGATAGTTCCGAAATCAAGTTCACCGCCCGCAATATCTACCTGTAAAGAACCGTCGGCCAGCACGGCGGAGGCTAGTAGGTTTTCTGGCTTGGGTGCGTTTTTGATTGTCCGGGAAATATTGGCATCCCAGCGCCCGTCTTTCACGGGCTCCGCGCCCATTTCGGTTATGACAAGGGAAAGCTCCAGCTCTGCCATTTCGGGTAAACAAACCTCGTAACAAACAAGATAAGAGGCTTGCGCTTTGATGATAATAACCTGTCCTGGCTTTGCGTCTTTGGAAATGTGCAAAGGCATGGGCAGGAGGAGACGATCCTCAAAGGCATAACTAACAATAGGTCCGGTGGAAATAATTTCGGGTAATGGCCAGATAATGTCGCCTATTGTCACTATGCCCGGATCATCCCCTAATTTCTCCTGCTCTAATATCTCGAAACGTATTTCAGCAGGCATACCCGGCCCGCCCGCATTACGCCAATAGGTGTGCCAATGCTCCTCTAGGCGCAAAGATAAAGCAATATGCAAGTCTTGCCCCGGCGCGGCTGTATCGTGGGACGTCACCAATTGCGCCACCGCCCGCCCGGATTTCACAGGCACAGACTCCGCTGCTTGTGGTGAGGGCGCAAACAAGACGACCACCAAGGCCAAACATATAAACAAAAAATTCCGCATCCATAACCCCATAGCCGAGCCAATAAAAAACATAAAGCCCAATCGGCACATATCACATAAGTATGATGATGACGTTACGAAGAAGAGGTCGCGCCCATATGGACCACTATAAAATAAAAATTGGTGAAGCAAGTTTGTTCCGCGTCACATTTATCAGGCACAGTCACTTTAATATATTCGCCCCATGCCGTATATTATTTATATCCATGCCTTGACGTTGGAAAAGTTCTTTTTCCCTTCATGGCCCGTTATTGCAATATCGCGCGGCTCAAGAATAAGTACACAGACCTCATGCTCTGCATAAGGTTTATGCTCGACGCCTTTTGGCACAACAAACATCTCACCCGGCGCAATATTGACAGCCCCGCCGCGAAAATCTATCCGCAAATTGCCCGTAATAACTATGAAGACCTCATCCGTGTCCTCATGACTGTGCCAGACAAAATCGCCTTTTAATTTCTCCAATAGGAATTGCGTACCGTTCATCTCTGCAATGACTTTGGGTTCCCATTGGCGCTTAATCAGGCTAAATTTATCTGCAAAATTGATTGATGTATATGTCATATTATGCGCTCCAATAAGAACGCATAATATCAATATTTATTTCAGCTTTACATAGATTTTTTAAGGTGGTTTGCGTTATTATCCAAACCAATGTAAAGCGTAACCGCTAATCATAGTAGAAATGAGAGGCACCATCACTCAGCACCGTAGTGCCAGCGACAAAACACCCCTACTTATATAGACTTAAAATAGGCTCTTTCTTGTGCCGCCCTTTGTAACAAATCTTATGCGGTAGCTGGGGACAAGCCCATATTGTTTTCTTGATTACAGTTTAACTATCCACATCCGCATCAAGCGCATTGGCGATAATAAAGGCGCGGCGTGGTTCTACCACATCGCCCATGAGCTTTGTGAATAGGTCGTCGGCACCGTCGGCAGTTTCTACGCGCACCTGTAGTAGGGAGCGGGCATCGGGGTCCAAGGTGGTTTCCCACAATTGATCAGGGTTCATTTCGCCCAGCCCTTTATAGCGCTGTATTTTATAGCCTTTGCGGCCACCTTCGAATATAGCGTTTAATAATGCGGCGGGGTCGTAAATCTCTATGGGATCAGCATCACCGCGCCGGAATTGTGCCGCTGCACCGTAAGTTTCCTCAAGCTCTGCCGCCATTTTGTGTAGGCGTCTGGCATCGGAACTATCGCGGAATGCGGAGCCAAGCACGACCCGTTCGGCGACGCCGCGCACTTCGCGTTCCATGACCAAAGCCCCGTCATCATCAAAGCTGCCTTCCCATCCGTCTTCACCCTCATCAGCCACCACATCAAGACGGGTAGCGGCGGCTTTGGCTTGTTTTTCGCCTGCGTCTGGGCCGAGGGCGCCAGCGATTGCCAATTGCGCCAATACTGTATCAGAAGCCTTGGATTTCAAGCGGTCAACCATGGCTTGCGCCACAAGGGCTTCGCTGGCGATACGTTTGAGGTCTTCGCCGGCAACCACCGCGCCGCTACCGAGTGTCAAGGTTGCGTCCGCAGACCCCATTTCGATGAGGTAAGACGACAATTCTTCTTCGTCTTTAATATAGCGAACGGATTTGCCCTTCTCGACCTTATACAGGGGCGGCTGGGCGATATAGAGATAGCCGCGCTCAATCAGTTCCGGCATTTGGCGATAGAAAAACGTCAGCAATAATGTGCGGATATGCGCCCCGTCCACATCGGCGTCGGTCATGATGACGACTTTATGGTAGCGCAATTTCTCAATATCAAATTCTTCGCGGCCAATACCTGTGCCGAGCGCCGTTATCATCGTGCCGATTTCTTGGCTCGACAACATACGGTCAAAGCGGGCGCGTTCAACATTGAGGATTTTACCCTTGAGCGGCAATATAGCTTGGTTCTGGCGGTTGCGCGCCTGCTTGGCAGACCCTCCCGCACTGTCCCCTTCCACAATAAACAATTCAGACAAGGCTGGGTCTTTTTCCTGACAATCTGCCAGTTTACCTGGCAAGCCTGCAATATCCAGGGTTGACTTACGCCGAGTCATTTCTCTCGCTTTACGCGCTGCATCTCTGGCTCTAGCAGCATCAATAATTTTACTAACAATAGTTTTCGCAATTTGTGGTTGTTCTAACAAGAATTCTTGTAACTTCTCATTCATGGTAGATTCAACCAAAGGTTTCACTTCCGATGACACCAATTTATCTTTGGTTTGTGATGAAAACTTAGGATCCGGCACTTTAACAGATAACACGGCTGTTAAACCTTCCCGGGCATCATCTCCTGTGGTTGAGGTTTTTTCCTTTTTAGCCAGGCCACTGGATTCAATGTACTGGTTTATAGTCCGAGTTAATGCCCCTCTAAAACCCGCTAAATGACTGCCGCCATCCCGTTGAGGAATGTTATTGGTATAACAAAAGATGTTTTCCTGATAGGAATCATTCCATTGCATCGCTACCTCGACCATCACGCCATCTTTTTCTTCATTAAAATAAAGCACGGAATCGTGTAATGGCGTTTTATTTTTATTCAGATGTTCAACAAAGGAACGAATACCACCTTCATATTCAAAAACATCTTCTTTCTCACTACGTTCATCCGATAAAACTATACGGACGCCAGAATTAAGAAAAGATAATTCACGTAAACGTTTACTTAATATATCGTAATGATATTCGATGTTTTTAAATATTTCATCGCTGGCCCAAAAGCGTAAAGATGTGCCTTTTTTATCAGTATCACCAGTGACTTCCAAAGGTGAAACAGGATCTCCCAAAC
>JAKIUV010000003.1 GCA_021647375.1 Robiginitomaculum sp.
GTCAGCATATGATATTCGGTCGGGAATTAGTGCGCTGACAGACGAAGGCGTTGCGGCAATCACAGGCATGTCTCTGGTCACTGCCCGCGCCACCAAATCCACGGGCGAAGAAATGACTTCCCTTACGGCCAGCGCCTACGGGATTTTCAAGAACCAATACAAAGATTTATCAGATATTGAGTGGGGCGAACAATTTACAGCTGGGCTGGCTGCTAGCGTCAAAGCTTATAAAACCAATGGAGCGGCTATGCAGATGGCAATCCAGGCCGCCAAAGGCGGTGCGGCGACCCTAGGCATGGGTATGGCTGAAGAAATGGCTATCCTCGGCACTTTGCAGGCCAGTATGAAAGGTGCAGAGGCGGGTACTGCCCTGAAATCATATGCAGCCAATGCCGCCAAAGCGCATATGGCATTCAAGGAAGCGGGCATTAACATCAACGTGCTGGATCGGGACGGCATGCTCCGCGACACACAATTGGTTTTGAAAGACATCAAAGCACAATATGGCAGTCTTGATGCCTATGAAATGACGGAGATTAAGAAAGCGTTTGGCACAGACGAAGCAGTTAATCTGATTAACGCGCTCATAGAAAACCAAAACACCTATTCCTCTGGCTTCAAAGAAGTCACAGAGGGCATGAAGCAGGGAAATTCCTACATCAATGCAATGGCAGCATTGATGGATGATAATGGCGATGCGGAGCTGCAACAGTCCATGGAAGACTGGGCGGCCATGAAACGCGACCTTGGCTATGCCCTATTGCCCGTATTCCAGGCGATTATCCCCGTGTTGAAATCTATCACGGGCGGTATCAGCAAATTCGCCAAAGAGCATAAACTCCTCGTCGGGATACTTGGCACGGCTGTGGTCATATTTGGTGTGCTGGCAGCGACCATGGGGGCTGTCACAATTGCAATGGCGGCCATGATGGGGCCATTTGCCATGCTTAAATTCGCAAAAACAACCATGATATTTAAAACGGGTCTCTTATCCAAAGCAATGAGCGGGCTTGGGTTTGCATTAAAATGGGTGGCGCGATCGGCCTTGCCTTTCCTGATAGCTGGGATGAAAGTTCTTGCAAGGGTATTCTTGCTTAACCCGATTGGCTTGGCGATCACGGCAATCGCGGTCGGTGCGTTTTTGATCATTAAATATTGGAAGCCCATTACTGGCTGGTTTGGTCGAATGTTTAAAAAACTGAAAACCATGTTCGCATTCACGCCGCTGGGTCTGTTAATGCGCGGCTTTGGCGCGGCATTCAAATGGCTGGTTAAGCTGATTAAAACGCCGGGAACTGCTGCGCAAAAAACGTGGGCGGCAATGAAAACCATATTTGCCTGGTCGCCCCTTGGTTTATTGACGCGCGGGATAGGCAAGGCCATTAAGCTTCTGGCCGGACTATTCAAAGGGGTGAAGTTTGATGCAAAGTCCACATGGGATTATTTCAAGTCTTTGTTTAGCTGGAACCCGATAGGTCTGTTGATGATGGGTTGGAAATTATTACCCAGCGAGTTCAAAGCTATTTTTGATCCAATAAAGAAAATCGCGGCAGACGCCATGGATTACGTCAAAGACAGCATATTGGGGCCGTTAAAAATGTTGCGGAATTTACGCAACAAACTCGGCGGGAAAAAAGTGGCGGCGGATCGCAAAAAAATGAAACGCGGGGGATCGGCGTTGAAATCCGGACTTGGTGTTGGGGTGTTGGCGGCATCGATCGCAACGCCAGCCTTTGCCGCACAGCCCGCTATGGCGCCCTTGCCACCATTCACCCAATCTGCGCCTGCCGGAAACAGCAGTCAAACAACCCAGCATAACAAATTTATTATTAATGCAGCGCCCGGTATGGACGAAGAAGCCCTTGCGCGATTAGTAGCACAGAAAATTGCTGAACTTGACCGCAAGAAAAAACGTAAAGGCCAAGGCGTACTACGCGATATTGAGGATTAGACATGTTGATGCAATTGGGTGATTTTATATTTGAACTGGCGACATTGGCACCGGATACGTTGACAAGAACCGTAACCGCCAATTGGCCAAAACAAGCCCGGTATGGTGGCAGGCCAGCGGCACAATTTACAGGAATAAGCGGTGAAACCGTTAGTGTATCCGGTGTGATATATCCGCTGTCCGGCATTACAGGTACCGCCAAAGATTTAAACATCATCAATGAAATGATCACAGACGGCGAGGATTATGTTTTGGCGGCTGCAGACGGATATATCAAAGGTGTATTTGCCGTGCTGAGTGTGACAGAAAGCCATACCTATTTGGACAAAGCCGGCGCTGCGCAAAAAATCACCTTTACCATCAACCTTGAACGCACGGATGATGACCGGATTGAAACCATATTATGAGCGCGATATTCAAGCTGACCCATGAAGGCAATGATATTACAGAGAATATCCGCCTGCATTTATTATCCATAGACTTGAGCGATGAGCGCGGTATTCAATCGGACAATCTAACCATCAATATGGAAGATGCGGCGGGCAATCTGGCTTTGCCAGCGGCGGGGGCAGAAATTAAATTCTGGCTGGGCTATGATGACACAGGATTGGTCTATAAAGGTCTGTTTGTCATTGATGATATTGAAACCGCTGGTCCTCCGGATAATATATCCATCAAAGCCCATGCCGCAGACTTCACCGCAAGCATACAGGCCAGAAAAGAAACTTATTTTGAAAACACCACAATTGTCGCCATTGTCACATTTTTGGCGAGTGAGCATGATTTACAAGTCAGTATTTCGCCCAGGTTTCACAATATTGCGATACCGCATATCAGTCAGACCAATGAAAGTGATATGAATTTCCTGTCGCGGCTCGCCAAAACCCACGGCGCATATTTTGCTATAAAAAACGGCACAATGATATTTGCCGAGGAAGCGATTAGCAAATCTGCGAGCGGGAAAGCCCTGCCTGTGTTCAATATCGCCCGCGCAGAGACCAGCGATTTTAGATCCACCGAGCGGTCGCGGGAAAACAAATTCACAGGCGCAAAGGCGGCTTGGTACGATATTCCGGGCGCGGGCAAGAATTGGGAATTGGCAGGCGAAGATATTCGGGTCAAAGCCCTGCCGGGTACCTATTCAGACCCAGACACCGCCAGAAGTGCCGCCGAGGCCGAGCTGGCACGGTTACAGCGCGGCGAAATGACCATGAGCATCACCCTATCGCGCGGTGTGCCGGCCTTGATACCGGAAACCCCCGTGCGCCTGACAGGCTTCAAAGATAATCTCAACGCCGTCAAATGGGTTGTGGTCACCGTCAACCATACGCTGGGCGAACAAGGCATGGGGACTGTGGTGGATTTGGAGCAGGTGAATAAAACCTAGTATTAAGGTCGCATCCAGAAATACATGCTTTCCTCTTCTATATCACCCCGTAAAAAATATTGAACATCATTGAGTTCCATACCAGAGGCAGCATAGCGCCCAATATCGAAATATCGTTGTTCATTTACCCATAATCTATTGATGAATTTATTCCTGTCAGAGCCTGAAAGATTTGGATCCCCTGCCCTCATGATCCCGTCTATTAGGCCTATTAACTTATACCCGTCCCGCCATAGGAAAATTTCATCCTCGAGGTACATATTGATTTCGAACTCCATTGACGTAACTTCATGTGTCTCTAGTTTTCGCCGAACAGTCACAGTGCAACATTCAATGAATCTGGTTTTTGCCATTTCTTGCCCTAGTCCAAACAATTCATATTGGGCAAAATGTATATGGCTCTGCATGGACGATGCTGCCCCAGCAACTGTTACATCAAACTGCTTATCAAATTCTTCAGTTGTAAACCCCATGCCGACAATACTGTTAGCAGGTGATTTTGTTTTTGGCTTTGATGTGGTGTATTCTAGTTTGGCTTTAACTTCGTCAGGATATAAAACATCATCCGGGATTTGTATGATAACGGCTACCATAGCGAAGAAGCTAATCGCTGTGCCGATAGCCCCGAGTTTAAAATGGTGGCCGCGTTTTTCTTTCCGAAATATCCCGACAACGAAGTAAGTGATAAACCCAAAAAAGGTGAACATGAGAATTGTGGCGAGAGTAAACATATTCGGCTCCTGTGTAGAGATACAGCTTTAAATATCCATTCAATCCGTGTCAAGCCGTCACGGCTTAATCCAATCTATCGGGCTGACGCTTTCCACCTCTTCATTCAGCATGGGCAGTGCATTTGTCGATGTTAGGGTAAACCGTCCGGGCAGTGTGCCGGGGGTCAGGATTTTTATGGATTTGCGGCCATCGACCAAATGGCAAATCACCAGTTCATGCAGATAATCAATAACATTTTTCTCGCGCCGGGAATAATAAATCAGCGCACCATGTCTTGGGAACGGGTACAGGCTATCGCCGTTGACCCGCACGGCCACCGTCCCCTTAGGTGCGTTAAAAGGTGCCTCGACCTGTTCAAGGCCTGCGCCTTTGGCATGATCATCAACAGGGTTGATATGCCCGCCCGCGCCAATATCACCGACTAATGGGATGGTGTGTTTTTCTGTATTCACAGGTTCATCGACCCATTCCTCTTGTGCCTGTTCGCCAAATTCTAGTTCTACAATGCTCATGCCCAATACTTCAGCGAGCATTATTACTGTTTTACGGCGCGGGCTGGAATTACCGCGTTCCCACTCTGATATTGTGGTTTGCTTTGACCCTATTGCTTCGGCCAACCGTCCTTGGCTCCATTTTTTTGCCCGCCGTTTTGCGGCTATTCTCTCACCCAAAGTCATAGAATACTCGCTTTTACCATTTTTATTGATATTTTATATTGACAATACCAACTTTCTTGGTATTTACCGGATATGGATAGATCAATAAACATTGTAGACCACCTTGTTCGCACATTTTTTACCAATAATGTTGGTAGTTTCGTTGAGTGGATTAATAGACCGCAGCAAACCGTCAGTTACTGGCGGGTCAACAATTCCATTCCAAACAGTGTAGAGCGCCTGATTCTGGCAAAGTCCGATCAGGACGGGCTTGGTATATCCCCCGCCGATTTTTTCCCCGAACGCTTGCCCAAATACCAAACTGCGGAATGCACGGTTGAGGCGGAGCAATGAGTGTATTATTTTTATCGCAGGATAGAGCAGTTCGGTCAGCTCGTCTGGTTCATATCCAGAAGGCTTCGCAATTGGTTGGGTTTTGCCCAAAAAACCGATCCTGTGAATCGGTTTCAAATGCAGAAGGCCACGGCAGTGGCGCCGGGGGTTCGAATCCCTCTCATGCGCCCTCTTTGAAGTCCCCTTGTGGGATAACCGAATTACCGCGCGGTTATACGACGACGCGCGGTGAGGGGGGGCGGGGTTTGCTTGTTTCATATGTTGGGTTCCTCCGGCATGTGACATTTGGTTGTTTCGACATCTTCCAAATAGCAAATCCCGCCACTTTGTTAAAGGGGAATTATACCCCCGATTTTCCCGCCCTCAATTCCCATAAGCGGTCGCGCAGTTGCCCCACTCTCTGCACTGGCCGTTTCCGTCTGTTCAGGATTGCAGTGCTGAACAGACTGGCCGGAGCGGTGCCCACACGCCGCTCCGGCTCCTTGCTTGGGAGAACAAAATGAAACACTATGCTATTCGCCATAAGGGCACGGGTAAATATCTCGGCTACGTCAATCAAAACAATACGACTCGCAAACTCGAATTTGCAATCCAGCTGCTGTTATGGAAAACACTTTATGGGCTTCTAAGTAATCTTATTAAGCTCCGAGCCGCACAAGCCGCACTCAAGGATTTTGAGATTGTCACCTTTGATGTTGTGATTACGCGCGATAACCAAGCACCCGTAAAGGCCTGCACATTCTTTGATAAAGCGCAGGGTGAACAACGTGGATAAACCAAATTTACAAGTTTTTTTGGCGGTTCTGACGGGTCAATTAATTGACAAATGTGGCGGGCTAGTCTCGGCGGCTTTGGAGTGTGATGTCAGCAAGAGCCAATTACAACGGGCGGCAGATCCAAATCACAGCTATAGTCTGAAAGCGTCCACAATTTATCATTTAGAGCAAGCCTGCGGGGAAGCCGTCCTTTCCCGCGAATTACACGACATGAGCATTCTTTCCGCGCCCACAGATAAACGCCACCCAGTTCTGATAGGCATAGATTTAGCCGACAAAGCCACAGATTTAACCGTGACTATTGTCAGTGTGATGCGCGACGGCAGGTTGAGTATCAATGAACATAAAACTCTGACCACAAAATATTCTGACATTCGCGGCCTGTTGGCGCGGCTGGTTCAGTCCAATCCCATTAAAAAACTACCACGGAGCAAGGCCTATGACCACTAGAACCCAATACGCTGGAATAGGCAGGTTCAAAACCTTCAAAGTCCGCAGCGCCCGCAAGCTGATTGCCATCGGGCAAGCCTTATTGGCAGGCAAAACGGAAAAGCCAAAATGGCACAAACCAAGTGCAGAGCAAGTCGCCGCCATGTCGGCAATACAGGATATTGAACCGATAGAATATGCAGGCAGTTGGGACGGCGTTGTTTTCACCCTGGGGGGAAGTCGCGGCCAGTTCAACATGTTGACCAATGCGGCGCAGGCCATGATTGCCGCCGGACAAATTACCGCCGATGGCCGCCTGACCCCAGCGGCGCAAGATTATTTGCGCGATGTGGACGGATATATCACACCCATAAAGGCCGCATAATGTCTCATACTTGGATCAAAAAACCATCGCACACCAAAAAGAAAAGCACATTCAAGTGCCCAGACTGTGGCGCTGCGTGCCGGATTAGCCAAACCAAAATCCTATCGGCGACATATAAAGAATTTTACGCAAGCTGTAGCAGTGACAAATGTGGCGGGCGCTATGTTTTCGGCAGTGAACCAGTCCGCGTCCTAACGCCCAGCCAGACCCCCAATCCAAATATAACCCTCCCCTTACACGATCACAATCAAGACACCTCACCATCAGCTAATATTGAAAAGGAGCAGTCATGCTAAAACCTCATTTAGACACTTGCGATAATCTTGCCCGCGACATTCTTGCGAGATTGGTTATCGACGGCCAAGACAGCCGCGACCAAACACTGACGCGGGTCGTGAACAGGTTGGTCAGAGAACATGGTTTCACCATGGACGCGGCTCGCGGTGCGGCGGCCAAGGCAGTTGCCGAAACCGACAGCCGTAATATTGACGGCTATCTGGACTTGGACGCCAGTACCAGCACGGCGCTGTTCGTCAAAGTCGACGGCAATACCCGAGTCTTGTCCCTCGCCCAGATATTACGGTTTTTTGAGTAATGGCGGCACAGGGTCAAATAGATTTTGAGACATGCACATCTTGCCCCGCGCCGTTTCGTTTTGACTGGGCATGTGTTTTTTGCACAGCCGCCCTGATCCTGACATTCCCTAAACCGCAAAGACGCGATTACATCGACTATGCCTGTGGCCACAAAGGTCACAACCCCAATGATTTGAAACAGGAGATTATCAGACAACACCTCACCAAACAGGCCGCGTAACGGCTTCATCAAAAACCAACACCGGAGGATATTATGGTTTTACTTTTATTGGCGATACTCGCCCTTTATTTTTGCATCGCGATTTTTGCCGGGCTTCACAGCCTGGTCAAAAACAACAACGCAGATGCACCCGTTTTTCAGCTACTTTTTGCAATCGGCAAAGGCCTGTCATGGCCGCTTACATTGCGGAGCCAGTAATGGATATGCAAACACATGTGATAGAGCCAAACGGGTTGAACGCAGGCCAGACAGTTGAAAAACTGCAAGCCAAAATCCGGACTTTGGAGACAGTGATTGATGATCTGCAGGCAGAGGTCAAAGCACACGGACAATTAAAGGACGGCGGCGTATTGCCAAAAGACAACGAGCCATTCTTTGTTCTGGTTGCTCGCGACCCGTTTGCTCCCATCCTCGTTGATGCCTGGGCATTTCTGCGCATGGGCAGGTTTACAGAAGCCCAGCACGTCTTAAACCGCCTGTTAAATCCAACCTTGGTTGTTGACCCGCAAATGTCCGATGACCCGCAAATCATAAACGCATTTCGCATTGGCAGATATATGGCCGACTGGTTCAAAGCCAAAATATTGAACGGAGCGGGATGATGTGGAGCCATGCAATAATTATAGCTTTCGCCGTAATAGCTATCCTCGGATGTATCATGATGATACCTGATTGGGTTTTTGGTTGGGCGCCAGATGAAGCCAATGACCCTGCCAACGCGGGCGCAAAGCGGGGGGACGGACATGCCTAAATCCGTTGCCGTTAAAATATCCGCAGGAATGCAAAACCTCGCGGTTGATACAGAATTACGCTTAAAACAGTTGTCCGGTAATGAGGATTGTCGCTTCATAACTTTGGTCGCGGACAATACTGGCCAAGTCCACTATGTGGCGAATGTAGAGCGAGAAGCCTCTGCCAATTTACTGTATTCACTTCTTGTTGGCTGGGCAAGGCGTGATGACCACGTAGCCGAACATGTCCGCCAAATGATTTTGAACGCGAGCAAGCTAGGTAAATCATCAGACCACCGCGCACATTTGCAATCCGAACTCGACCGATTGACGGCCTTATGTGAGCGCCCTGATGCTCGTCCGGTGGATTTCCATAACAAAGCCCGCGCTGCCAGACGGCTGGCTTCTCGCACGAAAGGAACTTAGATTAGTTATGCCCACGCCCGTCCGTAATTCCGGTACCAGATTGATATGTCCAAAATGTGGGCATGCACTGAATATCGTTGTGCGGGTGCCAAGTAAAATCAAGCTTTGTTTTTTGCACCCCTACGCCACCCTGGAACGCAAACAGGTATTCGCACCAAGGCGTCTCGGGCAAAACAGGTTGGCCAAATTAAAAACCGATATGAAGTTGAGCACACAGGCGCTCGACACCCTATTTGTTGACCACGCTGATTTTGTATCTCTCGCCGAAAATGTAGCCCGACGTTTACTCCAGTCCGGCAAAGAATTGCAAGAACTGGCCGCCATCCCAAGAGAGAAAAATAGGGAAGGTAATGACCATGAATATTGATTTGAATGTAGAAGCCATGTCCCGCCAAGACCTGATAGCCGCATATTTTGATCTGGTTGATAGGCTGGAAGCCATTTTTTGTGTCAATAATGAAGGGTTGAACAGTGTCGTTGCATTTGTGAAGCACCACGAAACAAATAAGAAATATTCCTCCCTGGGATGCGCTAAAACACTGTGTCTTTTACTCTCCGGTAGACTAGTCAGCCGCGAAAGTATTGTCGCGGCTACAGCCACCAACAAAGCGCCCGAAGATTGCGTTACGGTTAGCGGCGGAATGGCCAGCGTTTACATTTGCAATCTGCGCAAAATCCTTAAGCCGTTAAGGATTGAAATCATCACATCCCGTGGATTGGGATACTACTTAAACCCATCCCACATCACCCCCCTGAAACAGGCAATAGAACAAGCGAGCGCACCCCAAGGGCACTTCCAAGAGGGCGCAGCATGATGTCCGGGTTCACAGTCATGGAAAAATTACGCAGTTGGCGGTGGCACAAAGACGGCTGGGATAATCGGCTTATTTGCCTACGCATCAACCAAGATCGTCAAACCCCTCCCCTTGCAAAGCACGGCTTTCCTAAAACTACAATTCGCGAAGTCACTAATATGCTTTCCCAATTTAAAACAGACACAACAATATGAGAGCAGATATTTTAGATGATGTCCGGCGCACTCTCATTGCCGACTTCAAATTTGTCAAGCGTGGTACTTGGCTGCAAAAGGGGACGTGCCCACAGTGCAGCAGCAAAGAATTATTTACCCATGCCGACAGCCCCTGGGTGATCAAGTGTGGGCGCTATAACAATTGCGGTTATGAGCGGCACGCCAAGGATCTATACCCTGATTTGTTCACGAAGTTTAACGACCGCTACAAACCAACAATGGAAAACCCTAATGCCACGGCAGAGGCCTATTTGAAATATGCTCGGGGTTTTGACCTCAAATCTATCAAAGGCTGGTACCGCCAAGAAAAATATTGGCACCGTCACGGCGACAAGGGGACGGCCACCGTCCGGTTTGATATAGACCGTGCTAACGATGTGTATATGGAGCGCCTGATTGAAACCGTCGTGGTGACGGATAAAACAGGGAAAAGAACAAAGCGCAAAGCCAATTTTAACGGCAAACACCGTGGGCTATGGTGGCAACCCCCTGGTATGGAAATAAAGGATGGTGATACAGTCTGGCTGGTCGAAGGCTGTCTGGACGCGATTGCCCTAAATCTGAACGATGTTAAGTCCGTCGCAACATTGTCCGCCGTTAACTATCCCGCGCTGATGCTGGAAAAGTACAAGGACAAGAAAATTCGGTGGATTTTCGCCCTTGATAACGACACAACCGGAAAAAAATACACCAAACGACATGTCAAAAAAGCCAAATCTGCAGAATACAAAGTTGGCGCTGCGCAAATCCCGTCCGGACAGGGCGGCGGTAAAATTGACTGGAATGATTTGCACCAGCAAGGCAAGCTCGACGAAGAGTATTTACGCGAATGTCTATACCACGGTGACTTGCTGACGGCCAAATCAGCATTTGTGAAATCCATGCTGATCTGGAAACACGGCAATGCCAGTTCGTTTAGTTTTACCTTCAACAATCGTCTATATTGGTTCAAAACTGAAGTTGATAAGCTGAATAAAGCTATCGAAGAAGTCAGTATGGCTTATCCCGATTTGGATCCAAAAGAGATACGCCAAAAGGCTATCCAACAGGCCTCTATGCTGAGCGAGATTTGCAATTGCAATCCGCGCTTTCTATATTTCCAATCCCACGAAGCCACGGATGAGAGCTGGTATTATTGCAATATTTCTTTCCCCAATGGCCGCCCTCCCATTAAAACCACGTTTTCAGGTGGGCAAATCTCCAGCTCGGCAGAGTTTAAAAAACGGTTATTGACCGCCGCACCAGGTGGCCTGTTCATAGGCGGAGGCGGACAACTCAACTGGATTATCAAAAATCACCTTGCCAATATCAAGCAAGTAAAAACCATTGACTATGTCGGATATTCCAAAGACCATCAGGCTTATATATTCAACGAATTTGCAGTCAAACACGGTCAATATTACAAGGCCAATGCCGACGAATATGTGGAAATTGACAAGCTTTCCATTAAAACCCTTAGCAAAACATTTAGGTTTGAAATTGGCAAGAGTCATGAACACAACACAGATTGGCCGGAGCTGGTATATCAGGCTTATGGCGTCAAAGGACTTATAGCATTGACGTTCTGGTTTGGCTCACTTTTTGCCGAGCAAATCCGTACAACCCAAAAATCATTCCCATTTTTAGAAATTGTTGGCGAAGCCGATGCTGGCAAAACTGGATTGATTGTGTTTTTGTGGAAATTATTAGGATTAGACGACACCGAAGGCTTTGACCCGTCAAAGGCCACCACTGCGGGTAGACGCCGGAAATTTGCGCAGGTTTCAAATTTACCCATCGTATTGCTAGAAGGTGATCGGGACGAGGCATCAAAATACAAAGCATTTGATTTTAACGAATTAAAAGACGCCTATAATGGGCGCGGCATTGGTGAACGCGGCATTAAAAATTCCGGCAATGAAACCTATGCACCATCATTTAAGGCGGCGATAGTCATTGCACAGAATGCCGATGTGCAAGGCTCCGAAGCCGTCATGCAGCGCCTCATCCATCTGAAATTTGACACCGAAAGGCATTCGCCAGCGGGACGGCGGGCTTCAGATAAACTAGATGCTATGGATGTTGAACACGTGTCGCAATTTATGTTGAAGTCTATCCTAAACGAAAAAAACATTCTCGCGCATTTTAATGAAAAAACTAGGTCGTATGAAGACAAGTTATCTGAAAATGAACACATTAAAACAGGCCGCATTGCCAAAAACCACGGGCAACTTATGGCGCTGGCCGATTCTATGGTCAAGATTACCAACCTAGGTGAGGACAGGCTTCAGGAAATCCATGCACATTTAGTAATATTAGCAGTCGAACGCCAACGCGCCGTCAAAGCCGATCATCCGATGTTACAGCAGTTTTGGGAAACTTTCGACTTTCTCAATGCATCAAATGGTTATACACGGCAGAACCATTCACGTGTCGCCGGACTGATTGCCATCAACCTTAATCACTTCGTGAAAATAGCGACAGAAGAACGTCAGCAAATTCCGGCGCTGACAGACCTAAAACCACTGTTGAAACAAACACGCACCCACAAATTTGTCGGCATCCGCGCCGTGAATACAGCGCTAGGTCCCGAACATAAAGTCACAGCATCCACCGTCAAATGCTGGGTGTTCGAGAAAAAGGGTGGCGCATAATGACCGCAGCTCCTCCGCCAATCGCCATGTCCGTACCAGAGGCAGCACAAGCCTGCAGTCTGTCAGAGCGCCAGATGTGGCGCATTTTAAAAGCCGAAAACATACCAACCAGAAAACTAGGCCGCCGCACACTCGTACTCTACGACGGCTTAAAAAATTACATAGAGGGATTACCACAGTCATGACACCTAAAAGCAGAGCAGCTATCGCCCGTAGAAAAATAGCCGCTGCTGAGCGGGCTATCATTGGTATTGGTGAACTGTATCAAGACATAGACAATAGCATTTATGAACAGTGCTCTATGGATGATTTTTGGTGGAAACGTCTTGAAGTCCTTAAAGCAATGGTCGAGCAATCACACGACCAAGAGGAAAAATTTCCACTCTTACGGTGGGGACAATGAAATGAAATTACACTCAACATCGGTTTGTGACTCCTGTAACGGTAAAATGCAAATATCGCTCAAGACATTAACGCACGGATTGGCTAAGTGCGACGATTGCTATGATCACCGAACCTTACGAAAAGACGAAATGCGCGGCGCAATCACATTATTGGCGCGGATAATTTATGACCTTGATAAAGCCAGTAAATAATCACACCACGCCTGCATCAATTCTCGCCGCAGATTAAGCCCTTTCCTGCGCCTGTAGGCGCGGCGGACGCTTGATCCTACCTTGTGCGCCAGCGCCAGCTCCGACACCTCGTCAGCATAGCCTGTGCAGTCCATTGCCCAATCTTTGAACGTCGACCGGAAGCCGTGTGCAGTATAATCTAGGTTCATGGCTTTCATTGTGGATCTAAACGCATTTTCAGAAAACCCTTTGCCCCGATATGGATAAACTAGGCCTGTAGCCGGCACGGGTCGGGGATCAGGCAATAGGGTGATCATGGCCGGGGTCAGAGGGATTATATGATCCGTATCACTGCGTTTCATGCGGCTGGCCGGAATTGTCCAAACCTTATTTCCTAAATCAAACTCGCGCCAGTCAGCATGCCGGACCATATGCCCACGGGACGCCGTCAGTATAGTGAGCGCCAAAGCAAAGCGCGTGTCGTGCTTGCTACGCCCTAGAGTGCGGTAAAAATCCGGGGCATCGACGTAGGGCATAGCTGCGTGGTGTTTAACCTTGGGTTTGTGATCCGGAAGCAGATATTCAAGCGCACCTTTCCACCTCGCTGGGTTTGGTTTATCCTGCGACCGCCAGCCAAGCACTGTGGCTAAATCAAGTGCCTGCTCTATCATACCGCGCGTCATCCGGGCGGAGTGGTTCATTGTGTACCAAATCGGCTTGATTACATCCTCGACATCTTTGACGCTTATCTGGTCTAAGGCCATATTGTTCAAAGGCGATGCGTGTTCCATGAGGCCGCGCCGCCACTTGATACCCGTCTTGTCCGATTTCCAACTTTTCTTCCTGCGATCGATGATTGCGGTAGCAGCATCTTTAAATGTCCGTCCGGTATTGTCCTGGTGCATGACGGTGCGAATATCGCGTCCCTCAAATGCAGCTAACCTACATTCGGCGGCTATTTTTCGCGCAGCGGCAAGTGAGAGCGTGTTAATAGGAGCAATGGTGAGATCAATCCGGCGTTTGTTTTTAGTTTGCCTGTATATCCATGTTTTGGTGCCCTCCGCACGCACCCGCAGATACAAACCGCCACCATCGGCCAGCCAGCCTATTTTAGTAGTGTTTTTCACCATCAATGGTGTGAGTTTATGTATTTGACCCATTCCCGGCTACACCTCGGACTACATTTTTGTTGTCATTCCCTGTCAGGGCATGGCACACACTGACACAGTTTGTCCAGCCATAAGCAAATAAACCACACATAAACGGCACATTATGGCACTTCATGTCACTAACTGGCAAAGTCAACTGGTGCGGCCGAGAAGACTCGAACTTCCACGGGTGTTACCCCACAGCGACCTCAACGCTGCGCGTCTACCAATTCCGCCACGGCCGCACATTGAGGAAAGGGGGGGTTAGCAAAGTATTGGGGGAATGCAAAGGGAAATATGTAACTACAGGGAAATATGCCGCTAGAGAGAAATATCAGCGGCGGGTTGATTTACTGATCTAAACACGCCATTTGCAAAGCATGAATAAACCGCCCTCGATTTTCTCCCCCGCCCCCGTTTCGTGGCAGAGTGCCTCTGCGCCTGTGGGTTATCTTGATGCTGTGGCAGTTATGGAGGCGTGGGTTGCGGCGATTGCGGCTGGCGATGCCCATCAGCAGGCCAAAGAACTTATATGGACGCTGGAGCACCCGGCGCTTTATTCGGCGGGGACATCGGCTGACATATCCGACCTAATTGACCCTGACCGTTTCCCTGTGTTCAAAACCGGGCGGGGCGGGCAATATACCTATCACGGGCCGGGGCAATTGGTTGGATATTTTATGCTCGACCTTAAAACCCGTGGGCGAGATGTGCGCGCATATGTGGCCGGGTTGGAACAGCTTGTCATTGATACTTTGGCGGATTTTGGGGTGGCGGCGGATCGTCGTGCAGGGCGTGTCGGAGTTTGGGTGGATATGCCCGATAAAAGCGAAGCCAAGATTGCCGCCGTAGGTGTGCGCATCCGCAAATGGGTTAGCTATCACGGCATTTCTATCAATATAAACCCCGACCTGTCCCACTTCGACGGCATCGTGCCGTGCGGAATTAGTGAGCACGGCGTCACTAGTCTACACGCGCTTGGTATCGAAGCGAGCCGCGCCGACGTAGAAGCGGTGCTCAAGAATAATTCCGAGAAAATTTTCGGGCCTATTGGTGCGCCTAACCCCTAATCAAATGTGCTATAGTCGGCGCCGGGGCCGTATTGGTTATCGTTTTCGTCTATGGGTATGGTTTTATCACCAATGAACATTGTGGCCAAGCTGGTGAGTATGCCAGAGATAGCGGCGGGCAGGGTTATGCTTTGCGCCCAACCTTGCATTTGGGCCTCTAGCTCTGCTTCGCTCAGGTCGCCCTCAATCGATTCCATCATCATTTCCATGAAATTACCATCACCGAAATATATCATGACAATGAGAATTCCGATTGTTCCTAGTATTAAATACAGCAATAAATATACCAAAAACATCCAGCCGCTTTTACCGCCTTCGTGCAGGCGCTTTATCCAAATAACCACCCAAGGATAGAGCAGTAAATATGCCAATAGCCCGGTTACTTTGCCAATCTCAGGGCTGACCAAATTGACCATGCTGAGGGCAGTCATGATCAGGATAAGGATAAACCCACCCCGGTAAAATTCGGCGGAGCTAATCCGGCCTTCTGGTGAAAATAGTAAATTGCCCATAATTGCCTCGCTTGTGTTTTGTGGTCATGTCACGCAAAACCCGCTCCGAACATAATCCGAAGCGGGCTTAATATTACGTCAGTAGACTAAAGTCTAGTCTGTGCTTTTAATCAACATATTGCCGACATAAGCAATAGCGTAACTGACAATCGCGCCACCAATAGCGCTTGGTATTGCCGTTTTCTTGGCCGCCGCTTCGCCCATTTGACCCATCATTTTAAACATGGCACCAAGGTCTCCAGCTTCGCCGGCATTTTCCATGGCATCGGCCATTTCATTAGCCATATCACCTGCAAACATAGAGCTGATAACGGAACTAACAATCATACTGGCAACAATGAACACAAGAATAGGCACCAAACTCATCCAGCCGGATTTGCCGCCGTCTCTAAAGCGCTTGATCCACAAGACAACCCAGCACCAAATCATGACGAGTCCTAATATACCCAATATTGAGCCAAGCTTATAACTGATCATTGGCAGTATTGCCAAAAACGCGGCAATGGCGATCAGAATAATCGCGCCGCGCATAAATTCGGACGAACCAATACGCCCGTTCGGTGAAAATAGTAAATTTCCCATAGTTTCCTCCCATTAAAGTTATGGTGCATAAAAGCGCTAAATAAGTGATTCTGCAAGCAAAAACTAGATTTACTTGTTCCCCGCAGGGGGAGCGCCGTAGCGGTTATCGCCCTTTTGGCCGGGTGTTGTCGCGAGCCAGATGGTAAATGCGAGGGGTGTAATCGCTAGCACCGCACTGATTTTCGGCATATTGGCTTTCATATTTTGCTGATAGGCTTCTTCGAGAGGTTGGACAGCGGCGCGCATGGCCTCCGTGTCTTGTTGTAAAATTGGGTCGTTCATCAGATCTGCGACGGATTCAAAATATTGCAACATGCCAAATTTCAAACCAACAATCATCATGGCCATGAACAACAGGGCAAACATGCCAAATAGCGGCCAGGTCGTCCGCCCCAAATCGTGCAAACGTTTGCCGCTAAGGCAAAATACAATGTGCAAATTAAGAAAGAAAAACACCATGGGTATAAAAAATGCGGTAAGGCCTGTGCCTAAAATTGGATAGATAGCGTGTTGCGCGATATATAATGCTGTTAATACAAAAACGCCAATGATGAACGGCAGGCGGTTAATACGCCCGACAGGCGACAAAAGCAACTTTCTAAAATTTTTCATAAAGACGGATTTAAGTCCGCAGAATAAATATGCAAGCCTTAACCGCGTGTTCAAGACTATTATGTAGATTAGCAAGGTGAAACTATTTTGATGTTGCGCTTTTGTTTCATTTAATATACATCTTATGCGTGTGCTGATTGTTTGGAGAAAGATGAAAACTATTTTCTATATAGTTGTTGCTGTGGGCTTCATGGCGCTCGGCGCTTGCGAACGCACGGAAATGGCTATGGTTGAAGAAACCCCGCCTGATGTCACGCCTGCAATCACTGGGAAAATACGGCAGAACGCCAATACTATTCCGGTAATTAAGATAGAAGCAGGGGGGGTAGCGCAGCAAGAGCCAACAATTACACCCATGATAATGCCTGCCCACAAACAACAGAAAACCGTAAAAAAATCCAAGATCACCCGACCGAATAAATCCGTGCGCTCTACCCCGTTCAAAGTCCGGCGATGCATGAATATGGGCAATGCCCTAGAGGCTCCCAATGAGGGCGATTGGGGCTACCGGATTACGGCGCAAGATTTACGCACGGTTGCCGCCGCAGGCTTTGATACGGTGCGCATTCCCATTCGCTGGGACGCCCATACCGCCCACCGCGCCCCCTATACTATTGATGCATCATTTATGGCGCGGATAAAGACGGTTGTTCGTGATGCGCAAGCAACGGGGCTGGGCGTGATTATTAACGTGCATCACTACGAAGATTTAATGGCGCACCCAAAGCGCGAGCAAAAACGTTTTCTGGCCATATGGGATCAGATAGCCCGCACTTTTTCCGGTGCGCCCGACACCGTCTATTTCGAGGTCTTGAACGAGCCGACACGGCAATTGAGCAATGCGCAAGTTAATGCGCTCTATGCCAAAGTCCTGCCGATCATCCGCGCAACCAACCCGGCGCGCAAGGTGATACTTGGCGGCAACTCGTGGAACAGTATCGACAGCCTCGCCGAAGTCCGCTGGCCGCTGCATAATGGCAAGAGAGATGCAAACCTCGTCGCAACATTCCACGATTACGGCCCGCACGCATTCACCCACCAAGGCGCAGAATGGTCCGAACCTGTCATGCCTATGGGGCGGCGTTGGGGCGGCCAAGCAGATATGTCCGAGCTGCGCGACACCTATAAATTGGCACGAGAATTCAAAGCCAAAACCGACCTGCCAATCTTCGTCGGCGAGTTTGGTGTTATCGATAAAGTCCCGCTGGCTCAGCGCAATCAATGGATAAAAACCAGACGCAAAGCCATGGAACAAGCCGGATACGCCTGGTGCGCATGGGATTTTTCGGGCGCATTCAAATCCTACGATACGCAAGCGGGCAAATGGCTCCCCGGTACCAAGGACGCACTGTTCGGGCGCTAAGATTTGTCAAGAAAATCCTAAGCCGCGTTGACATAGGGCATTAAGCTTTCATGGATCTCCGGGCTTTCTTCGCGGAGGAATTTTAGTAGGGCTTTTTCATTTGCATCCAAACTACTATTGCGGTTTAGCCGCTCGACCAGCCAATAGGCTTCACTTTGTGTGACCCGCTCAGCATCTGCGATGCCCGCTTTATTGGTGTGGCTATATTCGTATTCAGGGTTACTGAACAATGATTTCACCGCATCACCAAAGCCTTTAAAACTCGGGACAACAAAGCCTTGGCCTTTCTGCTCCAACCATCTTTCGCGGCGCAGGGTTTCGGCCATATCCGGTTCTTCCCATGCCGCCAGCATCATCAAATGATTGGCAATAGCGCCGACGAACAGCCGTTGCCAACTGTCTGAATTATCTGCATCTACCACTGCATCATTTATGTCGAATAAAGCTTCGGCTTCGGCCTTAGAAATCCCGACACCGCCCTCGGAACTACACGCGTAAAGTACGCGGCGCAAAATATCGACCTCAGCTTCGCCGATAACACCCGGCTGCAACTGACGGCCTTGAGCCAGAAAGCCGCGCCCTTCAAGCACAGCAATTTTGACTTGATTAAGAGCATATATCTCAAGCTCGTCCGTGACATTGTTGGCGATTTTCATCACATACATCAACAGTTCCAATTCAGTACGGGTTTCCACAACGCCGTCATGGTCAATGCGCGCCATCAACCACGCCGCATTGGCTTGATTGATATAACCGTGAGGCATGGTTTGGCGGACGAGGAAATGGGTGATTCCTTCCAAGAACAAATCAAACCATGTGTCCGGTTTTCCTGGCAAGTGATTGATCTGAAATAGCATGTCGGCCTCTTGTACCGTTATGTGGCCATCTTCGAAAACCGTCCGGCGCACATTTAGTACATCGCCGTCATCTAGGTGGCTCGCGGCCAATATTTTTTCCAATAATTCACGTAATATAGGTTTAGGCATGTGTATCCCTCTTAAATATGAACAAGGAAGTTAGCAAATAATGCTTACAAATCCGCTAACGCCTTATATATTTTTGCTTAACTGTTTATTCGCGTGAAGTTTAGGGGTATGTGGCCATATGTCCGCACCAAAACCCCTTACCGCTACCCCGCCCGCTCTGCTTTCATGGTCAGAGAATGGGGAGCCTGTGGCGGAAAATTTTGATGATGTTTATTTTTCGGTCGACGGCGGCCTGGCGGAGACCAAGGCCGTGTTCTTGCAAGGTTGCGGCTTGCCGGATGCCTGGCAAGGGGCGCGTGTATTTGTTATTGGCGAGCATGGGTTTGGCTCCGGTCTGAATTTTCTCGCCGCATGGGCATTATGGTTAGAAACTGCCAAGTCGGGGCAGCGCTTGCACTTTCTATCAGTCGAAGCCTTCCCGCTTTGCATAGAACAATTGCGACGGGCGTTAGATAAATTCCCAACACTTAAGCCACTAGCAGACCAGCTTATCGCCAAATGGCCCGACCGGGTAAAGGGCGTCCACAGACTGCATTTCGGGGCGGTGGTTTTGACCCTGTTCTACACGGACATAGACCACGCACTGGTAGATATGGACGCACGCATAAATGCCTGGTTTTTGGACGGGTTTTCCCCGGCCAAAAACCCTAATATGTGGTCGGATAAAGTCTTTGTACAGATGGCAAAATTATCAGCACCACTGGCTCGTGTGGCTAGTTTCACTGTGGCGGGTCATGTAAGACGCGGATTGGCTGCGGCGGGTTTTACCGTAGAGAAAAAGCCCGGATTTGGCCGCAAGCGCGAACGACTGGAAGCGGTTTTTGCGGGGGGACTTAGGCCCAAACAAACCACAGCTATATCAAACACGCCCGTTATTATCGGCGGCGGAATTGCGGGTGCAAGTCTTGTCCATGCCTTTAATTTACGCGGCATTACGCCAACCCTCATAGAACCCCATAGCGACCTTAAAACTGCGGCCAGCGGTAATCCGGCGGGGCTTGTTATGCCGAAACTGGACTTGCAAGACAGGCCGGAATCCCGGTTTTATAATGCGGCTTATTTGTATGCGCTCAGTATATACCGCCAATACGGTACGGTGTTGCGCGAGGGCGTTTTGCACATGGCCACATCTGAAAAAGAAGCCGAGCGATTTGCCAAAATTGCGGCCTATCAAGCGCTTCCTGAACATGAAATGCGGGCGGTCACACGAGGCGAAGCTGAGAGCATGCTCGGCCATAAGATCACCACACAATATGGCGGTCTATATTTCCCGTCCGCCCTAACAATTTCGCCCCTAGCCAGCACTCAAAATTTAAGCAAAAACTGCACCCATATCCAAGCCCGAACGGCGCACTTAAAATGCCAAGACGGGGTTTGGCAAGTCTTGGACGGGGCGGGGGAGATACTGGCAAAAACCGATGCTTTATTCGTTTGCAATGGTGCCAATATTCAAGACCTTTGGTCTGCTGATGTGCGCTTTACGCGCGGTCAGATTTGCTGGGGCGACAGCGCCCAATCCGGCAAAGCTTTGATTGCTGGTAACTACGCGGCACCGTATGAAAATGGTATGCTTCTGGGTGCCACCCATGACCATGTTGGGGCGGGAGAAAATACAAAAACCAATGCTGCGGACACCGCAGAAATAATCGCGCAATACGCGGCTAATACCGGGCAAAAGATCGACAATAAAAACTGGCAAGCCCGCGCCGCCGTGCGGGTGACAACCCGCAATACCTTGCCTATCGCAGGGCAAGCGGAAAACGACTTGTTTGTCCTCAGCGGACTTGGGTCGCGCGGGCTGATGATGGCACCACTTCTGGGCGAAGCTTTAGTGTGCAAAGCCCTCGGTGAACCATCTCCACTGGACATAAAGACGCAGATGCGGTTTGGGTTAAGTTAAGGCTTGAGACATTCCGCCCATGAGTTAGGTTAGCGCAAATTTTAAACACGAGGATATTATGAAACTTGAAGCAGGTATTTCAGCAGTTATTACGGGCGGCGCATCGGGGCTAGGTGAAGGCACAGCGCGGCTCATGGCCGCCAAGGGTGTCAAGGTCGGTATATTTGATATGAACGAGGAGCGCGGCGAGAAAATTGCCAAAGAGTTGGGCGGCGTCTTCGCCTTGGTTGATGTCTCGGACGAGGCCAGCGTTGATGCGGGCTTTGAGAAAGTCCGCGCCGCCAACGGCCAAGAACGCATTATGGTCAATTGTGCGGGTATTGCGGGCGGCATGAAGACCGCTTCAAGGGATAGAAAGACCGGGGACATCCGCGCCCATTCTGCCGGGTTCTTTTCCAAGGTCATCGCGGTCAACCTCATCGGCACATTTATGTGTACCTCTAAATCTGCGGCGGGCATGATGGCATTGGACGGGGTTGAGCCGGACGGCGAACGCGGCGTCATTATCAACACCGCATCGGTCGCCGCGCAAGACGGGCAAATCGGCCAAGTTGCCTATGCCGCATCCAAGGGCGGCATCCTCTCTATGGCGCTCCCGGTCGCTCGCGACCTAGCCCGCGAAGGCATTCGCTGTAATACAATCCTGCCGGGTTTTTTCGAAACACCAATTTATGAGCAAATGAAACCAGAGGTCAAAGACGCCCTGCGCGCCTATGTACAATTCCCGGCAAGGTTCGGCACCACTGAAGAATACGCGCAACTGGTCGCCACTATGGTCGAGCAAGTCTACATCAACGGAGAATATATCCGCGCCGACGCGGGCGCAAGAATGCCGCCGAGATAGGTACTTTTTACTCTTCCTCCTCACCCTGCCTGCGGGGGAGGTGCCCCCTCTTGGGGCGGAGGGGGAAACATCTAGCGGCTAACTCGCACCCTGGTTATTCCCGATTTTTAGGCTTGCGTGGTTTCTTTTACTCCGGCGTTTGCGGAAGCATGCTTCCCCCTCCGCCTACGCTACGCTTCGGCACCTCCCCCATAAATGGGGTGAGGATGAAAACAGTTACACCGCGAAACCCTATTTTAGGTGGACGGCGGAATTCACTGTTGGTCTCCTCCTGAATTGGCAGACAGTTCGGATACAAGACGGCTTTCTTCACATTTAAAAGCAATGATGTCGTCACTGGTTTTTCCTGCAATCAACCAATCATTGCCTGTTATAGGGCATTTCCGTTGCGCATCTTCTTTTGTTGGAATATCTCTATAATTGAACAAGAAATAATATGTAGGCACACCTGTGAGTTTTTCTACCAAACCGCATATTTCTCTGCCGGCTGTGTTGATTTTTGAGTACGGGTTTTGCAACTCACCCTCTGCAAAACCTTCATACACAGAGTTAATCCATAAGCCGTGAATGCGTTCATAGTCCTTTTGCCAAAATACGATATTGTCATAATCATCGCCGCCGTGGTCTGTTGGCGGAATTTTGTATAAGGGGATGGGTGTGTGCGTATCCCCACAAACAAGCGGTGATGACCAGCCAGAGCGCACTATATAAAAGCTTGGTTTTTCTGGTATATCTTTGTGCGTATTATCAGCATCCACACCTGTTTGCACATGCTCAATGATACAACCATTTTTCTCAATATTGCTCATTATTTTCAAAGTATAAGGGCTACAATATTTCGAAGAAAGCGAGTTTAACTCAGGGCAAAATACGGGTATCCTTATCGTGTCACCCCGAAGAACAATCATATGTTCTCGCTGTGACACCTGGCCTGTGCGTTCTAAAAAATGAACATATGAGCTACAATCATCAACCCAATTTTTATATTTAGGGTTAGTGTTTTTGATAATAATATCGAATGCGTACATGGTTGATAGCGCCTTCAGCAATTTAGCAATTGAACTACAGACAGTAATTGCAACGCTTATGCTTTGTCAATCTCTGGGCTAGGGAGTAGGGGCTGTGTGGCTTGGGTGACGCCAATTACTCCGCGAAATCGTGTTCTATGTTGGCGGTGAAACTTTCTGATTGTCTGCGCAGGAATAGCCGAGCCGAGCCGCGTTTTATGTCTGCACCGATACCGTAGAGGGCGGGGACAAAGAATAGGGTGACGAACAGGGCGAACAGCACACCGAAGGCCAAGGCTATACCGACCGGGATTAGCCATTGAGCCTGGATGGAGCGTTCCATCATCAGCGGCACAAGGCCGACGAATGTGGTCAGCGAGGTTAGTAATATCGGGCGGAACCTTTTGGTGCCTGCTTCGATCAAAGCTTGCGCCCCGTCCATGCCTTTATCGCGCAGTTTATGCACATAATCCAAAAGCACCAAATTATCATTGACCGCCACACCCGCCGCCGCGCTTATGCCCAGATAGGACATCAAAGACAAAGGTTGTCCCATAATTAGATGACCGACAATGGCTCCGGTGAAGCAAAACGGCATGGCCGCCAGTAAGATAAGGGTAGGCTCCCAATAGGATCTAAAGGCGACGGCGATGAGAAAATATGCGACGAGAAGAGCAATGCCGCCGAACCGCAATAATTCGCCCATAAATTCGGCCTCGCCTTGGGCGCGGCCAATATTGCCTCGCGTGACATCGGGGTGGCGTAGGTCAAACCCTTCGAAGAAGTCTTCCTTCAGGGTGTCGCGTATTTCGTTTATCCGCTCAGGCAGAACTTCGGCAGAGACAATAACCGCCCTTTGTCTTTCCCGGCGCAGAATTTGCGACACGCCTTTATCAAACCGCAGGTCGGCAACCGCCGCCAATGGCACTTCGCGGCCATCATTGGCGCGAATACGAATTTGGCCAAGGAAGTCCAAACTCTCGCGGTCGCTGCGCGGATACCGCACATAGACCCGCACATCTTCGCCGTCCCTAGGCAGACGCTGTACTTCTTCACCAAAAAAACCTTGGCGGACTTGGCGGGCAATTATAGCCTGCGTAATGCCGAGAGCTTCGGCGCCGGGCTTCAGTTCAAAACGCACTTCATCGGCGCTACTTTCGCTGTCATTAATAACATTGAACACACCTTCATAAGAGCGAAGTTTCGACATTAAATCGTCGGCAGCTGCATTTAGTGCGTCTAAATTTTGTGAATTAAGCACGTATTGGATAGCCGGGTCGTTATTGTTATCCTTGTAATTGACCTCTATTTTCTCGGCGTCTGGGATTTCACCCATTAAGACACGTAAGCGGTCAGCCGCAGCTTTGGCCGTTAGACTGCGGGTTTCCGGCGGCACCAATTTGACCAAGGCCAGAACCTGATTATCTCTTGAGCGGGTATACCAGTTTTCTATGAGCTTGCCCTCGCCTTTAGTACTTTCATTGATCTCTTCGACCAAAGCTCTTTCCGCCACTTGGATCTTCTCCAAGACTTGTAAAGTGCGGCTATAGGGCGTGCCTTCTGGCAGGTCGACGGTGATAGAAATTTGATCCGATTCGCTCTCCGGCATAAAGGATGTTTTGACAATGCCATTGGTCAACAGGCCTATGGACAAAAGCATGGCTCCGACAAATGTTGCCGCCGTTAGGTAGCGGCGACGCAAAGTAAATATCATGACGGGACGATACCAGTTATGGGCGGCCCAAACCATGCTGTCCGCCAAGCGGTTTTGGAAACGGGTCAATGGGTTTTTAGGGTTCACTGGTTTTAAGTGGGATAAATGCGCTGGTAATATCAACAGACTTTCGATTAGTGAAAATGTCAAAGCCAGTATTACCACAAGCGAAATCGCACGGGTGAACTCTTTGGTCGGACCCGATAAAAACATCCAAGGCGCAAAGAATATCATGGTTGTCAATACGGCAAAAATCACAGGCTTGACCACCATTTTCGTGCCGTTGACCGCCGCCTCTAATCCGGTTTCGCCCTCTTCGGTTCGCGCATGTATGGCCTCGCCGACAATGATCGCATCATCAACGATTACCCCCAATACCAGCAAGAAAGCGAAAGTGGAAATCATATTAAACGAGACGCCATTTATGGGCAAAAATGCCAGCCCGCCTGCAAAGGCAACGGTAATGCCGACCGCGACCCAAAACGCTATCCTGAACCGTAAGAACATGATGAGGGTGATAAAGACCAACACCAAGCCCATAGAAAAATTTGAGGTAATTGTATGCATACGGCCAGAGTACACTTCCGAATTATCGTTCCACAATGTCATGCTGATACCGGGCGGGAGATCCTTCGATGCTTTTTCAATATAGCCTTTGACCGCATCTGCCATTTTGACGATGTCCATATTGGAACCGCTCATGATTTGCACCAAGATTGTATGCTCGCCGTTAACTGTGGCCATCAAATTAACTTGTTCAAACCCGTCGATAACTGTGGCCACATCGGAGACACGCACTACGGCACCACTGGAGGTTTGGCGGATTATAATTTGCTCAAACTCTTCGCGGGTGTCCGCCAAATTACGGGTGCGGAGCTGCACATTACCAATGCCTGTGCGTACCGTACCCGAAGAGGAATTTACCGATGTTGCCCGCACGGCAGCCGCGACTTCACCCAGCGTTAAACCATAAGACTTAAGCGCCGTCTCGGAAACTTCAATAGATACTTCCTCGCCGCGCACGCCAAATAACCCGACGGACGGAACATAGGGTAAGAGCGCCATTTCGCGGCGGATTTTCTCTGCTGTCCGCTTGAGGAGCCGCTCATCAACTTCGCCGGAAACCGCGACCCGGATGACTTCGCTTCGGTTCTCGAACCTACTGACAACAGGTGGCTCTGCGGCGGCGGGGAAGCCGTTTATAGAATCGACTCTTTGTTTGATGTCCTGGACAAAGGCCGCGCCGTCTATGTCTTGCTTGCCAATAACCCAAACGAAACCGGCGCCCTCTTGAGCTTCGGCCCATAACCTATCTATGCCTTTAACTTGTGACGTGGCTTCTTCGAGGCGGACAACAATTTGCTCCTCAATATCTTGGGGAGATGCACCGAGCCAGGTTACCTGCACCATTGCACCCGGAAACTCCACATAGGGTTCCATTTCTTTTTCAATGGTGATTAAGCTGAAAATGCCGCCAATCAAAATAATGACCATCAGCAGATTGGCGGCAACTGTGTTTTCCGCCCACCATTTTATGATTGTGCTCATTGTCCCGCCTCCTGCTCACCGGAGATTTGGGCTTTGTCGTCTGCATCGCTAAAATCCGCCAATTCAATTTTCATGCCCTCAGCTACGCCGCGTATGGGCGATGTAATGACCTGCTCTCCGGACGAAAGCCCAGCGCTAATCACCACCATGTCTTTGCTGGAGGAGGCAACTTTTACGGTGCGCAGGGACAAGGTTTTGTCATCATTGGCGATATAAACCGTATCAGACCCGCGCAGAGCTGTGCGCGGCACGACGATACTGTTGACGACTTCGCGCCCGGCAATATGTACATTAACGAACAGACCCGATGCCAACGGAACTCCGTTGTCGGCACCTTTACCGTAAGGGTCATGGACTACGGCATAGGCAAAGAGTACGCGCGTTGCCGAATCGTAACTGGAGCTAATCCGGGTGATGCGGCCTTGCCATGTGTGCGGCTCTCCGGCGACTGTGGCTGATAATTTGACCTCTGGCCCGGGCTTTGCTTTGGTCGACATAAAGCCAATGCCGAGGCCCAGCCTTGCCATATCAACATCCGTAAGCGGTAATTTAACTTCGGCGATGGCGACGCCGTAAACCCGACCGATATTTTGTCCTGCCGAAATGGTATCACCGAGGCTTACGAACCTTTCGCGCACCCGACCATCAAATGGTGCGTAGACCACCGTGCGGCTTTGTTGCAATTTGGCTTCGCCGAGCTGGGCTTGGGCGGCGGCAAGACGAGCGCGGGCTTCGGCCATTTGCGGTTCGCGCAGGGTCAGCGCCGAGGCTTTACCCTCACCCAAATCGTCCCAATCGCGCCGCGCAATGTCCGATTCGGATATTTCGCGGGTAAGCACGGTTTGCGCTTGGGCTACATTCGCGTCGGCCTGTGTGACCCGCAGATCATATTCAGCTGATTCGAGCCTCAGGATAACCTGGCCCTTTGTAAACTGGCCACCTTCGAGGAAGTCCGGCGCCAACCAAACAACCCGACCGCCAACCTGTGCAGCCAAATTAATCTCTGTGCGCGGACGAACCTCGCCTTGGGACGCTACGGATAATTCGACTGAACGGTTCTCCGCAAAGGCTGTAACCACAGGGGTGGCGCTTGGTGGTTCGTTCTTGGTTTCGGCTTTGGGTTTTAATTTGCCCATGAACATAATACCTGCGGCAGCCGCAAACAGAACAATGAGGGGGAGTGCAAATTTCAAGGCGCGCACCAAAAAGCTTTTTTTGGGACGCTCATAGTGTTCATTACTTGTATCAGACATTGTATCATTACCGTGTGCCATGTTGACCTCTTTGCTATCTATTTTCTCTAGTCATAACCATTTATTATCGTAAATCAATATTTATTATTGAAAAACAATAAATAAGCTATGATAAACGAGATGGTATGAACGCATGAAATTGCAGATATTCAAAAATTACGGCGAAATTACAGCCTGATTCAAACATTATTAAGCACTAACACTCATAGTGGTTTTGATGTTGGATAATTTTACCAGCTTCGTAAAGAAAAGAGACTTCTTATGTACCGTAAAGTATTTTGTTCATTGGCAATATTGGCGACTGGTTTTGCCGCACCTGCTTTCGCACTCACTGCATCGCAAACAGTGGAGCGCGAAGTTGTCGTGCGCAATGTAGACGGTAGCCAGACAATTACCCGCGAAGCAGCGGATAAGGTCACGCCGGGCGATAAAGTCATTTATTCTCTCAATTACTATAATGACGCTGCTGAACCCGCTGAGAATATTGTATTGGTTATGCCAATACCCGGCGAGATCGATTATATTGATGGCAGTGCCGATACCAAACAGGCAATTAGCACCTATTCAGTCGACGATGGTAAGGTTTTTGCCAAGCGTGACGATTTACGCGTATTACAAGCGGACGGCAGCGAACGTGCGGCGCGGGCTGAGGATATTACCCATATCCGCTGGACGATTAAGGACGCGGTTGCACCGAAAGCCAGCGGTACACTCTCTTTTAGTGGCCGTTTGCAATAGAACTGCCCAAAATCTGTCCAGTCTGGACGTAGTGTATATTAGCAAAATCTTATATATAAATACAAAAATATCCACTCAAGCGTCATTTAACCATATTTTTACCATGCTGATAAGAGTGCCCTTAACCATTTTCCCCTAAAACCCTCCCATCACTACTAGAAAAAAGGAACGTGGGATGACTAAATTGGGAACAATAACCAAAGGATTGCTGGGAGCTACAGCAATATCTTTATTTACAGCGTCGAACGCATTTGCGGGCGGAACTGCAGCAGGTACGAACGTACAAAACACATTTACTCTGGATTATCAGGTCTCTGGTACAAGCCAACCAACAATTGACAATACAGGAACGCCGACGGAATTTACTGTTGACCGTTTGGTCGATTTGACCGTTGCCAGTAGTGGCGACACGACGGTTGCTCCAGGTGCGACGAACCAGGAACTGGTCTTTACCGTTACAAATAATGGTAATGACACGCAGGCATATAGCTTTGCATTGGTCAACGAAGCAGGCGACCAATTTGATACAACGGGTCTGAATATCAACTATATTATTGATAACGGCACGGGCGGCGTCTGTGATGCAACAGATCTTGCTGGCACAACAACAGCTTATACGCCGGGTAGCGGTGCAGCTTCGGCTGACCTTGCTGCTGATGCAGTCATTTGTGTGATTGTAGACGGCGACATTCCGGCAGTTCTTGTTGACGCGGACACGTCGGACATTTCATTGGTATCTGATACGCTTCAACCAACAACAGGTGGTTCGCCGGGTACAGCTGTAGTAGCTGATGCTGGTGGTAATACACTTACTGGTGCTGCTGAAAACGTATTGGCTGACCTTTCGGGTACAGCCAACGAAGTTGCTAATGCTGGTGATCACTCCGCAACAGGTACATATATCGTAGCGTCTGCCGATTTGACAGCTTCCAAAGCTGTCACCGTCTTTACGCAAGATGGTACCGGTTGCACAACTATTCCCGGTACACCGGGCGTTGGCGACCAGTATTCAGTACCAGGCGCATGTGTTGAATATGTGATTACAGCCGAAAACACAGGGGCAGTTGCTTCTGCGACCAATATCGCAATTGCTGATGTGTTGCCTGATGAACTTGAATTCATCAATGCAACACCAAGTGGTTTTAGCGGCGGGACATTTACACAACCTGCTCCAAACACAAATTGCAGTGGCGGTGCATGTACGGTGAGCTTAACTGGTGCGACACTGACAGCTGGATCAACAGGTACAATCACAATCCGTGCCTTGGTTCAGTAGCTATATAATTTAATTCAATCTGCGGCGCAAGTCGTCGCAGATTATAACAAAAAAGCATTTCATGAAAACCCGGCACCAAGCGTAACCCGTTTGGTGAGCATAGCTAAAAACATGGGTGAAATGTAGGACAAGAATGGTGAGCAGTCGCATCTTAACGTGGGTAAGGTGTCTGGTATTTGTTGCCTTGGGGCTAATCGTCAGTGTTGGCGGTTTGGCGCAAGCAACAATACTCGGACAAACGGTTACCAATGTTGCCTCCGTCAGTTATGACGTGGACGGCGGCGGATCTGTTACTGTGGTTACAAATCCGGCTATTTTTGTTATCTCCGCAGAGCGCACCGATTCCACCATAGATTTTTTTAGATACGCCCCCAACGCACCCGAAGCCGTTAATGTTCAGATTAACGGTGCTGACTATTCGCCTCTCGGGCATACCCCCGGCCCCTTTGTTGCTATGCCCGCCCCGGAACGCACGGCGGGTGTGCCCTTAAATATTAGCACACCCATACCGTTGATCCCAGCGAGTACATATTTTTCTGGTGAACTTATGTTCGTGCGCGTGCGCGACCTTGGCCAAAACGGCGACCAAAACCGGATTGAAACAGTCATAATTACGGTTTTAACGGCGGACGGGGACGAAATTTGCTTGCGTTTGTACGAATCCGGATTGGACACTGGAGAATTTTGGGCTTGGGTGCCCTCTAGTCGCGACACGACGCCTAAAAATGACCCGGTTCTCACGACGCCTCAAGGGACAACGCTAACGGCGACTTATATCGATAGCTTTGATGCTACTGAAATTTCCATTGATACGGCTTTGGTTGATCCATATGGCCGGGTTTTCAATGGTGTTACGGGTGATTATGTGGATAATGCCCGTGTCACGCTGATCGACGCTGTCACTGGGCAGCCCGCGAATGTCTTCGGCATAGACGGGGTTTCTCGTTACCCAAACAGCGTTCTGACAGGGCAGGATACAACGGATGCCAGCGGTTTGGTTTACGACATTAGACCCGGTGAATTCCGCTTTCCTCTTGCCCCGGTCGGCGAATATTTTATCCGCGTCGATCCGCCGCAAGGTTTTAGCTTTGCCTCGTCTTTAACCACTGCCGACTTTACAAATTTGACCAATGCGCCATTCGTTATTGAAACTAACGCGTCTTACGGACGTAATTTCACCTTAAATAGCTCTGGCCCTCTGAATTTTGATATTCCGCTCGATGCGGAGACCGATTTTGTTATCGCGAAATCATCAGAGCTTCGTGCTGGCGATATTGGTGACTTTGTCCCCTATACAATTACAGTAGAAAACCGTGGACAGGCAGGCTCGCCCGTCGTTTTGGTCGATAGCTTGCCTCAAGGGTTTAAATATGTTGCCGGGTCAAGCACACTTGATACGCAGAAAGTAGCGGATCCGGAAATATCAGTAAGTGGCAATAAATTGACATATCGCCCTGGAATTTTACGCACAGGCGAAACATTTAAACTGACATATGTTTTGGAAATTGGTGCCGGTGCGGGAACAGGCGAAGCTATCAATGCGGTTGTCGCCTTGGACGGGAATAATGCGCCTGTATCCAATGTCGCAAGATATAGCTTAACTTTACGCGAAGATTTACTGCGCTCGACCAGCACATTGATTGGCCGTGTGGCAGAATACGCCTGTAATGGTGATGAAGACTGGGCAAGAGAAATTGAAAATGGAACGGGTGTAAAAGGCGTCCGTCTCTATATGGAAACGGGCGCTTACGCGATTACGGACGAGGACGGGCTGTATAATTTCGGCGGAGTAAAAACCGGAACCCATGTTGTGCAAATTGACACAGAAACCTTGCCTGAGGGTTATGAGGTTATGACCTGTGAGGAAAGCACCCGTTATGCAGGCAAGCCGTATTCGCAGTTCATAGAAATCCAAGGCGGCGGTCTATGGCGCGCCAACTTCTATCTCAAAAACACAGGCGGGACAGAAGCCTTAAAACAAGAAGTAGAATTTAATGACCGTACAGAGTATAGAAGTTTTGATGCCGCATGGCTCGACACACAGACACCAGACCTTGAATGGGTCTATCCTAGCCCGGTACGCACGCCGTCAACACCATCGGTAAATATCGGTATTAAACACGCACCAGGCCAGAAAATTGACCTGCAAGTTAATGGGCGCTCCGTCCCGACTGCAAATTTCGAAGCCCGCGATAGCAACAGAACCCGCACGGTCATGATGAGCAGGTGGCGGGGTGTGGACATTCTCGAAGGTCAAAACACATTCAATATTGCCGTGAAAAATGCCGTAGGTGAAACCATCAAAACCATGACGCGCGATATTCATTATGCAAAAACAATTGCCCGCGCCTATACTTTGCCCGACCAGTCTAAACTGGTCGCTGATGGTCGCACTACACCTATATTGGCAGTACGGCTCGAAAACGCGGCAGGAAGACCTGTTCACGCAGGACGAATTGCACAAATTGATATTGCTGCGCCCTATAGGCTTTACAATAAATCACGCTTGGAGGGGGCGGAGGAGCTTGTGTCGCCAAACTCTGCTCGGGCCAACATTGTTGCGGGCGCTGACGGCATTGCCCGTATTGAATTGGAGCCAACTCTACAAGCCGGGAAAGTCACTATCATTGTTACATTAGACAATGGCCGAAAATTGGAACTGTTCATGTATCTGGAGCCAGAGAAGCGCGACTGGATTATTGTCGGCTTGGCTGAGGGCAGTGTCGCCTATAACAGCCTAAAAAACAAATCTGTCGCATTGGTGGCGGGTGCTGCCGACGATTTAACCTCCGACGGGCGTGTTGCCTTTTTTGCCAAAGGCTTGATCAAAGGCGACTGGATGCTCACACTGGCAGTGGATACAGATAAACGGCGCGGTAATCGTGATGGCGGCTTCAGAACCGAAATTGACCCGAACGCCTATTACACGCTCTATGGTGATCGCTCTTACAATGAATTTGAAGCCGCCAGCCGTTATCCCGTCTATATTAAGTTGGAAAAAAAGCGTTTTTATGCAATGTTTGGCGACTTTAACACCAATATTACCGAAGGTAAATTGACCCGCTATAATCGTCATTTATCCGGGATTAAATCTGAATATTTGGGGGAAAATTTCCAAGCCATTGCTTACGGAGCCGAGACCAATCAAGGCTTTGCCAAAGACGAAATAGCGGCTGACGGCACCAGCGGCCCTTACCGCCTGTCCAACACCTTTGTTTTGGCAAATTCAGAAACCATTACTCTTGAGACCCGTGACCGGGTGCGTGCAGATGTCATTCTTGAGAGCCGCCGTTTAATCCGGCATTTGGATTATACCTTGGACAATATTACGGGAGAAATAATTTTCCGCTTGCCTGTTGACGTATCGGATAGTGGTTTTAACCCCAATGTCATTGTGGTGGACTACGAGACTTCTAATGATAGTGAGCGAAATCTGTCTTACGGCGGGCGCATACAGAAGCAAATTATGGATGGTCGTGTTCAAATCGGCTCAACCTTTGTCCACGAGGGCGGCAATGGCAATGGTGCGGGGGGCAAAGCCGATATGATCGGTGCTGAAATTATCGCACAGGTTGGTAAGGGTACAGAGTTCCGCGCAGAGTTTGCCACAAGCCGATCTAAGGTCAATGCGCAAGAGGATTATAAATCTGCCAATGCCTATTTGGCGGAGATCAACCATACGAGTAAGACGTTAAATGCAGGTGTTTATGTGCGTTCAGAAGAGGCGGGTTTTGGATTGGTACAGCGCAGTACAACAACCAGCGATATTCGCCGCTATGGTGCCAATGTGGATTACAAATTCCAAGAACTTGAAAACAAAGAAACTGGGCGTCGTGGTTCGCGCAATATGTCCGCCAGCATTTACAAGGTTGATAATTTGGGCACAGGGGATTCGCGCATGTTGTCTGAAATAAGTGTCAACCAAGAAAGCGAAAAATTAAGTGCTTCTCTTGGGCTACGTGCGGTAAAAGACAAATTCGTAACGGGCAATGACCGCGAGTCTATTCTCGCCTTAGCCAGCGTTCAATATGCTTTGCCTAAACACGGTGCGACTTTCCAAATCAACCATGAGCAACCAATTGGCGGGAAAGACACCGTCGGTGATTTTCCGGAGCGCACACGTATATCCGTAACGAAGACCATAACGGAAAAAGCTAGCGTGCGCATCAATCATGACATATTGGGCGGTGCCACATCGGCAGGACAAAACACCTCTATCGGTGTGAGCTATACGCCGTGGGCCGGCACAGATCTTTCTTTAGGTTCGGATATGATAACGTCTGATAGCGGCAGACGCATCGGAGCCACCATTGGCCTTGACCAACAATTGCAACTTTCGCCTAAATGGAGCACATCCTTTGGTCTCACCAATAGACGGATATTTGGCAACGGAAATACTATTGAGCAAGTGGCTCCCGATGCCGCTATATCGGCTTTTGAAACCAATGAAGCCTATCTTTCAGCTTATGTAGGCGCGGGGTACCGCACCGGGGAAACAAGCATGTCTGCTCGCCTGGAAGTGCGCGATGCCGTGTCCAGCGAAGCCCTTATCGCCAGCGTGGCGGCTGCCCGCGAGATGTCGGAAAAACTGTCTTTCGCAGGTGCCTTTAGAGCCAATTTTAGAAACCAGGATATAGTTGGCGCTGCGGGCTTGTCCGGTCGTTCGAGCCGGATTGATGGCCGGATTGGTACCGCTTGGCGTCCGCGCAGTACGGATGAATTGGTCATATTGAACCGCTTTGATGTCAGAGTTGATAATAGTTTAACAGGTACCAAGACCACAAAACTGGTTAATAATTTTACGGCCAATACAATGTTGAACGAGCGTTGGCAGCTTGCGGGTAATTACGGCGTGAAATATGTGAAGACCGATTTTGACGGTACATCCTATAGCGGTTTCTCGCATCTTATCGGCGGCGAAACGCGGTTTGATATAACCGAACGCATTGATATTGGCTTGCACGGCTCCGTATTGTACGGCGCAAATTCTGATACGCTCAGCTATGCCTACGGGCCGTCCATAGGCATCTCGCCTGTTGACAATGTTTGGCTTAGCCTGGGGTATAATGTCGAGGGTTATAAAGACCGGGATTTCTCTGCCGCAGAGTACAGCCAAAAAGGCGCCTATATAAAATTCCGCTTCAAATTTGACCAAAATACGGCGCGCGGATTATTAGACATGATCTCGCCCAAAAGCGACTTTTCTGCAAAAACAAATTAAGGGTTGTGCGGAAAATATTTAGACCCTTTTTTATATCATACCTCCAAACCCAACCGCTCGCGAACTCGCATGATAAATGCTTTTTGCTCGGGGTTTGCTTCGCCGTCGGCTTGGGATATTTTGCCCAACATGTCCGATAAATCGTCTGCTTCGGCTCGGTTAATCGCTTTGGATAATATATTGGTCATAGGTGCCAGCACTGTATCAGGCTGGACGAAGTCTTTCACGGCCCAGCGCATTTGCGTCGATAACTCGTCTGCCTCTACCGCCGATATTTTCATATAGGACTTCAAGGTTGAAATAATGCGACTAGTCGAGGCACCGCTGATCAGGCCATCATGGGCGGCGGCGTAATCAGACAGTTTGGCAACACTGACCATAAGAATGGTTGCTGCTTCCATGGGGTTGTCGATTAAATCAATACCGCGCTTGGAGGCATTGTTTTTAAAGCGCATACGGCGCGGCATATTGCGCAAAGTACTGGCCGCATTCGCCACATCTCTGGCACCGCGCGCCGCCCGGCTGATCCAAAATATGGCACTGGCGACGGCAATAATAATCCCGATTATGTGCATAGCATTTTCCTTTGCTGGCACTATAGGCGGTTTCTAGCGACAGGACAAGCTTGGTCCTTGGTCAAGGTGAAAATGGTCTTTGTGCGCATCATTATAATCCGGTGACAACACCACCCGAAACAAGCGGCACGCGGAGCCGCGCGCTTCGTGCAGGAATTTGGCTTTGCTGCGCCCCTCTTTACTACCGTCGCTACGCCAGTGTTTTAATATAGAAACCACCCGCCCGTCTTCCAGTTCAAACCCGGTAATGTCCCAAGCATTGGCAAAAGCATGTTCTGACCAGGCACCTGAACTATTGCCTCTTTGCCGGCGGCAAGAATATGTGCCAGCATGGTGGGCTTTCTTGAGGCCGCTTCCCATATATTTACGGGCATGTTTATCCACTTGCCTCAGCCAGATATAAGATGCCAAGACCAAGGGGCATTGTCCCGTTACCTGCTTTGGCCGGAACCGTGCGCCGGATGCTTTGGTCATGGTCGCCGCGACCTTCCAACCACAAGCCTTATTGCCTGTCTGGCTGTCTTTTTTGGGTGCGGCTTGCACATAATTCAGGTGCAAGGCTTCGTCTAATTTTCCCATACAAGCAGAGCTGGGGCCTAAGGCGATTAAGGTGATTTTGGTGCCTGTAGCAAATCCGACCTGTGCCTCGACATCAAGCGGTTTCCACGGCAAATGCTGTGGGGGCACGAAGCGGTCCGCCAGTAATATCAGCAATAAAATAAATGCAAAGAGCAACCCCGCCTTGGTGCGGCGGCGCAAATTTAACCTAAGCAGCTTCAGTTTCAGCTTCTGCTTCTGTAGTTTTTTTGACCAAAGCCCGTTTGATTTTTTTGGCTTTGTCGGTCAATTTAGCATTTTTGGTGTTCATCAAAAAGCCGTCCAGACCGCCTTTGAAATCAACTGTGCGCAATGACGCGGCGGTAACGCGCATTTTAAACTTTTGACCAAGAATGTCGGATGCCAAAGTGACATTGCACAAATTCGGCTCAAAACGGCGTTTTGTCCGTACTTTAGAGTGAGAAACATTATTTCCGCTCATTGGGCCTGTACCCATAAGATCGCAACGACGTGCCATGACAAAGTCCTTTAGTATTAAATTCTAGTATTCCATTCGCTATTCAGGCGCAGATATGCCGCCATAAAAACAAGTTTGCGGGACATACCCCCCTAAAACCCCAAGGTCAAGCACCATATTGCGCTAAATGTCAGAGAAAATACCTCCAGCCGCAAACCAATAAACCATATGGTCGCACCGCCTCAGGCATGAGTACATATTGATAATTCAGCCGACTTGCTCATTCCCGCTCCCCCGCCTATAGGGTTTGCTATGAAATTTATGATTCTAAATGGGGCCGGCAATCGGTTCGGCGTATTTGACGCCCGGGGCCGCCCCGGTTTTGCCATGACATCCGAACTGGCCAAAGCCACCGCCGCCAAAGGGGGGGTGATGGGGGCGCGCGGCGCTGACCAAATCATTGTTATGAGGGCGCCTAAATCTGCGCAGGTCGATAAGTTGCAGGCAGATGTGTTCATGGAAATATGGAATGCGGACGGCGGTCAGGTCGATGCCTGCGGCAATGCTTCGCGCTGTATTCCGTGGTTGGTGATGGTTGAAACCGGGCGGGATGCTATCCTGCTTGAGACCAATGCCGGACTGTTACAGACCACCCGCACGGGCGAATTTTCCGTCGCCGTTGATATGGGTGAGCCGCGTCTTGACTGGACGGAAATCCCGCTCAAGGAATATATGGACACCCATGTCATAGACGTCAAAGTCGGCCCCATAGATGCGCCGATACTGGCGCGGCCTGGCGCGGTAAATATGGGCAATCCCCACTGTGTTTTCTTTGTGGAGAACGTAGAGGAAACGGCGGTCGATAAAATAGGCCCGATGATAGAATTCCATCCTTTATTCCCCCAGCAGTGCAATGTCGGTTTTGCCGAAATCCGCAGCCGCAACGAAATCCGCCTTCGGGTTTGGGAGCGCGGGGTTGGCATCACCAAAGCATGCGGCACAGGTGCCTGCGCTGCCTTGGTCGCCGCCCACCGCCAAAGCCGTACCGACCGTAGCGCAAGTGTCATTATGGACGGCGGCACATTGCACATAGAATGGCGGGAGACCGACAACCACGTCATTATGACCGGCCCCGTAGAGCTGGAGTTTGAAGGTAAGTTGGACGCTTAAATATTGGCATTTATGGGGGTTCTCGTATAAGATAATCGTCTAAATTTTCCGCCGCTTCATGTTCATTTTTGCGCGGCGGATATATGGGTATTTCACCTGCTTTTTCAGGTGTGACCACCCCCGCACTTTGCGCATCTTTTTCCGCGCTGGCCGCTTCTGGCACCAATTCATCGGGGGTGAAGCAGATGGGTTTCATGGCGCGTTTACCGCGCTGCAAGCCGCCTTTATTTTTGCCTTTATTCTTGTCTTGAATATCCACACCCCAAAGCTTGAGATAGGCGGCGCGGGTTTGTTCCAGCTTAGGGTCAGGCCGAGACCGCCCATATAAAAACCGCCCGACATTGAATATTTTGACCAAGGCAAAGGGCTTCCAATTATAGGTGCGGGGTGCGGGGTTTATCGCAGGCTTATGGCTCCAGTTTTGTTGAACCCCGCCAAACCCAGCAAAACCATTTGGAAATTTCCGCTTCCAATCGCCGAAATGTTTTGTCAGCGCATAGTCCGCCAAACGGTTTTTACGCCAGCGCTTGATAGCCCGTTCGCCGATAACCCGGCGAACAAAGGCAATGCGTTGGGGGCTTTGCAACACCCAGGCCTTGATGCGCATATTGAGGTTTTCTCTAGCCTTGATGCGCAAGTCCCGCGACTGCCGTGCCAACATGCGCTCACAAAACCGTGCCATCTGCGCCCCGCCAATCCGCGCTTCAATCACAGCCAGCAGGGTGGTGATAAACCCCGACAGCGCCGCCAAATCCCAAAGTCCGGGCGGCGATAATTTGTTTATCTCATTTAGGTCAAGTTTCATGCTTAGGAGAATAAACCAGCCCAGAACACCATGGATAAGTTTTTTGAAATAATGTTTTGGAGAGAAATCAAAGGAGAAATAACCGGACTATTTGGGGAGAGGAGTGGTGAAAGGGGAGGGTATTGCTTGCTCTAAATGCCCAGTTTTTTCGCAAGTGTTTTTGCCAGTCTTTGCGCGCCTTTATTGTCTGCGCCTGAGCCTTCGGCGAATCCCAGATATAAATATGGTTCTATGAGTTCCAGCTCTATCAGCAGCAAACGCCCGTCGTCGGCGCGCAGCAGGTCTACCCGGGCGTAGAGCGGGGTGAAATCGAGCATGTCAAACACGGCGCGAGCCTGAGCGCGTTCTTGTTGGTTCGGCGCGTAAGCTTGTTCGCGGCCACCGTAAATAGATTGGACACGGTAATCGCCGTCTTTGGGGCGTTTGACCAGTGCATGGGAGAATGCGCCGCCAAAATACAAGAAAGAATATTCGCCCTCGGTCAGGACGCTTTTCACGAAAGGTTGGATGAGCGTGCCAGCGGGGGGTAATTTGTCCTTGCTCGGATAAGGATCGCCTTTCTTGAGCAGAACTTGCCGCCAGGCACCGCCGCCCACATCCGGTTTTATGACGAGTTGGTCACAGCCAGAAGCCTCGCCTGCAAATTTTTCAAATGAACGCTGGACTTCGGCTTCGGAAACCCGGTCGACCCGGCGCGACGGAATGGTGTGTACACCCTGGTGCGCCAAATCTTCCAGATAGGATTTATTGCTGTTCCACTGGACAACATCAAAGCGGTTGAAGAGTTCTGTCTTTTGGCAGATTTGCGCCATAGCTTGCAGGAATGCTTGTTGGTTGCTTTCAAAATAATCCCAGACCAGCAAAGGCAACATAGCGTCATAGTCGTCTGCCACCGCTGCTGCATCACGCCAGTTGAGTACATCCAGCTTCATACCCAATGCGGCGAAGGCCGGGCGCAATTTACCGATTTCTTCTTCCAGTTCAAACGCATCCGAGCGCAAATCCGGATGGCCCGGCAAGAGATTGCCAGAGGCAAGGATGGCGACTTTTTTCATATCATTTTTCATAAGAACCGCCTAGCGGCATAAACCGCAAAGGACAACCCCCTTATGGCTTCCGTCCTCCGCCGCAGACGGGTAGGGCAATTGCATATGGGGTTCCATTATGAAATATTTCCTACATCCTCACCCCGCCTGCGGGGGAGGTGGGCGCCCCTTGGCGCTCGGAGGGGGAAGCAACTACCGGCACAATAATTCCCTGAAATGATTATCCGGACAGCTTACCAAACTGTCGCATCTCATGTCTGGTGTTTGCTGAAACCTGCTTCCCTCTCCGCCCCTAAGAAGGGGCACCTCCCCCACAAGTTGGGTGAGGATGGCGTGTTATCCGCTTGCAAAACACGTGGCTCTCCCTTATGCGCAGTTTAAATTTTTTGGAGATTAGACATGCGCGCACACTATGATGTTTTGGGGATTGGCAATGCCATTATGGATGTGATTGCTCCTGTGGACGAAGAGGTGCTTTTGGCTGAGAATATCACCAAGGCCTCCATGACTTTAATCGACCAAGAGCGGGCGTTACAGCTCCATGGCGCTTTAAAAAAATCCAGCGACAGCCTCAGCGAAATTGCTGGTGGTTCCGGGGCTAACACTGTTGCGGGCATTGCGGCTCTCGGGGTTTCGGCGGCCTATATTGGCAAGGTTGCGGACGACGGTTTGGGCAAGCGTTTCACGGATAGCCTTGCGGCACTCGGTGTCACGGCCAACACGGCGCCCCTGAAAAAGGGTGAGGCTACGGCGCGGTCATTGATCGCGGTCACGCCCGACGGGGAACGCTCTATGTCGACCTATTTGGGGGCTAATGTTACATTCGGGGTCAAAGATATAGACCCCGCAATCGTGCGGGCGTCTGCGGTCACCTATATGGAGGGGTATTTGTTCGACACCGACGCGCAAAAGGCCGCCTTTGTCAAAGCCGCCGAAATCGCCAAGGCCGCCGGACGGCAAGTTGCCCTGACATTATCCGATAGTTTTTGCGTTGACCGCCACCGCGCCGCCTTCGCCCACCTTGTGGATAACCATGTGGATATTTTGTTTGCGAATGAGGCAGAACTTTTATCCCTTTATGAAACCGATGATTTAAATGCGGCGTTGGATAATGTATGGGCGACAGGAACCACGACATTAGTGACATTATCGGACAAAGGTTCTTTGATAAAGAATTCTGGGGATGTGCACGAGATCCCGGCTCTCTCTGTGGATAAAGTTATCGACACCACAGGCGCAGGCGACCAATATGCTGCGGGCGTACTCGCAGGACGCGCCATGGGTCTTGACTGGCAAGATGCAGGGCGTCTTGGCTCGACCTGCGCATCCGAAGTCATTAGTCATTACGGCGCACGTCCAGAAGCCAGCATTCACCAGCTTGTCGTAGACGGCGTCACACGCCTTTGAGGCAATAAAAAAGCCCCGCGCAGGCAGGGCTTTTCAAATTTCGATAGTACCGACCTACTTAATCGCGGCTTTCGCTTGATCAACAATGGCTTTGAACGCATCTGGTTCGTGCATGGCTAGGCTGGCGAGGACTTTGCGGTCAATTTCGATGCCGGCTTTGCCCATGGCACCCATAAAGGTGGCGTATGTCATGCCGTGCAGGCGAACAGCCGCATTGATCCGCTGGATCCAAAGGGCGCGGAACTGACGCTTTTTAAGTTTACGGCCAATATAAGCATATTGTCCGGCTTTCTCGACGGCCTGATTGGCAATGCGGAAAGTGTTTTTACGGCGGCCACGATAGCCTTTTGCCGCGTCGATAATTTTTTTGTGGCGAGCGTGCTTGGTGACGCCTCTTGATACTCGAGCCATAATTTACTCCAAAACTGATATATAATTAGGTTGATAGGTGGGCTTAGCCCGATTAGCCATTTGGCATGAATTGTTTGCGAATAACGCGCGCATCACAGTCTTTGAGGATGCGGGTGCCACGTTTATTGCGGATTTGTTTGTTTGTCCGCTTGATCATGCCGTGCTGCTTGCCTGCTGAGGAGGCTTTCACTTTACCCGATTTGGTCAGTTTGAAGCGCTTTTTGGCGCCGCTTTTGGTCTTCATTTTTGGCATTTCGTTCTCCATTATCATGAGCGCATAACCGCTCGAACTTAAGAACCGCCAGGCATGCCTTTAGCCTGACAAGTTGCGTCCCATCATTGGGAACAGGGCTTATAGCGGCGCGGGAGAAGAATGCAAGGGGCTAATCAGCATAATTTCAGCCCTGCACATCCTATTTGCTTGCATGTATAAATTGTGCTAGTGTTGGGTAGGTTATTTGGTTGGGGATGTTTATGCGGGGTTTATTTCGGGTGTTTCGCGCTTTGCTGGTTGGTTTGGTTTTTAGCCTTACCGGGTTTTGCTTTTCTGTTACCGCTGTTGCCAAAACTATTGAGATAAAATCTGAAAACTTTGTATTTGTTGGCAATGTCCGCGAAAAAGACGGCAAGGCTCTGATCCTTGAATTGGAACAATACCGACAGGCGATTTTGCAAATTGTCGGCATTAAGGACATCAAGCCCGAAATCGTTCCTGTGCGCATATATGCGGTGAAAAGCTCAAAAGAGCTTAAACTCTTGACTGGCCGCACTGACATCGCTGGTGTTTATAAATCGACCATTGACGGCCCGGTGTTTATTCTCAACGCCAAAAGCGGCTTCAAGCGCGGCAAACGCGCCCGTTATATTGCCTTGCACGAGTTCACCCATCATCTTTTAGCGACCTATACCCGTGACCGATACCCGCTATGGTTCAATGAGGGATTGGCTGATTATTATGCGACTTTTGAAGTTACCAAGGACGGCAATTTGGTGATTGGGCGACCTTATAACCCTTATGGTTATCCTTTGTCGCAACAGGTATGGATTCCGACAAATGTTATCGTTAATTCTGTCAATAATTACCCGTTCCAAAGCACAGGCCGTCGTGCGCGCGGCATGTCTACTCCGGATTTTTTCTATGCTCAAAGCTGGTTGGCCGTGCATTATATCAAGACAAATAAGCAAGAAAGCGCCAAGATGATCAATTATATTGGCTTGCTCAATGGGGGCAAGCGCTCTGTCCCTGCTTTTACTCAGGCCTTTGGGCAGACACCTGAGCAATATCACGACGTATTACGCCGCTATTTCCGCGCTAACAAATTTTCGACCATAACGGTTAAGCCGAATATTGATGTCAGAGAACACGACTTCACAGTGCGCGGCGTAGAGAAAGATGAAGCCTTGTTTCATTTAGCCGAAGCCATGCGGTTCTTTTCCTCGCAGAATGTCAAGACGGCAAAAATCGAAGCGCAATACGATAAAGCGGCCAAACTTTTGGGCGAGACCCCGCTCATTCTTGCTGCGCGGGCCGATCTTGCCAGTTGGGAAAATGACTATGTCCGCGCCACTGATTATTTAAACAAAGCTTTGGCGGTGGCACCCGATAATGCCGCAGTGCTGAAAACCGCAGGTATTGTGCTTGCTTATAAAAACCAGGAGCCGGAAAGCTCCGACTTGGCAGAGTTGAAGCTGGCACAAAAATATTTGAAACATGTGCTGGCGCGTAACCCAAACGATAAAGGCGCGAAACATTATCTGGGCAAGGTCGAATTTACCTTATCCATACGGTAGTTTATTGTCGCGACGGCCTCGCTATATCAAACTCGGCAAACGGGTTGGGTTCTATATCTTTACTCGCATTATGAAAGGCCAGGCCCATTTGCAGGCTTTTGGCTATACGCTCCGCCGTATCGTTGAAATGTTTTTGCTTGGCAGGCGATAAGGTCTGGGCGCCCGCTTTGGCAAATAATTCCAGCCAGCGGGTGAAATGCGCCGGGGTTAATCCGGGTAGGGGCGCATGTTTGGCCATAGGGTTGCCGGAAAACCGCCCGGTTTTGAGAAATATCCCCGACCAAAAATCATTGATGTGGGTAATATGGGGCGTCCACTGGGCGTCGTCCGTACCAATCTTGGCAGCAAAGACAGGCCCCAGCAATGCATCCTTGCGCACCCAAGTATAAAACACCTTGGTCAAGGCGGCAATATCGTCTTCGGTAATCGGTTCAGCACTCATCATAAAGGGGAGATACGCAGTTAGGTTAAAATTTCAACGCGACATTTTTGCATTAGCTCAAAACTCTATTTCAATGCCGTGCCGTAGGCGAAGATTTCTATTGACCCTAGGGAGCTTTGGGAATTTTTATAGACGCTGGCAGTTTCCAGCTTCAAATTGGAGATATGGTGCATGCCGAAATCTTCGGCCTGTTCTTTCATGCGCAAGACGGCCTCGCGCCGGGCGCGCTCTACAAGGCTGGTATAGGATTTTATCTGGCCGCCAAATATGCCGCGCAGAGCCGCCAATATACGTTTATAGTAATCAATAGAGACAACAACATTGCCGCTGACAAATACCGAATTGTTCATGCCGTCGGGGGCGTGTTTAATATTGGATGTGGTGATATAGGCCAGCGCGGTTTCGCGTTTTTGTAAATCGCTGAAATGCCGGGCTTCCTTATATCGCCCTACGAAAAACCCGAGCGCGAACAGACTTAAAAATATAGCTATATTGATCATGTTAACGTACCACGACCGCCGTACCGTACACATAAAGCTCGGAGGCTCCGGCGCTTATGGATGAGGTGGAAAACCGCACATTTAATATGGCATTAGCACCCAGACCTCGGGCTTCATCGACCATGCGGTCGATGCTTTGGTCGCGAGATTCCGTCAAAAGCTCCGTATAACCACGCAGCTCGCCGCCGACGATATTTTTAAACCCAGCCATAATATCGCGGCCCACATGTTTGGCCCGTACCGTATTGCCTTGCACCATGCCGAGATGCTGTGTGATGGTTTTCCCCGGTAAAGTTTCAAGATTGGTTATTTCGATGTCGCGCATAGGAACTCCTTGTGTTGAGGTGCAAGGCTAATACAAGCAATCTTATATGCATAGCAAAAAAACCCCTTGACCTAGTCATAAAATTCCAGCATTTTAAAACTTCATCAAGACCAGTGGAGGGATAGGCCCTTTGAAGCTGGAGCAACCGACGGAATGTGAAGACATTTTGGAAAGGTGCTAAGTCCTACGGTAGGCCGTTTCATTGGTCGCTGGCAGATGAGGAAAGAGCAAAGCCGCTCCCAGCAGGGATAAGGCACATGCTTTTAACTTGCTCCTGTCATAGCCGTATTCTCTTAGTTACATGCTCTCGCTTTCAATTTCTGTGAGATGATTGCAGGAGCGCCTTATGGCACAAGATGTAGAAATTGGTTTAGGTGATTTCGCCCTAGAACACGGCGGCGTGCTAAAGGACGACGTGGTGCAAGGCAGGCTGTACGGACGCCCAAAAAACCTTAAAGGTGCGCCTTTGGTTGTTGTGCCGGGCGGTATATCGGCATCACGCTTTGTTGCCGACGGTGTTGACGGCAAGGACGGTTCTGGCGGCTGGTGGTCGGACATGATTTATCCCGGCGGGCCGATTGATCTGAACCATGTACAGGTGTTGGGCTTCGACTGTGCGCCGGGCGGTGTGAATACCGATAAGCGCTTGACCATCACCACTAAAGACCAAGCTAAACGCTTGGCAGCTTTGCTGGATCATTTGAAAATTGAGTGTGTCCACAGTATTATCGGCATGAGTTACGGCGGCATGATTGCTTTGGCCTTTGCTCAGGATTTCCCAAACCGCGTGGAAAATTTGTGCGTTTTTGGTGCCGCCCATCGCCCTTGGCCAATGGGTGTTGCCCTGCGCGGTATCCAGCGCCGCACCATTGATATGGCCACCAAGCTTGGGGAGCCACTAGAAGGCCTAAAGCTTGCCCGCGAATTGGCCATGACCACTTACCGCTCCGCCGAAGAATTTAGCCAGCGGTTTAGTGCCGCGCCGAGCGGTGATAATCCGGCGCGTTTTGACGTGGGTGATTATCTGGAATCCCGTGGTCGGCACTATAAAAAAATCATGCCTGTAAACAGGTTTTTGGCTCTATCGGAATCTATAGATTTACACCGTGTTGACCCAAAAAAAATCAGCGCCCACACAACCCTGATTGCCGTGAAATCAGACCAACTCGCCCCGCCGTCCGAAATGCAGGCCTTGTGTGATGCCCTGGCCGGTCGCGCGAAGCTGCATGTCATTGACAGTATTTACGGCCACGATTCGTTTTTGAAGGCCACGGATCTTCTAGCACCAATTCTAACCGATTTTATGGGAGGGGAGAGCCGTGCCGCTTAAACCAGAAACGAAATGTGTCACCGCAGGCATTGGCCAAGACCAGGCCTATGGTGCCGTAACGCCGCCATTATACCTCAGCTCAACCTATACATTCCCCGGCTTTGGCGAGATGGGAAAATATGATTATGGGCGCGGTGGCAATCCCAACCGTGATGCTCTGGCAGATGCGATTTCTGACCTAGAGGGCGGTGCAGGTGGTGTGGTGACTTCGTCCGGCATGGCGGCCATAGATTTGGTGCTGAACCTTGTGCCCCACGGCGGCTTGGTGCTGGCACCCCATGATTGTTATGGCGGCACATTTCGCCTGCTCTTAAGCCGCCAAGAACAAGGGCGGTTCAGGGTGGAATTTATCAACCAAACCAAAGATAGATCGCCCGCAGAGATACGTGCCAAAAACCCGGATTTGGTTTTTATAGAAACACCGAGCAATCCGCTCATGCGGCTCAGCGATATTGCGGCACTGTCCAAAGCTACCCATGAGGTCGGCGCATTGGCCGTCTGCGATAACACGTTCTTATCGCCCGCACGCCAAACACCTTTGGCACTCGGCGCGGATATTGTCGTCCATTCAACCACTAAATTCATCAATGGTCATAGTGATGTGGTCGGCGGAGCGGTTGTTGCCAAGTCCGAAGAATTGGCCGAAAAACTGGCTTGGTGGGCAAATTGCACGGGCGTAACAGGCGCGCCGTTCGATAGCTTCCTAACCTTGCGCGGCCTGCGCACACTACATGCCCGCATGGATGTGCAAGAGAAAAACGCCATAGAAATAGTGCAGTATTTACGCGGACATAAGTCCGTGAAATCTGTGCATTATCCGGACGGTATTTTAGCACAAAAACAACAATCCGGCTCCGGCGCCATGCTTAGCTTTGAGTTAAATGCAAAGTCGGAAGACCTGAAACATTTCTTTGCGGACACAGGTATTTTCCAATTCGCCGAGAGCCTTGGCGGTACGGAAAGCCTGATTTGTCACCCCGCCACCATGACCCACCGCGCTATGAGCCAAGCGGACAGAGACGGTGCGGGTGTGAGCGATACCCTCGTGCGCATGTCCGTCGGTATGGAACACAAAGACGATTTGATCCGCGTCCTGACCACCATGTTTTCCAATCTGCAAAAGTAAAGTAAATCCATGATTATTGAAGAAACCAGAAATAACAAAGATGAATTTCGTCCCGCGCCGGGTACACTTGCCCGCGCCAGTGCGGGCGGTGGTCAAAACCTGAATATCAGCTTTGAGTTTTTCCCGCCCAAGACCAAAAAAATGGGCGAGACATTGTGGGCGTCCATCCAAAAACTGCAATCCTTAAACCCGGATTTTGTTTCCGTGACATATGGTGCAGGTGGCTCGACCCGCGAACGCACCCACCAAACTGTGGCTCGCATTGCCCGCGAAACCAAGCTTGCCGCTGCCGCCCATCTAACCTGTGTCGGTGCGGACAAAGCCGAGATCGATGAAATAGCCCGCGCCTATTGGCAGGCAGGGGTTCGCCATATTGTCGCCTTGCGCGGCGATCCTGTGGGCGGTTTGGGCGCTCCTTATGTGCCCCATAAAAATGGCTATGCTTATGGGAGTGATTTGGTTGCGGGCCTCAAAGACGTGGCCGATTTTGAAATATCGGTTTCTGCCTATCCAGAGCTACACCCGGAAAGCCTGAACTGGGACGATGAGCTGGATAATCTCAAGCGCAAAATTGACGCGGGTGCAACCCGTGCCATCACCCAGTTTTTCTTCTCCGCAGACCCCTTCCTGCGCTATCAAGACAAGGCGCTGGACGCGGGTATTAACATCCCGATCATTCCCGGCCTGATGCTGCAACCCAATTATCGCGGCCTGACCCGTATCGCGAAATTATGTTATATTTCCATCCCGGACTGGTATCATAATTTGTTCGAGCCGCTGGACGATGACCCGCAAACGCGCCTGCTCTTGACCGCATCAACGGCGGCAGATTTAGCGGCGCAACTCCGGGCGCAGGGTGTCGAACATTTTCATTTCTATACGTTGAACAAAGCGGATTTGGCTTTCACTACATGTCAGATATTGGGCGTGAAAGCCAAAAATACTATTCAGAAAGCTGTTTCCTCATGAGCATTTGGCCAAAAATAGAACAAGCCATAAAAGACCGCGTCCTCATCCTCGACGGGGCTATGGGAACGATGTTGCAAGCGTATAAATTGGGCGAAGAAGATTTTCGCGGCCAGGAATTTGCCGATTGGGCGACACCTCTGCGCGGCAATAATGATCTGTTGAACATCACCAAGCCAGATGCGGTGCGTGGTGTTCACGCCAGTTTTTTCGCCGCTGGTGCCGACCTGATCGAAACCAATACGTTTAACGCAACCACCATAAGCCAGTCTGATTATGGTCTGTCCGAACATGCAGGCGCAATTGCCAAGGCGGGCGCAAAAATTGCCCGCGCAGTGGCCGATGAATGGACGCGCAAAACGCCGGATAAACCCCGCGCCGTCCTCGGTGCGCTGGGGCCTTTATCCAAAACCCTGTCCCTGTCCCCCAAAGTGGAAGACCCCGGATTTCGGGAGGTGAATTTTGACCAGGTCGTTACCGCATATAAAATACAAATCGAAGCCATGTGGGGCTATGTAGATGCGCTCTTGATTGAAACTATATTCGATACCCTCAACGCCAAGGCGGCGATATTTGCGGCCAAAGAAATATTTGCGGCCAAAGGCCAAGACCTGCCCTTGATAATCTCCGGCACCATTACCGACAAATCCGGGCGCACGCTTTCGGGGCAAACCGTGGAAGCTTTTTGGCATTCTATTGCCCACGCCAACCCATTTGCAGTGGGGCTAAATTGTGCGCTGGGCGCCGAAGAAATGCGGCCCTATGTGCAGGCTTTGGCCAAGATTGCAGACACATATATTCTGGCTTACCCCAATGCGGGCCTGCCCAATGCGTTCGGGGAATATGACGAAACCCCGCGCCATATGTGTAGCCATATGATGCCGTGGGTAGAAGACGGTTGGGTCAATATTATTGGTGGCTGTTGTGGCTCGACCCCTGCCCATATCGAAAAACTGGCGGACAAAGCCGGTAAATGCGCGCCGCGCAAAACGCCGGACATAAGCCCCGCTCTGTGTTTATCAGGCCTAGAGCCGTTCAGTTTAGGAGCTGCATAATGCAGGCCTCATCCAGTTTTATCAATATTGGTGAACGCACCAATGTGGCCGGCTCGGCCCGGTTCAAGCGCCTCATCGTTGACGGCGATTTTGAAGGGGCGCTTTCGGTTGCCCGCCAGCAGGTCGAGAACGGCGCACAGATTATCGACATCAATATGGACGACGGTCTGATTGACGGTGCCCAAGCCATGACCACATATCTGAACCTCCTAGCCAGCGAGCCAGACATTGCCCGTGTCCCCATCATGATTGATAGCTCGAAATGGGCGGTCATCGAAGCCGGGCTTAAATGTGTGCAGGGTAAATCCGTGGTCAATTCTATCTCGCTCAAGGAAGGCGAGAAACCGTTTTTGGAACAGGCCGAACTGGTACGCCGCTACGGTGCAGCTACGGTCATCATGGCGTTCGATGAGGACGGGCAAGCGGAAACGGCGGACCACAAATTCGAGATTTGCAAGCGGGCTTATGATCTGTTGACGGCCAACGGTTTCCCGCCCCAGGACATTATTTTTGATCCTAATATTTTCGCGGTCGCTACAGGTATAGAAGAACATAATGATTATGCCGTCGCTTTTTTCGAAGCGACACGCCGCATTAAAAAACACTTGCCCTATGCTCGCGTGTCGGGCGGATTATCTAATGTCAGCTTCTCGTTTCGCGGCAATAATCCGGTGCGCGAAGCCATGCACAGCGTGTTCCTCTACCACGCTATCAAAGCTGGCCTTGATATGGCCATTGTCAATGCGGGGCAGCTCACGATTTATGACCGCATACCCGATATTCTCAAACAGCGCGTTGAAGATGTTATTCTCAATAAACGCGATGATGCAACGGACAGATTACTGGACGTGGCGCAGGATTATGCGGGCGGCAAAAGGGCACTTAAAAAAACCGACCTAAAATGGCGCAAAGATAGTGTCCGTGACCGGCTCGCCCATGCGCTGGTCAACGGTATCACCAAATACATCGTCAAGGACACGGAAGAGGCCCGCCAAAGCGTCGAGCGCCCGCTACACGTTATCGAAGGGCCGCTCATGGACGGTATGAACCAGGTCGGGGATTTGTTCGGGGCGGGTAAAATGTTCTTGCCGCAAGTGGTTAAATCCGCCCGAGTTATGAAACAGGCCGTGGCACATTTGATGCCCTATATGGACGCAGAGAAAAAATTGCTCGGCACCGAAGATGTCTCCAATGGCCGTATCGTCATGGCGACGGTCAAGGGCGATGTCCACGATATTGGCAAAAATATTGTCGGCGTGGTACTACAGTGCAACGGCTATGAAGTCATAGACCTGGGCGTCATGGTGCCGTGCGAGAAAATCTTAGAGACGGCCAAAGAGGTTAATGCAGATATTATCGGCCTGTCGGGCTTGATTACGCCGAGCCTCGACGAGATGGTATATGTGGCCGGGGAAATGCAAAGACAAGGCTTGAACCTGCCCTTGATGATCGGCGGTGCCACTACCAGCATCACCCACACGGCGGTCAAAATCGAACCTGCTTACACGGACAACAGCACTATATATGTGCAAGACGCATCACGTGCCGTGGGTGTGGTGACACATTTGCTGGGTGATAATGCGGATGTGTTCAAGCGCGAGACAAAAGCCAAATATGAAAAATCCCGTGCCGCCCATGCTCGTAGTCAATCAGGTAAAAAACGCCTGCCCATAGAGGCGGCTCGCGCCAATAAATGCGCTCTGGACTGGGACGGCTATCAAGCTCCGAAACCCAGTTTTACCGGGGCCAAAATTTTCAAAAATTATGATTTGAATATCGTGCGCCCCTATATTGACTGGACACCATTCTTTGCCACATGGGAGCTTAAGGGGCGGTATCCGGATATTCTGGAACACGCTATTTACGGCAAGGCGGCGCGGGATTTATACCGCGATGCACAGGCTATGCTGGATAAAATATTGGCGGAAAAATGGGTGCATGCCCAAGTCACGCTTGGTTTTTGGCCAGCGATTAGCGATGGGGATGATATTCAATTATTCACTGATGAAAGTCGCACCGATAAGCTGGCAACACTTCACACTTTGCGCCAGCAAATGGTCAAATCGGAAGGCCGCAAAAACTACGCCCTGTCGGATTTTGTTGCGCCCGACCCTATCAACCAAGATTATGTCGGCGGGTTTTGTGTGACTGCCGGGCTAGGGGAGGGCAGTCGCGTGCGCGACTTCAAGGCGGCGGATGATGATTATTCCGCCATATTATTCCAAGCACTTTGTGACCGTCTCGCCGAAGCTTTGGCCGAACATATGCACGAACGGGTGCGCCGCGAATTTTGGGGCTATGAAAAATCTGCCCGCTTCGGGGTTAAAGGATTGGTAGCCGAAGACTATATAGGCATCCGCCCCGCGCCGGGCTATCCGGCACAACCGGATCACACCGAAAAAGCCACATTGTTTAAGCTTCTGGGCGGCGATGCGACAGGTGTAAAATTAACCGAAAGTTTCGCCATGCACCCGGCCTCTAGTGTGTCCGGTCTGTATTTTTCTCACCCCGATAGTCTATATTTTGGAGTCGGTAAAATAGAAAAAGACCAAGTTGAGGATTATGCCAAACGTAAAGGCATGGCTCTGTCCGAGGCCGAGAGGTGGTTGGCCCCGATTTTGAATTATTGATCTCCTTCCCCCATAAAAATGGGGGAAGGAGAGATTAACTCAACTATGCCACATCCTTTAGCGGATGCTCCAGCCGTTCCAACATTTCTTTCGGCACCACTTGTACGAAATTATCCCGCTCAATCTCCCAATCGCGCAGGAGGACATTTGCAAATTCCGAACCTGTGTTTTTGACATGGGCAGCAATCAACGCTTTACATTTCTCTTCCCAATAGGTGCTATCAAAACCTTGCCAGATAACGCTATCCGGATTGACGGCTTTTTCAAACGTCCTATCCGGGTCATAGACAAAGGCCATGCCTCCGGTCATGCCAGCGCCGAAATTATCTCCGATAGAGCCAAGAATAACCACCGTGCCGCCTGTCATATATTCAAGCCCGTTATTGCCGCAACCCTCGACCACGGCATTGGCTCCGGAATTGCGCACGGCGAAACGTTCTCCGGCTCTGCCCGCCGCAAACAGTGCGCCCGATGTGGCGCCATATAAACACGTATTGCCGATGATAGTGCTGGTATGGGCGTCGATTTGACTGCCGCCTTGGGGGGCGAGGAAAATCTCGGCTCCCGACAAGCCCTTGCCCACATAATCATTGGCATCACCATCAACAATCAGCCGCAAACCTTTCATAGCAAATGCGCCCAAAGATTGCCCGGCGGAACCGCGCAGGCGGATGGTCAACTGCCCGTCCGGCAGACCGCCAACCCCAAATGATTGGTAAATCTCGCTAGAGCTTCTTGTGCCAACGGCGCGGTCGGTATTGCGTACCGTATAAACCAGTTCGGTTTTTTTGCCGCGCTCAAATAATTGTTTGCCGTCTTTCAGGATTTGCATATCCAGAGCATCCGGGATTTCGGTGCGGCCTGTGCGCGAATCAACGACCGGGCGAATATCAATGCGGGTGAGGACGGCGTTAAGGTCAAGATCGTCCAAATGTGTGGCACCCCGCGAAACTTGCGATAGCAAATCTGCCCGCCCGATAATTTCCGCTAGGCTGGTGACGCCGAGAGAGGCGAGAATTTCACGCACTTCTTCGGCCATAAAGGTCATCAGGTTTATTACATGTTCGGGTGTGCCGGTAAATTTATCCCGCAGACTTTCGTCCTGGGTACAAACCCCAACCGGGCAAGTATTGCTATGGCATTGTCTGACCATCAAACACCCCATAGCCACAAGGGACAATGTCCCGACCCCGTATTCTTCGGCCCCCAGCATGGCGGCGATGACAATATCGCGCCCGGTTTTAAGCCCGCCGTCCGTGCGCAAAGTTATCTTGTCGCGCAGACCGTTCAGGCTCAGGATTTGGTGAACCTCCGACAGGCCAAGCTCCCACGGTACGCCCGCAAATTTCAGGCTGGTATTGGGAGACGCCCCTGTGCCGCCATTATGGCCAGCGATGAGAATCGTATCGGCTTTGGCTTTCGCCACCCCGGCGGCAATTGTGCCAACCCCGGAACTGGCGACCAGCTTGACGCAGACCCGAGCGCGGGGATTGATTTGTTTGAGGTCGTAAATCAGCTGCGCCAAGTCCTCAATGGAATAAATATCGTGGTGGGGCGGCGGGCTAATCAATGTGACACCCGGTGTTGCGTGGCGCAGCTTGGCAATCATTTCCGTGACCTTGAAGCCCGGCAATTGCCCGCCTTCGCCGGGCTTGGCACCTTGGGCGACTTTAATTTCGATCTCTTTGCAATTATTGAGATATTCCGCAGTAACGCCAAAACGCCCAGACGCGATTTGCTTAATCTCGGAATTGGCATTGTCGCCATTGGGCAAGGTTTTATAACGCGCTGGGTCTTCGCCGCCCTCACCAGAAACCGAACGCGCGCCGATGCGGTTCATGGCTATGTTAAGTGTACCGTGGGCTTCGGGGGACAATGCGCCCAGTGACATGGCCTGGGTTAAAAACCGCCTGCGGATTTCATTGACATTTTCAACCTGCTCAATGGGAACGGGCTTGCCCAATGGATTAAAGTCGAGCAAATCACGAATTTGTATCGGTGATTGGCCGTTCACCAATGCGGCGAACTTTTTATAGGCTTGGTAATCGCTGGTGCGCACCGCCGATTGCAACATATTTATCATATCAGCGCCATATGCATGACGCTCGCTGCCTGCCCGCTTGCGGTAAAACCCGCCAATAGGCAGGTACGGTTTCTCGGGCGCGTAGGCACATTTATGTTGCTCAACAATTTTCTGCTCTAGCCCCGCAAGACCGATGCCGGAAATCCGCGAGGTCATGCCGGGGAAATGTTCATCGACCAATGAGCGCGACAGGCCAAGGGCTTCAAAATTATTGCCACCCCGATAAGACGAGATGACAGAAATGCCGGACTTGGAAATTATTTTCAAAAGGCCGTTGTCTATGGATGTTTTATAATTGGCTAGCGCTGTATTTATGTCGGCTTTAATGGTGCCTTTAGCCACCAGTTCAGCCAACATATCCTGGGTCAAATACGCATTGACCACGGTCGCACCCGCCCCGATAAGCACGGCAAAATAATGGGTATCTAGGCATTCGGCAGAGCGGACAATCAATGAGCAATCCGAACGCAAGCCTTGCTTGACCAAATGGGCATGTACCCCGCCCACACACAATATTATCGGGGCGGAAATATTATCAACGCCAAATGTTTCGTCGCTCAACACAATGTTTTCGATACCCGCCCGCACGGCTTTCTCAGCCTGTTTCTTAATTCGTCTTAGCAAAGCTTTCAGCGCACTGCCGTGGTGGGCGCCGCGCTTGGGAGGCGCAAAGGTACAGTCCAGAACCGCAACATTATCGCCTATGATACCCCTGTATTTCGCGTACATGGCATTGGTGAGAACCGGGCTTTCCAACACATACATTTCGTCGGTTTGACCAGAAAACTCCTCAGGGTCATCGGCAAGAATATTGCGCAAATTGCGAAAGCGGGTTTTTAGTCCCATGACTCGCGTTTCGCGCAAAGGGTCAATAGGCGGATTGGTGACTTGGGAAAATTTTTGTCTAAAGAAATGCGACAATGGCCGATATGCATCAGACAATACGGCGAGCGGCGTATCGTCACCCATAGAGCCAATGCTTTCTTTGCCTTGCTCGGCCATAGGGGCTAAAATCATATCCAGTTCTTCGCGCGACCGACCACAAGCCAATTGGGCGCGCATTAATGTATTACCAGATAGTTTTGGTTCAGGCTCTGGGCCGGATAGTTTTTCGTCCAGTTCAATGGCTTGTTGCAACCATTTATCATAGGGTTTGGCGCTTGCCAGATTATTGATGATTTGATCGGAATCGAAAAACTCGCCCACGTTCAAATCGACCGCGATGAGCCGTCCCGGCTTAATCGCGCCCTTGGATATTATGCTGCTCTCATCCAATGGACAAATGCCTGTCTCGGAGCCAACCGCCAAAATACCGTCGTCAGTAACGGCGTACCGCAAAGGCCGCAGACCACTTCTATCAAGCCCGGCCATAACCCAATCACCATCATAACCGACCAAAGCGGCAGGGCCGTCCCATGGCTCCATGACCGCATTACAATATTCATAAAATGCCCGCCAGTTTTCCGGCATAAGCTCGGTACGTTTTGAATAGGCCTCGGGAACCAGCAAAATCTTTGCGAGCGGCACTGTGCGCCCTGCCCGCACCAAAAGTTCGAACACGGCGTCGAGGGCAGCTGAGTCGGATGAGCCTTTTTGAATGACAGGTTTGACATCTTCAGCCCGCGCCCCAAAGGCGGAGGACGCCATTTTTATCTCGTGGCTTTTCATAAAATTAGTGTTGGCGCGCACCGTGTTAATCTCGCCATTATGGGCAATCATGCGGTAAGGATGGGCAAGCCACCATTGGGGGAAGGTATTGGTGGAATAACGCTGGTGGAACAGAGCTGCGCGGGATGTGAACAATTCGTGTTTAAGATCTGGGTAAAATGCATCAATTTGCTCGGCCAAAAACATGCCTTTATAAGTGATGACCCGGCCTGATAATGAACATACATAAAACCCCGGAAGTGCGGCGGCGATAGCGCGTTTTTCAATACGGCGGCGGACAATATAAAGCTCGCGCTCCAATTTAGCGGCGTCCCAGGATTTAGGCGGGCGGAACATAACTTGTTCAATAGCGGGGCGGGTAGCGGCAGCTTTGTCGCCGATAATACTGACATCAATGGGCACTTGCCGCCAGCCATACATATAGCACCCGGCGCGTAATAATTCAGACTCGACAATTGTCCGGGCTTGGTCTTGGGCGGAAAAATCCGTGCGCGGTAGGAAGATCATCCCAACGGCGACGATAGCTTTTTTGGCTTTATGGCCTGTGCGGGCGACTTGGCGTCTGAAAAATTCTTGCGGGATGTCGAGCATGATCCCGGCTCCGTCTCCGGTTTTCCCGTCGGCATCCACCGCGCCCCGGTGCCAGACATTTTTGAGGGATTTTATCGCCAGCTCGACGATTTCGCGCCTTGGCTTACCGTCAATACTAGCCACCAAACCAACCCCGCAGGCATCGTGTTCATCAGCAGGATTATAAGCGTTCGCACCAATAAGACGGTCGCGACTTTGTTCGTATATGTGTTTCCAGTTTTGCATGTGTTACTCCGCCGCTCTCTCAGCCAGTTGATTTTCCAGATATTGGTGCATGGCCGCCGCCGCGTCCCGGCCTTCGCGTATGGCCCAAACCACTAGGCTCGCCCCGCGCACAATATCGCCCGCCGCATAGACGCCCGGCACATTGGTCTCAAATTTTGTCGGATGGGTTTTTAGTGTGCCCCAGTCCGTAAGTTTGAAATCCGGGCTTATTTCGTGCATGTCTTCGGGGGTGAAGCCGAGAGCCTGAATAACCATGTCGGCTTTGACATCAAATTCGGATCCCTTTATCGGGGTCACAGTTTGGCGCCCGGATTGGTCAGGCAGGCCAAGCCGCATCCGCGTAGCACGTACTTTGGTCACTTGGCCATCTTTGTCATGTATAGATTGGGGTGCCGCTAGCCATTCAAAGGTCACGCCTTCGTCCATAGCGTTCCGCGTTTCGCGGGCACTGCCGGGCATATTGGCTTGGTCGCGGCGGTACAGACAGGTAACGGATTTGGCTTTTTGCCGCACGGCGGTGCGCACACAATCCATAGCCGTATCACCGCCGCCAATGACCACGACATGTTTATCCGCAGCGGTTACATTTTCGATTTTATCCCCAAGCCCGAGCTTGTTGGAACTGGTGAGATAGGGCAGAGCTTCTATGACACCATCACTGCCACAGCCCGGCACTTGCAAAGCGCGGGATTTATACACACCCGTGGCCACCAAAATAGCCGCATGTTTTTTACGCAGATCATCAAAGCTTATATCCGTACCGATACTGGTGCCTAAGACGAACTCCACGCCGCCGTCCACGAGATGGTCCAAGCGCCTTTGCACGATTTTTTTGTCCAGCTTAAAGTTGGGGATACCGTACATAAGAAGCCCGCCCGCCCGGTCATGACGGTCATAAATACTCACCTGCCAGCCCTGTTCGCGCAGGGCTTCTGCTGCCGCTAGCCCGGCGGGACCCGACCCAATAATGCCGACGGACAAGGCGCGTTCGGTGCCTGGTTTAATGGCCGCAACCCAGCCGTTTTCCCAGGCATTATCGGTTAGGGTTTTCTCGATAGCGCCAATGGTGACCGCACCGTGGCCTGATTTTTCTATGACACACGCACCCTCGCACAAGCGGTCTTGGGGGCAGATGCGCCCGCAAATTTCCGGCATGGAATTGGTCTGGGCGGAAAGCTGATAAGCTTCCTCCAACCGGCCTTCAGCGCTGAGATAGAGCCAGTCGGGGATATTGTTTTGCAAGGGGCAGCCCGATTGGCAAAACGGTACCCCGCACTGGGAACAGCGAGAGGATTGCTCGGCGGCTTTTTCGCGGATATAATCGGCATAGATTTCGCCGAAGTCTTCGGCGCGGACTTTTGCATCCCGCTTGGCTGGCATTTCTCCGTCTATTGATATGAATTTTAGCATAGTGTCGGTCATATTAGGCTTTCAAAAACATTTGGTAGGCGGGGTTATCGGTCTCGTTGCGCAGGGTGAAACCGGTATTTTGCAGGCTGGTGAGGAGGGCGTCCTCGTCATTATTCGGGGTCTGGAAACCGCACAAAACCTGACCGCTGGACGCGCCGTGATTGCGGTAATGAAACAAAGAAATATTCCAGCGCCCGTCCAGCGCAATGAGAAAATCCCGCAAGGCTCCAGGGCGTTCCGGGAACTCGAAGCTATAAATATGCTCGGATACGCGCGCCGATGTGACGCCGCCGACCATGTGACGGAGATGCTCTTTGGCGAGACGGTTATGGGACAAGTCCGTAACCTCCATACCCGCCGCCCGGATATTATCCATGACAAGTGCGCCTTGCTCTGGTGTCTTGATTTTGATGCCCACTAACACATTGGCTGTGGCTTGGTCGGCATAGCGGTAATTAAACTCGCTAACTGCATGGTCGCCCAGTGCCTCACAAAATTTCAGGAACGACCCCGGTTTTTCAGGCAGGGTAGCGCTGAACAAAATTTCCTGCCCCGCGCCCAATTCCGCCCGTTCCACCATATGGCCGATACGGTCAAAATTGACATTGGCGCCAGAGACTATAGCCACACAAGCGCCGCCCGGTTTATTTTTATCCTTTAACAGACCAGCCAAAGCCAAAGCGCCAGCAGGTTCGACAACTGTGCGGGTTTTCTCAAAAATAATTTTCACGGCGGCGCAAATTTCGTCACTACTGACCAATACGCTTTCGGGTTTTATTTGCTGGGCGAGGGCGAATGTTGTATCGCCAATCCGTTTAACCGCGACCCCGTCGGCAAAGCCGTCCACCGTGTCCAGATTGGTTGGTTTGCCCGCTTCAAGAGATGTTTTTAGGGTTGCCGCGCCTTCGGGTTCCACCGCAATAATTTTTGTCTGCGGGCTGTGGGCGCGCAAATATGCCCCCATGCCCGCCAGTAATCCACCGCCGCCAACACCGATATAAACGGCGGCAGGGTGTGGCGATTGTGCCAGGATTTCTTTGGCGACACTGCCTTGCCCGGCGATAACATCTGGGTCGTCAAAGGCGTGAATAAATATGGCTCCGGTCTTTGCGGCAAAGCCTTTCGCGGCGGTGTAGGCGGCGTCATAATTATCCCCGACCAAACGGATGTCCCCCCCCAGCGCCGTGACAGCTTCGGTTTTAATATCCGGCGTGGTGACGGGCATGAAAATGGTGGATTTTACCTGTGCATCACTGGCCGCAAGCGCCACACCCTGGGCATGATTGCCCGCACTGGCGCAGACCACGCCGCGTTTTTTTTCTGCGTCCGATAGTTTAAATATCCGGTTGGCCGCACCCCTGATTTTAAATGAAAACACATCTTGCTGATCTTCGCGCTTTAGCCAAATATCATCACCAATATCTTGTAAATGCGTGCGCTTGGCCAAGGGGTAAACCATGGCCGCATCAACCCTGTTGGCGATATTATCCAGATTAGGTGCTGACATTTTGTGCGACCCACTCTCCTACTTGTTTTGTTGAAAGACTGCCGCCCAAATCCCCCGTCACTTGACCCGCATCCAAGGCTTGTTCTACGGCTTTCTCAATTGCTAGCGCTTCGGCGTCCAGCCCAAAACTGGTACGCAGCATCCATGCGGCGGATAAAATCATAGCGATGGGATTGGCCTTGCCTTGGCCTGCAATATCCGGCGCACTGCCGTGGATAGGCTCGTACATTCCCGTAGTCCCAGCGCCTAAACTGGCCGACGGAATAACGCCCATAGAGCCGCACAGCATAGACGCCTCATCGGTTAATATATCCCCGAACATGTTCTCGGTCAGGATGACATCAAAGTCCCGTGGGCGGGTCAACATATGCATAGCCATAGCATCGACGAGAGTGTGTTCCAGTTCAATATCAGGATAATCTTTAGCGACCTCAATCACCACTTCGCGCCACAGACGAGACGTCTCCAATACATTCGATTTATCCACCGATGTCACTTTGCCGCGCCTTGTCTTGGCGAGGTCAAAGGCGCGCCGCGTAATGCGCTCTATTTCCATTTCGCTATAGCGGCAGACATCATATGCGCCCAAATTATCCCGGCCTTTATCGCCGAAATAAATCCCGCCCGTCAGCTCGCGCACCACGACAAAATCAACACCCTCCAGATATTCTGGTTTGAGGGGGGAGCTTGCGATTAAAGATGCAAAGGGTTTGGCAGGACGCACATTGGCGAACAGTTCCAGTTTTTTGCGCAAGATCAAAAGCCCGCCAAGCTCCGGCCTGTCAGAACCTTTAAGGTGATCCCACCGTGGCCCGCCGACTGCACCCAGCAAAATGGCACCAGTACGCTTGGCCGAAGCCAAAGTTTCGTCCGGCAAAGGTGTACCGCGTTCGTCAATAGCCGCCCCACCAATAAGATGCTCTTCAATGTCCAGTGTATGCCCAAATGCGTTAGCGGTGGCGTTTAAGACAATAAGAGAAGTCAAACCAACTTCCGGCCCAATGCCGTCACCGGGGAGATATGTGAAATTTATGTTCATTGTGCCGCCTCATACTCTGTAATCGCATCATCTTGCCCCAACAAATAATCCAACTCGTCCTGCCCCTGTAATAAGCACAAGCGCGAAAACGGATCGATTTTAAACGGATATGTGCCGCCGTTCTTGGGCAAGCGGACTTCGCAAGCCTCCAAATCAATGGTCACGTCTTCGCCCGGATGGTCGAGTAGCCACTCATGGGCGGACTTTTCTATGACGATGGGGAGAAAACCATTTTTGAGGGCATTGGCATGAAAAATATCGGCAATTTCTGAACTGATGACCGCGCGAAATCCGTAATCCATGAGCGCCCACGGTGCATGTTCGCGCGAGGAGCCACAGCCGAAATTATGTCCTGCCACCAATATCTGCGCCGCTTTGGCGGTATCCGAATTTAGTGGATGGTCGTTTTCCTTGCCGTTCTCGTCATAGCGCCAATCATTAAATGCCAATTTGCCCAGGCCTTCGCGCGAGGTCATGGTCAAGAACCGCGCCGGAATTACTTGGTCTGTGTCGATGTTTTCCATACGCAGAACCAGAGTTTCAGAGGTCAGAGTTTTGAAAGGAGGGAAGCTCATTATATACTCCTTAATAATGTTTGGGCATCTGTAATCACGCCCGTAACCGCACTGGCCGCTGCCGTGGCGGGAGAGGCTAGGACGGTGCGCACGCCGGGGCCTTGGCGGCCTTCGAAATTGCGGTTGGAAGTGGAGACGATGAGGTCGCCCGGCTTGCCAATATCACCGTTCATGCCAATACACATAGAGCAGCCCGGTTCGCGCCACTGCGCCCCTGCGGCCAAGAATGTTTCGTGCAGACCCTCGGCTTCGGCCTGTATTTTGACCTGCTCAGACCCTGGTACGAAAACGGCGGTGACACTGTCCGCCACGGATTTGCCCTCAAGAATTTTCGCGGCGACGCGGAAATCCTCTATGCGGGAATTGGTGCATGAACCGATAAACACCGTATCAACTTTGGTGCCCGCAATTGCTGTCCCTGCCTGCATATCCATATAGGCATTATCTTCGGGCACCAATCCGTCAATGGGCATAGCCATGCCGGGGTGGGTGCCATAAGTGACCATGGGTTTGATGTCAGCTGCGTCCAAGCGCACTTCTTTGTCATAAGTACAGCCCGCATCTGAAGCCAGAGATAGCCAATCCGCCGCCGCCTTATCAAAGTCGGCAGGTGCCATGACTTTGCCCTCAAAATATGCGACAGTTGTTGCGTCAGGAGCAATCATGCCCGCCCGTGCGCCTGCTTCGATGGACATATTGCACACGGTCATGCGCGCGCTCATATCCATGTCTTCAAAACATTGCCCTCTATATTCAATCACATGTCCGGTGCCGCCGCCGACCCCGACTTTGGCAATGATGGCAAGGATAACATCTTTGGCCGAAACCCCGTCAGCTAGTTCACCGTCCACCCAAATACACATGGATTTTGGCTTGCGCATCAAAATACACTGGTTCGCCAAGACATGCCCGACTTGTGTCGTGCCGATGCCGAACGCCAATGCCCCAAATGCGCCGTGGGTGGCAGTGTGGCTATCGCCGCAGACAATGGTTTTGCCCGGCCATGTAGCGCCAAGCTCCGGCCCCATAACATGGACGATCCCCCGATAAGGACTATCCCAGCCGTGGGTAGTGATGCCGTGTTCAGCCGTGTTGGCCAAGAGCATCTCGACCTGCTTTTCCGCCTGCGCACTCACATAAGGGCGCGAGCCGTCTTTGTTCACAAGCGTCGGCGTCGAGTGGTCAATAGTCGCCAAGGTTAGGTCTGGCCTGCGCACCTTTAGCCCGCGCTCCCTAAGCACCGTAAATGCTTGCGGCGTCGTCACCTCGTGGATGAGGTGCAGATCAATAAACACAGTCGCAGGCCGTTCGCGCGTCTCTAGCGCAACAACATGCCGTTCCCAGACTTTATCAAACAGTGATTTAGGCATAGGTGTTTCCCCCTTTAAATCTCATCCTCTCACCGCGCTGTCGCGCACCTCTCCCCATGGTGTTATCACCCTTGGGAGAGGTTAAGATTGCCTGCCCCTTACAATTTTTTTTGTAATTCACCGCTAGACGCGCCAACGCCTCCTCTCCCATAGGGAGAGGAACAAGGTGAGGAGCTTGGATGTTCAAGTTAATCTCCATCAGTGCTGTGCCGCGATTGGGTGTTGGCTATCGCCTTTGCCGACCCGTTTGGCGCGGCGCTCTATGCGGTTAATCACATCAAGATAGGCGCGGGCTGTGGCCAGGATTGTGTCCGTCGATGTGCCGCGCCCGTTATAACTTTCGCCGTTCGCGCTTACTCTTATATCCGCCTCGGCCATGGCGTCTTCGCCCTCGGTGACACTGCGGGCGGAGAAACTATCCAGATGCAAATTATGCCCAGTTAATTTGTTCATAGCAAGAAGCACCGCATTGACCGGGCCACCTGCTTTCAAACTCGTGCCTATAGTTCGTCCGTCCTCATGGTTGAGGCACACCGTAGCTTCGGGGTTTTCATTGCCTTGCGATCCTGCGCTCACATAAAGACTATCTATTTCCCACGGCCCCGCACCGCCAATAGCTTCACCCAAAATAAGCGCCTCCACATCGGCGTCGAACACTTCTTTCTTTTTATCGGCCAGGGTTTTGAAATCCACGAACACGGATTGCAATTGGTTGTCCGATAGGGTGAAGCCTAATTTCTCCGCTCGGTGTTTCAGGGCGGCGCGGCCTGAATGCTTGCCCAGCACCAGATTGTCAGGCTCTAAGCCAATGTCTTCGGGCTTCATAATCTCGTAAGTTTCCCGGTTGGCCAACATGCCGTGTTGGTGAATGCCGCTTTCATGGGCGAAGGCATTGGCACCGACAATGGCTTTATTGCGCGCCAGCGGATTGCCGGTAATCGACGCCAGCATTTTAGACGCCATGCTAATTTTCTGGGTGTTGATACCCGTATCCAGCCCGTAAAAATCGTTTCGGGTGCGCAGCGCCATGGCCACTTCTTCGAGGGCGCAATTCCCTGCCCGCTCACCGATACCGTTGAGGGCACACTCAATTTGTCTGGCCCCGCCGCGCACTGCCGCCAGAGAATTGGCAACGGCCAAACCAAGGTCATCATGACAATGGGCCGAGAAAACTGCCCCCGCAGCGCCGTCTACTTCCGTGGTTAAAAACCGAAACAAATCGGTAATTTCTTCGGGCGTGGTATAGCCAACCGTATCGGGGATATTGATGGTGGTTGCGCCTGCCGCAATGGCAGCTTCGACCACGGTTTTCAGATAATCCCGCTCGGTGCGGATGGCGTCTTCGCAGGAAAATTCGACATTATCGGTATATTCAAGCGCCAGCGTAATGCCAGCCACGGCTTTCTCAATCACCTGGTCTTTGGACATTTTTAATTTATATTCCCGGTGCAGGGGCGAGGTAGCGATGAACACATGCAGGCGGGATTTTTTGGCTGGCGCTATGGCGTCTCCCGCCGCACGAATGTCGCCCGGATTACACCGCGCTAGCGAGCAAATTGTCGTGCCCGTAATTTCCCGCGCAATGGTCTGCACGGCCTCAAAATCACCGGGCGATGCCACGGCAAATCCGGCTTCGATAATATCCACCCCAAGCTCAGAGAGCGCCCGCGCCATGCGCAGTTTCTGCCCCCCGTCCATAGAGAAGCCCGGCGCTTGTTCGCCGTCGCGTAAGGTTGTGTCGAAGATTTTTATTTTATTGGTCATTGTCTATACCCATTAGTTTTTGGATCGCGTTCCGAGCGATAGCGAGGCAAGGGCGACCGCCCGTCGGCGCTTATGCGCCGCGCCCGCGCAGGCGTCAGCAAAGCTGACTTGCCGTGAGCGAAATACCTCATGCCCACTCCGCCCGCGTCCTGCGCCCGACTTTTTCCGCCGAAACAACATTATACAGCCGCTCTAATTGCTTGCACAAAGTATCAAGATTACGCGGCCCGCCCAGGTCTTCGATGGCGACCAGCAAATCAAAATCCCCGTCCACCCGTTGCGTGCAATGGACATCGCGGTAATCATATCCGCGCCGCTCAATCGTCCCAAGCGTGCGCAGGAGCGTCCCCGAAACATCCTGGAGTACAATCTTCAACTTCCCGGAAACACCAGAACGCTCAAAAGTTTTATCAGCTTGTAGGTTGGTCATTTTTTACCTTATTTTTCATTGTTTGAACCACATCCGCCACATGGCCTCCAAGTAGACACAGGAGCGCTGGCGCCAGAATATAAAAAGAATTGGTAAGCGCCGTAACTACATTCCAAAGGTTTTTTAAAGGCGAGTTTGAACCCCAACTCATGAAAGCCGTACCGCTCAAGTCTATCAGCGTCCAACCAATAAACTGTAAGAACAAAACACCTGATGTGATGTAAAGGAATGTCCTAAGTATCATATTATCGCTCCATCATATCTGCATTGCTGCGCCCTGGTGGTACGAGTGGCCAGACGTTTTCGCTGGCACTGATTTTTACGTGCATCAGGATTGGGCCTTTGGCGGCTAGTAATCTATCTATGCCTGCGTCTACCTCGCTTCGTTTTGTGACTGTGAATGCGTCTATTTGAAACGCGCGGGCGACCTCTGCGAAATCCGGATTATCATAGAGGTCGACCTCGGAATAATTTTCATCGAAGAATACTTCTTGCCATTGGCGCACCATGCCCAGAACGCCGTTGTCGAGCAGCACAATTTTCAGCGGAATTTGGTACCGGTTTAGCGTGGCCAGTTCCTGGATATTCATCATGATGGAGCCGTCGCCCGATACGGTGATGACCGTGCGGTCGGGACAGCCGAGTTGTGCGCCGAGGCCTGCGGGCATACCGAAGCCCATCGTGCCGAGACCGCCGGATGTTATGTGGTCTTTCGGGTCGTCAAAATAACAATGTTGCGCCACCCACATTTGGTGCTGTCCCACATCGCAGGTAATAATGGCGTTTTCAGGGGCGCGTCTTGTCAGGTCGTGCAACAGTTTTGGTGCATAAACATTATCGCCGGGTGCGTTATAGTCCACGGCAAATTCTGTCCGCCGAGCATAGCAAAGTTCGCGCCAATCGTCTGCATTTGATTTACCCGGGTTAAGCGCGGCGAGATTTTTCTTGAGCGAGCCTTCCAGCCAAATATCGGCTTTCCTGAGTTTGTTTATTTCCGCAATATCAATGTCCATATGGATGATTTTTGCCTTGGGCGCAAAGGTGTCCAATTTACCCGTGGCCCGGTCATCAAAGCGGGCACCTGCAACGATAAGCAAGTCAGCCTCTTGCACGGCAAAATTGGCGGCTTTCAGGCCGTGCATGCCGAGCATGCCGAGGAAATGTGGATGATCGGACGGCATGGCGCCGAGGCCTTTCAGGGTCGAGACCACCGGGATTTCTGTTCGCTCTACGAGGTCGCGTAATTCCTTAACCCCGTCGCCTTGGGCAATACCACCGCCAATATAAAACAATGGTTTCTTGGCCGCGCGCATCATGTCTTCGCAAATTTTTATATGCTCTGAACTACCCATTTCCGGTTTAACTTTCGGATAAGGCCGCCAGCGGTGACGCTTTGTCGTTGTTGCATTGGCTACGTCTTTGGGTAGGTCAATAAGCACAGGACCGGGGCGGCCTTCGGCAGCAATATAATAGGCTTCTTCGACCATGCCGGGAATGTCCGCCGGGTCGCGGGCGATATAGCTGTGCTTGACGATGGGCAGGGTGATGCCGAAAATATCGACCTCTTGGAACGCATCTGTACCCATCAAATCCGAAGGCACTTGCCCGGTGATAAAGACGACGGGAACACTGTCCAGATAGGCGTCTGCAATCCCGGTGACCAAATTTGTCGCGCCAGGGCCAGATGTGGCGAGACAGGTTCCAACCTTGCCCGTGGCGCGCGCATAGCCAATAGCTGCCATGGCGCAACCTTGTTCGTGGCGGCCAAGAATGTGCTTGAGACCACTGCCCGGCAATACATCATAGACGGGCATAATCGCCCCGCCCGGATAGCCGAAAATAAGATCAACACCTTGCTCTTTTAAGCTGTCGAGAAGCAGTTGTGCGCCGGATTTTGCCGCATGTTTTTTTGGGTGGGTCATGCTGTGTATCCTTGCTGACATCCAAGCCCCTCACCTTGTTCCTCTCCCAAAAGGAGAGGAGACGTTGGCGCGACTACCATGGTATTTGCAAATATACGGTGTGGGTCAGCCAACCTTAGCCTCTCCTTTAGGGAGAGGCGCGCGACAGCGGGTGAGGGGCTTGAATTTATTTGGGACAACACCATCTCAATTCACATCCTTATCAATAACTTTGCCCGCTTTAATCCACGGCATCATGTCTCTGAGTTTTTCGCCTGTGGTTTCGATCAAATGCTCTTTATTTTGGCGGCGTCTGGCTGTCATGCTTGGATAGCCAAGTGCGCCTTCCATGATGAAGTTTTTGGCGTATTCACCGTTTTGGATATTGGCCAAAGCCTGTTTCATAGCGGCGCGGCTTTCCTCATTTATCACCTTATTGCCCGTCACATATTCACCATATTCGGCATTGTTGGATATGGAGTAATTCATATCGGCTATGCCGCCCTCATACATCAAGTCGACGATGAGTTTAAGCTCGTGCAAGCATTCAAAATAGGCCAGTTCCGGCGCGTAACCCGCTTCGACCAAAGTCTCAAAACCCATTTTAACCAATTCGACAGCGCCGCCGCACAACACCGCTTGTTCGCCGAATAAATCGGTTTCGGTTTCGTCCTTAAAGGTCGTATGGATAATGGCCGTCCGCCCGCCGCCAATGGCCGACGCATAAGACTTGGCCAGCTCGACCGCAAAGCCGGAATTGGCATCTTGCTCAACAGCGATGAGGTCGGGAATGCCGCGCCCGCCTTCAAATTCTGAACGCACCGTATGACCGGGGGCTTTGGGGGCAACCATAATCACGTCCAAATCCCGGCGCGGCACAATCTGTCCGTAATGCACGGCAAAGCCGTGCCCGAATGCAAGCGCTGCACCCTCTTTGATATTGGGTTCAATATCTTCGCGGTAAATCTTAGCTTGATATTCGTCGGGTGCCAAAACCATGACCACATCCGCGCCCGCCACGGCTTCGGCAGGCGTTTTCACGTCAAGGCCGTCGGCGATAACTTTCTTGCGGGTGGCCGAGCTTTCCAAAAGCCCAACAACCACGGACACACCACTGTCTTTGAGGTTAAGCGCGTGGGCGCGACCTTGGGAGCCATAGCCGATAATGCAGACTTTCTTCGATTGTATAATCGAAAGGTCGCAGTCTTTGTCGTAAGAAATTTGTAAAGTCATTATATGTGTCTTTCTTTAAGGGTTGGAAAATGGAAAACTTGTCAGTGCGCCTTTGGAGGCTGAGCCAACCAGCTTGGCGTATTTTGCGTAAGCCCCGCTTGGGTATTTGGGGGCGGGGGGTGTCCAGTTTTTGGAGCGGGATTTTAAATCGGCGGCCACATTTATTTCGCGGGTTTCCACGTCGATAGAAACCATGTCGCCGTCCTTCACAAATGCGATAGGCCCGCCGTGTGCTGCTTCGGGGGCGACATGACCGATGACGAAACCATAAGACGCACCGCTAAATCGCCCGTCGGTTATGAGCGCCACATCATCTATCAAGCCTTGGCCGACAAGCGCCGCAGTCACGGCCAGCATTTCGCGCATACCTGGCCCACCCGCCGGGCCTTCGTTTCTGATGATGATTACATCGCCTTTGTTAATGCCGTTCGCTTCCACCACGGCAAAACACTCTTCCTCGCTTTCAAACACCCTTGCAGGGCCTTTGAATTGTAATTCACCATGTCCGGCCAATTTGGCCACACAGCCCTCTGGTGCCATGTCTCCGTAAAGAATACCAAAGCCGCCCCTGGACTTCACCGGATCAGCGAATGTGCGCACAACTTTTTGACCCGCAGCTTCCACTGCGCCCTCAACTTCTTCAAACATGGTGCGTCCGGTAATGGTCGGTGCATCGTTTAGGCGGCCATCGTCTTTCAAACGCTTGCCGACCAAGGCCGAGCCACCTGCTTCATACAAGTCAAAGGCCATATATTGCCCGCCAGGTTTGAGGTCTCCAATCACAGGCGTGGTGCGGGAAATTTCGTCGAACACATCAATGTCAAATTCCACACCAGCTTCGCGGGCAATGGCCAGCAAATGTAAAATCGCATTGGTAGATGCCGCCGTGGCCGTCATGGCCGTCACAGCGTTGCGCAAGCTTGCCTCACAGATCATGTGTTGCGGCAGGCGGTTTTCGCGCACCGCGTCCATCAATATCTCGCCGCACTTAAATGCCGCATCGTTTTTGGCGTCCACTGTGGCAGGCACATCATTGACCCCCATGGGCGAAAGCCCCAAAAACGTCATAGCCATGGCCATGGAATTGGCGGTGAATTGCCCGCCGCACGCACCCGCGCCGGGGCAGGCGGCTTTTTCAATTTGCTCTAATTCCGCATCGTCGATTATATTGGAAGCGTGCGCGCCTACGGCTTCGAACACGTCTTGGACGGACAAATCTTTGCCCTTGTGATGCCCCGGCTTGATAGAGCCGCCGTACAGCACAACACCCGGAATGTTCATCCGCGCCAAGGCCATAGCCGCCGCCGGAATGGTTTTATCACAAGCCACCAAGACAATAACACCGTCGAGGGAATGCCCGCGCACGGCAAGCTCGATACTATCGGCGATCACCTCGCGGCTCATCAAACTGGCGCGCATGCCCTCACTGCCCATAGTGATGCCGTCGGAGATAGCGATAGCATTGAAATCCACTGGCCAGCCGCCACCAGCGCGGATGCCAGCCCGAACAGGCACGGCCAATTTATCCAAATCCATATTACACGGGCCCATATTGGTCCATGTGTTAAACACGGCAATGATGGGTTTGTCGAAATCTTCTGTTGTCATACCTGCCGCCCGCATCATGGCACGGGCAGGAGCGCGGGCATTGCCTTTGAATATATGGTCACTATTTTTTGTCATGCATTCGTCTCTTGTTTTACGTATAAAAAAACCCGCTCTGGCTGGGAGCGGGCGCTTAAAAATCCATGTTTAACTTTTAAAACCCACTCATCGTTTTTATGCCCATAATCAGCACAATAAGACCACCAAGGAGGACGAGGGTGTTGAGCGTAGCCGATTTGTCAGACTTAGCCTCTACTACCAGTACTTTAGGGTTTGATGTTAAATTGTGGGTCATGTTTTTCTATAAATTGTTTATTTGAAAGCCTTGTAGCCAAACCACGTCCGTAAAACAAGAATTATTTTCCAATAAACCCTTGTTTTATGTGGGTGTGTAAATTATTTCCCAAAAAAACACGTGTTTCGGCATAAAATTGCCTGAAATGCCTGTTGTCTAGGTTGAGTTTCGTTTATTCACAAAAACTTAGCTGTTCTGTGCCAAAAAAACTAAAGCGAATGTACAGGCTCCACAATTAACCGTCCGAATGTGGTGTCATAGCAATGTGCGCGCCCAACAGATGTTTTTAATTGTATTTGGCGAGGGTTTTGCGTACAGTTGCTGATAAGTAGGATATGGGCGGTATTAATACTAAAGGATTATGGACATGCGTTTTTTCTCACAGACTGATTTGACAACAAATTCTGAAATGGATTTTTCAACGGTTGAATGGGGGGATAATGCTTCTTCCAACTCTCCTGCAAACAATAAATTTGATGCAGGGATTGTCGTAAACACAGATTATTCCGTGGCATTCAGCCAGTGGACTCTGGAGCCTATAAGTTTTGGTTTTGATGAATTTTTTGTCGAATTTAATTTATCATCCGTGGTCGTGGACAAACCTTTGTTTGTTGACATTCCTGGCGATTTATCGACTACGGCTGTGTTGACTGTGGGTGGGTCTGTTTCGGACACATTAGAGGTTTCAGCCGACCAAGACTGGTTTGCCATTACCTTGGTTGCAGGGCAAAGGTATTCATTTGCCCTGGACGGTTCCGGCGCTAGTCCTTTGTCAGACCCGTTGGTGCGGATATTGGACAATACAGGGCTTGAATTGCAAACCAATGATGATGGCGGGACGGGGCTAAACTCGTTATTAACATATACGGCGACGTATTCAGGTACTTACTACATATCGGCTCAGGCCTATAATGATGGCACGAACCCCACCTCCACTGGTGACTACACCTTAACATCCGCAGAGCTTCCGCCGCTTGCAGAGCGCGACATTGACGGTATCGCAAATTTTTTAACCGACGAGTTCAGTACACGCGCCTCCTATAATACGGGCGGTGGTGGTACCACGACGATTAATTTCAGTTTTGCCAGCGGCGCTAATTCTTTGTCAGCGGGTGCGGAAGCGTTGGCGCGCCGGGCTTTGGATGCATGGTCTGAGGTGGCCAATATTATTTTTGTTGAGGGTCCTGGTGATATTGTGTTTCGCGATAATGGTAGCGGCGCGTTTAACTCTAACACAAGAAGCGGTAGCACGATCCTAAGTTCGGATTTGAATATTAGTTCCACTTGGAACGGCGGCAATCTAAATGTTGATAGCTATACCTACCAAACTTTCTTGCATGAAATTGGCCATTCTCTTGGTCTCGGTCATGCGGGGCCGTATAATGGTGATGCGACTTACGGTATCGACA
>JAKIUV010000068.1 GCA_021647375.1 Robiginitomaculum sp.
TATGACGCCGTGCTGGCCATGTACCATGACCAAGGGCTTATCCCGGTAAAAACTCTAGATTTCCACGGCGGGGTCAACACAACCCTCGGCCTCCCCATCATACGCACATCCCCCGACCACGGCACGGCATTTGATATTGCGCGGAGCGGTGATAAGGCAAGACCAGATAGCTTAATCGCCGCCATTAAAACAGCGCGCATTATGGCGGATTGCCGGGAAAATTATAGGGCGCAGCATGACGGATGATCTCAACGACCTACCGCCCCTGCGGGATGTCTTGCAAAAGCACGGCCTATTCGCCAAGAAAAGTCTGGGTCAACACTTTTTGCTCGACCTCAACCTAACCGATAAAATCGCGCGCCTCGCTGCGCCCCATCCGGCGGTTCTCGAAGTCGGCCCCGGCCCCGGCGGATTAACCCGTTCTTTGTTGTTGGCTGGAGCGGAGCAAGTTTTCGCCGTGGAGAAAGACGAACGGTTTCTAGCCCCCCTACAGGACATTATTGATGCTTCAGATGGACGGCTTATGGTCAATAATACGGATGCCCTACGGGTAGATGCGGCGGAGCTAACGGATATTCGCCCACTGCGTATTTGTGCCAATTTGCCTTATAATGTCGGCACAAAATTGTTGATAAATTGGCTCACCGCTAAACCTGTATTTTGGGACCGCATGGTGTTGATGCTACAAAAAGAAGTAGCGATGCGCGTGGTCGCCGAGCCAGGCAGTAAAGCTTATGGCCGGCTCGCCGTACTGGCTGGTTCTATCGCCCACGGCCATATTTCTTTCGACATTCCCGCCAGTGCTTTCACCCCGCCGCCCAAAGTCGACAGCGCCGTTATCGTTTTGGATATTCTACCCGAAGACCTGCGGTTCAAAGACCTTAAAACTCTCGCCCAAGTCACCGCTGCCGCCTTCGGCCAACGCCGCAAAATGCTGCGCAAGTCGTTAAAGCAACTCGCGAACACTCGCGATATAAGCTTGGGTGATTGGCTAGAAAAAGCAGAGATAAACCCGACCGACAGGCCGGAGACCGTAGATATTAAAGGGTTTCATAGGCTGGCGGAAATTTTGGCACAACAGCATTAGTGACCTACCGCCCCTCGGTTAGCCCCTTGACAAAGGGGCCGAGCCACATTTGACGGCGGCGTTTCATGCGCTCTGCGGCGACGATTGTGCGGAGTTCTTCCATAGCAATATCCAGATGGTCATTGACAATAATATAGTCGTATTCTGCCCAATGGCTCATTTCGGATTCTGATTTTGCCATGCGTTTGGCAATGGTGGCAGCGCTGTCTTGGGCGCGGGTGTGCAGGCGTGTTTCCAGCTCGCGCTTGCTCGGCGGCAGGATAAATATCTTGACCAAATCATCACCTGCGGCTTGGGTTAATTGTTGCGCCCCTTGCCAGTCTATATCAAATAAAACATCCTTGCCGTCCGCCAATGCGGCTTCGACGGGCGCGCGCGGCGTACCGTAATAATTATCAAAGACTTTGGCATGTTCCAAAAACTCGCCGTCGTCTATCATGTCGGAAAACTTTGTTTTACCGATAAAATAATAATCCACACCCTCTGCCTCGCCCGAGCGCGGACGGCGGGTTGTCGCTGAAACCGACATGGTCATATTGGTGTTATCCGCCAGCAATTTACGGGTCATTGTGCTTTTCCCTGCGCCCGACGGCGAGGACAGAACCACCATCAAGCCACGGCGGTTTTGCTTTAACTTTGTTAAATCATTATTCGGCCCATTACTCAACATTGGCGGCTTGCTCCCTGAATTGTTCGGTTAGGCTTTTCATGTCCAGCCCAATTTGTGTCAGCTCTATATCCGTAGATTTAGAGCAAAGGGTGTTAATCTCGCGGATAAATTCTTGGCATAGAAAATCAAGTTTCCGCCCCACAGGCGACCCCGCTTTTAACAATGTTTTTGCTTGGTCGATATGGGCGTCCAGCCTGTCCAATTCCTCGCGAATATCGGCTTTTATAGCCAGTAATGTAGCTTCTTGCAGCAACTTATCTTGGGGTAAATCTTCGCTGAGTAACTCCATCATTTTTTGCTCGAACTTCTGTTTGATATTGCCCGCCAAAGCGCCCTCACAGATACGGGCTTTGGCAATCAACGCTTCAAACGCTTTCACATTCGATTTTAGTATTTTCGCCAATGCCTTACCCTCGATTGCGCGGGCTTGCATTAGGTTGGCTAGCATGTCGTCCAAGCTAACCATTACGGCTTTATTGCGGGCTTTAAATTTGGGGTCGGCGGCACTTTGCGTGCTCTCGCTAACCACGCCGCGCACCAGATAAAGTCCGTCCATACGCGGTGGCAAAACTTGCGGATTTTGCTTATGCATCAAGGCCGCATTTTCAATCAATGTCTGCAACCAAACTTCATTAACGGCATAATCATTGTCGCCGCTACTGGCGCTCATATCCAAATTAATTTGCAAATTTCCGCGCACCAAACCCGCCTTGACTTTACGGCGGATTAGCGGGTCAAGGCTTTCAAAACCCGCAGGCAAGCGCAGGCGCATGTCCAGGTTCTTACCGTTGACGGCGCGGACTTCCCACACCCATGTACTGTCTTCGAGCTGCGCTTCTACGCGGCCATATCCGGTCATGCTCATTAAGCACTTTGAGCGAAAACTCATTTGCCTGAAGCTTTCTTTTCTTGAGCTTTCTCTTCTTGGGCTTTCTTCTCTTTTGCCCGTTTTTGCGCGGCACGCTTGCGGCTTCTCTCGACTTTGCGCCATTTCTTCACATTGCTATTATGTTCACGCAGGGTTTTGGCGAAGACATGGCCACCCGTACCGTCGGCCACAAAGAAAATATCTTCGGTTTCCATCGGGTTCATCACCGCCGCTAGAGCCGCCCTTCCCGGATTGCAAATCGGGGTTTTGGGCAAGCGCGGTATTTGGTAAGTATTCCAATCGGTCTTGCGGTCTATTTCGGAACGGCGCAATCCGCGCCCAAGCTTTTCCCCGCCTGTAATACCGTAAATAATCGTCGGGTCGGATTCCAACCGCATACCCTTATTGAGCCGATTTATAAACACCCCGGCCACATGCCGACGCTCGCTCCCGACCCCGGTTTCTTTCTCGACGATAGACGCCAAAATTATGGCCTCATATTTTGTCTTGATCGGCAGGTCGAGCGCTCGATCTTCCCATAACTCGTCCACCAATGCTTCTTGCTCGGCTCGCATTTTCTTGACCAAAGCCGTCTTGGTCATAGACTTGGGCAACATATAGGTTTCCGGCAGTAATGTGCCCTCTGGCGGGGTCTTTGGATTGTCACCAGGGATAATACCGCTCGCAGATATTTTGCGGATAATTTGTGCGCTGGTTAGCCCCTCAGCAAATGTAATCGGGTATAGAATAGCTTGCCCGTCCGTGAGAATTTCGTAGACATCACGCATACTAGCTTCCGGTGGGATTGCATATTCGCCAGTTTTGAGATTAGCTTGTCCACCGTCAAATTGTACAAACATTTTAAACGTGCCCGAACTACTGATAACGCCCTCGTCCTTGAGCTTGCTGGCAATGCTCGACAGCCCCGAGCCTTTTTTAATCTCGAACACTTGCTCGGCTTGCAACGGCCCATCATTGATATAGCTGTATTTCATAATGGCATAGCCGATGAAAACAAATGCCGTAGAGAATGAAATGAAGGTAATCATTAGCATTGTCGCAAGGCCGAAAGCGTGGCGCTTGGTCAGGCTGTTTTCTTGGCCGTTCTTTGGGCCGTCTTCTGGCGGCTCTATATCGTCGGGATTCGCTTTTGGGAGATTCTTTTGGGTCATTACCCAACCCTAGTCATTGTTCGGCAATTCTGCAAAGATTAAAGATGCATTAGTGCCGCCAAAACCAAAGGAGTTGGACAAAGCCGTTTTCACTTGCTTCTCTTGCGCCTGCCAAGGCACCAAATCTATTTTCGTATCGAAACTTGGATTGTCTAAATTTAAGGTCGGCGGCAATTTATTATCCCGCACAGCAAGGATAGAAAAAACCGCTTCAATAGCCCCCGCCGCACCGAGCAAATGCCCGGTTGACGATTTGGTCGCAGACATATGCAGGCCGTCCGCAACACCGCCGAATAATCGCTCGACGGCCTTAACTTCAATCTCGTCGCCCATAGGGGTCGATGTGCCGTGGGCATTGACATAATCAATATCGGCGGGTGTCATGCCCGCGCCGTTCAAAGCCATTTGCATAGCCCGGTAGCCGCCGTCGCCGTCCGGCGCAGGCGAGGTGATATGATAGGCGTCGCCCGATAGGCCGTAGCCTTTAAACTCAGCGTATATTTTTGCCCCGCGCGCGACCGCGTGTTCGTATTCTTCGAGGACAAGTGCACCAGCCCCCTCGCCCATTAAAAACCCGTCCCGGTCTTTGTCGTAAGGACGCGAAGCGGCTTCGGGCATATCGTTAAAACCTGTGGTCATAGCCCGCGCCGCCACAAAGCCTGCGATACCGAGCCGGCATATTGCCGATTCCGCACCGCCTGCCACCATAACATCTGCATCACCGCGCTCTATCATCCGCGCCGCATCACCAATGGCATGAGCGCCCGTGGCACAAGCGGTCACAACACTATGGTTGGGGCCTTTAAAGCCGTGGCGAATAGAGATATGCCCCGATGCCAAATTGATCAACATGGAGGGTATTATAAAGGGGCTGAGCCGTCTTGGGCCTCGTTCTTTGAGGGTTATAGAGGCGTCATATGTTGTCTGCAAACCACCAATACCCGAGCCAAATACCACGCCTGTGCGGGCTTGCGTATCTGTGTCTTCAGGATCAATAGACCAACCAGAATCCTTGATAGCTTCATCAGATGCGGCAATACCAAAGAGAATAAATTCGTCTATGCGGCGCTGGTCGCGCTTGGAAAGTGTATCATCGGGGTTAAATGTCCCCACACTGTCCGGGCCGCCGCCGCCGCGCCCGCAAGTGCGCGGAACCATGGCGGCTATTTGACAGCCCAGATCATCAGTTTCAAAATGTTCAATCCGGCCTGCGCCAGATTTACCGGCGAGTATATTGCTCCATACAGTGTCGACCCCTGCGCCCAAAGGCGTCACGAGACCTAATCCTGTAACAACTACCCGCCGATTTTTATCCATTTTTCAGGTGCGACCTAAGCCGTAGCTTCTGTGATGAATTTAACGGCATCGCCAACCGTTTGGATGGTTTCTGCGGCATCATCAGGAATTTCAATATCAAACTCCTCTTCGAAAGCCATAACAAGCTCTACATTGTCGAGGCTATCAGCGCCCAGATCTTCAATAAAGTTTGCTGTTGGGGTTACTTTGTCTTCCTCTACGTCGAGGTGTTCAACAACCATTTTGCTTACGCGGCTAAGTACGTCTGACATATGATATCCTTTATGTTGCCAATTCGCTTATATGCAATGTTAGAACTCCCCATAGATAATTCAAGGGGCTATCCTAACAAACGGCGCCCGATTAGCACACGATTCTCACAATAGCCAGTCTAAAGGTGCAGTTTTTTACTGCTAAATTCCCCCACTAAATCATAGCCATGCCGCCGTTTACGTGCAGGGTTTGGCCTGTGATGTAGTTGGCTTCGTCGGACGCTAAATAGAGCGCAGCATTTGCAATGTCCTCGCCTGTGCCTAATTTGCCCGCCGGGATTTTTGTTAATATGGCTTCGGTTTGTTTTTCGCTCAGGACTTCCGTCATGGGTGATGCAATAAAACCCGGCGCAATACAATTGGCCGTAATGCCGCGCACGGCGACCTCTGCGGCCAGGGATTTTGTAAAGCCAATCATGCCAGCTTTGGACGCCGCGTAATTGGCTTGGCCGGGGTTTCCTGTGACGCCGACCACCGAAGTAATCCCGATAATCCGTCCCCAACGGGCTTTCATCATACCGCGCATACAGGCTTTAGTCAGGCGGAAATAGGCTTCGAGATTGACTTTTTGCACCAAATTCCAATCATCCGGCTTCATGCGCATAAGAAGCCCATCTCGTGTCAGGCCAGCGTTAGATACTAATATATCCACCGGACCGTCCATAAGCTCTGCGGCTTGTTTTGGCAGCGCATCAACCGCATCACCGTCCGAAAGATTACACGGCGCAACAAAGGCACCTGCACCCAGTTCTGCGGCCAGTTCTTCGAGCTTCTCCGCCCGCGTGCCAGACAATGTCACCAACGCGCCTTGTTTATGTAAAAGCCGCGCAATATCGCCGCCGAGACCACCCGTAGCACCTGTAACCAATGCCCTATGTCCTGTAAGATTAAACATGTTTTATTCCTTATTTTTTATTTCTCCTTCCCCCATTTTTTATGGGGGAAGTACCCTCTTCTTAGAGGGGGATGGGGGCGCGCACCTCTTGTGCGCTTTTGAGTTTTCGTCGTCTGCTATTGCTTCGTAGCGTACAAGGGCACGCGCCCCCATCGCCTACGCTACGCTTCGGCACTTCCCCCACAAGAGGTGGGGGAAGAAAGTTAGCAAATCTAACCATTCAAACTTTCCGCAAATTTCTCTAATGCTTCGGGCGTATTTAGCGCTACGCCGTTCACGCCTTTGACAATCCGGCGCAACATGCCCGTCAGGACTTTGCCGCTACCGGGTTCTGCGAAAGTCTCAATCTCATTTTCTGCCATCCAAGTGACACTTTCGCGCCATCGTACCCGTCCGGTGACTTGGGTGACCAAGTCGGCTTTTAATTGGTCTGAACAGCTAACGGGCTGGGCAGTCACATTATTGACCACGGGCACAAGCGGTGTTTTCAAATCAATATCCGAAAGTGCGTCCGCCATAGCTTCGGCGGCAGGAGACATCAACGCGCAGTGAAACGGTGCCGACACGGGCAATAATACCGCCTTGCGCACACCCAATTCATTGGCCGCTTCAATCGCCGCATCGACGGCAGCTTTCGCACCGGAAATGACTACTTGCCCTACCGCATTATCATTGGCGATTTGACAAACACCGAATTTCACCCCCGCAGACACGGCTTTATCAGCAACGTCCAAATCAGCCCCCAAGAGCGCCGCCATTGCCCCCTCGCCCACCGGAACAGCTTTTTGCATAGCCTCCCCGCGCAAGCGCAACAGCTTCGCCGTCTCGGCCAGAGATAAACTGCCCGCCGCGCACAATGCTGAGTACTCGCCAAGAGAATGCCCGGCCACATAACTAGCCGCACTTACATCTACATCAAAGTCTTGCTTAAGCACGGCCATAGCCGCCAGCGAACACGCCATCAGAGCTGGCTGGGTGTTTGCAGTTAGGGTCAGGTCTTCCATAGGACCTTCCCACATCAACCGCGACAGGTTTTGCGATAAAGCATCATCAATTTCTTGGAATACACTGCGGGCAGAAGCGAACGCATCCGCGAGATCTTTGCCCATGCCGACAGATTGCGAACCCTGTCCGGGGAATGTGAAAGCTAACTTCATAAAGAATGATTCCTTTTAGCACTAAAACTACCCTGATTATCGCCTGTATTTACTACAAATCAAGTGTTGCGTTTCGAAAATCTCTGTGTATGTTCCGCCGCTTAACGATTGCGGTCCAATCCCGCTGTCAGACATGGGGTTTGACTAAGGTTTGGAACCATCGCTACCATCTCCCCTTCGAGATGTCCCGCGCCGCAATCCAATGAAGGACATATATATGTCATACTATGAACATGTGATTATTTCACGCCCTGACATTTCAGAGACACAAGTCACCGAAATGGTCAACCATCTCACTGAAAAATTTGAAGGCCTTGGCGCCAAAGTTGTCGGCACCGAATATTGGGGTCTACGCAAGCTAGCTTACCGGATCAACAAGCACCGCAAAGCCCACTACTCATTCCTAAGGCTCGACGCGCCCCACGAAGCAATGGCCGAAGTTGAACGCCTGCACCGTATTGACGACGACATTTTGCGTTATATGAGCATCCGCGTCGACGAACATTCCGAAGATGTTTCGCCGATTATGAAAAAACGCGATGAGCGCGAACGTCGCCCTCGTCGTTAAATTAGAGATAGGAATATATCATGGCTAAAAAAATGGATATTAAAATTGAAAACCTGCCAGTGCGCAGTCAATTTTCCCGCCGCCGCAAAGTCTGCCCATTCGCAGGCGAGAACGGCAAAACGATAGACTATAAAGACCCAAAAATGTTGGCACGCTATATGTCTGAAAAAGGCAAAATCGTACCGTCACGCATTTCAAGCGTCACTCATAAAAAACAACGCGAATTGTCTAAGGCGATTAAACGCGCCCGCTTTTTGGCACTACTGCCATACGCAGCGAACTAGGAGCCGATCATGGAATTAGTACTTTTAGAACGGGTGGAAAACCTAGGCAATATGGGCGACATCGTCAAAGTGAAGAGCGGTTATGGTCGTAACTTCCTTTTGCCACAAGCCAAAGCCTTGCGCGCCACCAAAGCAAACCTTGTGCGCTTCGAAGCCGAACGTGAGTTCCTCGAAAAACGCAATGCGGAAACTGCAGCTAACGCCCAGAGCGAAGGTGCGGATATTGACGGCAAAGCTTATGTTGCTATTCGTCAGGCTGGTGAAACGGGTATCCTATACGGTTCCGTATCATCACGCGATGTTGCAGAACTTGTTGGTGATCCGGTCAAACGGGCTATGGTGGTTCTCGAACAACCGATCAAAGCCCTCGGCTTGCACGATGTTCGCGTCAAGCTTCACCCAGAGGTCAGCATTAATGTTGTCATCAATGTTGCCCGTACCGAAGACGAAGCCGAGCGCCAAGCCGCAGGCGAAGATGTCATCGCAACGCAACAAGACGAGGACAAAGCTGGCGCCGAAGACGATGCAGCCGAACGCGCCGAAGTCGCCAAAGAAATGTTCGAAGGCGAACACGGCGACGCAGCCCAGGACGATCTTTCAGGGGCAGCGCCAGAGGCCAAAGCCGAAGACTAAGCTTTCGGAAAATGTAAATAAAAAGAAACCCGCCCAGCGAAAGCTGCGACGGGTTTTTTCATGCACTTTTCCCCGCCTAACTTGCCCCTAATTCCCCTAGAGTATCCATGCCTAAACATGAGTGCGCACATCTATGCGTAAGGGTTTTCGCCTGAGCGGAGGTGGATGCGGATTGGGGTGCCTGGTAGGTCGAAATCTTCGCGCAGTGTGTTGACCAAATAGCGTTTATAGCTTTCCGGCACACTGTCAGCGCGGGAGGATTTTATCACAAATGTTGGTGGGCGCGTCTTGGTCTGGGTGATGTATTTAAGTTTCACCGGGCGACCCCTGTCGGCGGGTGGGGGATGGCGGCTAACGGTTTGGCGTAGCCATTCATTGAGGTCAGGCGTTTTGATGCGTGCGGACCAGTCAATTTGAATGCGCTCAATTGCCGGGAACAATTTGTCCACACCTTTGCCCGTTAGACCCGATAAAAATATCACAGGCACACCGCGCAATTGTGGCAAAAGGCGTCCTGCTTTTTCGCGGATCATTTCCATCATTTCAGAACGGTTTTTGATGACATCCCAAAAGGTCGCCGCAATAACCAAAGCCCGGCCTTCACGGGCGCACAGGTCGGCGATTTGCATATCCTGCTTATCAAAAGCATTTCGCGTATCCATAAGCAAGACAACAACCTGGGCGAATTTAATGGCTCGAATAGTGTCCGCTGTTGACATTTTCTCCAGCTTGTCTTGTACCTTGGCGCGCTTGCGCAGGCCTGCCGTGTCGTGAAATTGGACGCGCCGCCCGTGCCAATCCCATTCGATCGTAATACTGTCGCGGGTAACGCCAGCTTCAGGGCCGGTGAGCAATCTATCAGAACCAATTAGATGGTTAATCAAGGTCGACTTACCGGCATTTGGTCGCCCGACAATGGCAATGCGCACGGGAGCTTCGGACATATCAATGGCTTGGTCAGCGTCGGGGGTGACGCCTTGTAAGGCCTCGGCGACAGCTTCGTTCAGCTCTATCATGCCGACATTATGCTCGGCTGCGACCTCAATAGGTTCGCCCATGCCAAGGCCGTACCCCTCCCCAACACCCGGCACAGATGCCCGGCTTTCGCATTTATTGGCAACCAGCACTGTTGGTTTGCCAGTCTTGCGGATAAACTCTGCAAAGATTTCGTCCAGCCCGGTTACGCCGGCACGGGCATCATAAACGAATAAGACAACGTCTGCCGCCTTGACCGCTTCTTCGGTTTGGGCGCGCATACGGGCTTCGAGCCGCTCGCCAACCGCGTCTTCAAACCCGGCAGTGTCAATGATGGTCACGGCTTGATAACCAAGCACAGCGCTGGCTTCGCGGCGGTCGCGGGTCACGCCAGGCGTATCATCAACAATGGCTAATTTTTTTCCAGCAATGCGGTTAAACAATGTTGATTTGCCAACATTGGGACGCCCCACCACAGCAATATGCGGGGTAAAACTTATTTCCTGTTCGTCTTCAAACTCGGGAAAATCATCATGTTCGTTTTTGGACGGGGACATCACATTACTCTATTTCAGCACGACCTAGGGTCTAGCGTAGGGCTACCAATTTGGCATCATCGGTGATATAATACACCGTATTATTGGCAATAATAGGTGCCACATATATATCACCAGCCAATTTGAACGTGCGAATAATTTCGCCCGTATAAGGGTTGACCTCAACCGCTTCGCCGCGTGAACTCATCATCAACAAACGTTCGCCAGCCAAAATTGGCCCGGCCCAAGAAATCCGTTTTTTGCGTTTTTTCTGTTTCTTAAATGTTTGCAACTGCGTCAACCAAATCACAGTGCCGTCAGTTTTGGACATGCAGACAACTTGCCCATCTGTTGTGACCGTATAAACGAAATCCCCTGCAACCATCGGGAAACCGAGAGAGCCTGCAGGTTGGTTCCAAACCTGTTGGCCTGTGCGTAAATCAAAGGCAGTGAAAGCACCGCTTTGAGTGGTTGCAAACACATAACCATCTGCAATAACGGGGCCAGCGGCAATATCGTTCAAAGTCGCGAGCGGGGTCAAATTGCCCGAAGCGTCGAGTGCTTCTTGCCATAATACACCACCGTTTTGCGCTTTGAGCGCCACAACTTCGCCAGACGAAAACGGGGCAATGACGACATCGTCAATGACGGCAGGGCTGGGGGCTGTCAACATGCGGGCGGTCTCGATAATAGCCTGATACGTCCACAATACTTCGCCAGTATTACTATTTAGGGCAAATAATTCATTGTCATCGGAGACCGCGAATAGACGCCCATCTTTTACAGTTGGCGCAGAATGGATCGGGGTGCGTGTGCGGGTTGTCCAAATTTCGTTGCCGCTTACGGCGTCAAATGCCATAATAACGCCAAAGCCGGATGTGGCAAAGACGCGGCCATCAGCAACGGCTACACCGCCGCCGACGGCTTCTTTGTCCTTGCCGCCTTTTTCGCCTAATGTGAGCGGGTCTTTGATACGGTCAATAATACTGGTTTTGCCGCGTCTTGTTTTGCCTTTGCTTGTGACCGCAATTTTATAATCCCAAATCTTGCTGCCCGTTTCCGCGTCCAGGGCAGAAATACGGTTGGCAGCATCCATTGTATAGATACGGCCACCTGCAACAACAGGAGAAGCAACAACGCGGCCTTTACGGTAAGAGCCTTTGCCCACACTTTTTTGCCACAGGCGCGACAAGGTGCCCGGCGCATTTGTGTGTTGCACCGAATGGGTTGCATAGCCACCTGTTTGTGGCCAATCCGGGTTGGTATAGGCGGGCGGCAAGACGATTTCGGACGGCAAGATTGTGCCTTTGATTTCCAAATTATCGTCCAAAGTCAAAATAGAAATCCGCTCTGGATCTGTCGGAATGTCGCCTTGGTCAGCTTCCTTTGAACCATTAAACGGGTTAACCGCATCGGTGACCTTAGAAATGGTCGAACATCCTGCTAAAAGTGCAGAACTTGCAAGCAAAATTGTCCACATTTTAAGTTTTTGGCTTAATTTATAGCCCAACTCTGTGCGCGGGTTTTTCGTCAAATTATTCATCATTATTCCTGCTCATCTTTATTGTCCTGAGAAGATTGCTCGGTTGTCTCCGGTCGGTTTGGTATGGGAGATTCTAGATCAGGTATTTTTATCTTTGGGGTCTCTACGGCCCGGTTTGCGGCTATCAAGGCAAGGGCTTGCCCCGCACGGGATTTAACACCCCCCAGCACGCCCGGGGCATTGGACAGATAGGCAAATTGTGTGCGCGCAGTTGCTGTGTCTCCAGACTTAAGCGCCGCATGTGCTAAAAGTTCTTTGGCCAAATCTGCGTAAGGCGCCCCGTCTAATGCAAGTTGGCCAGCCCGTGCCTGCACATCATCATAGCGCCCTTGGTCAAGCAATATATATGCGGCCTTTAAACTGGCTAAATCTTTGTGGATAGGGTGGCTGAATTTTTCAGCCGCTTGATCAAACAGGCTTACGGCTCCGTCCATGTCGCCGAGCTGTACTTTCAGTCCAGCCGCACGGGTTAGAGACAAACCTGCATAGCCGTCCGGTGCCACACTGGCTAGGGCTGTGAATTTATTTATTGCGGCTTGTAAATCACCACTTGCCTCAACTTTGCTCGCACTTACATAGGCGGCAGAAGCGGATTTTGCGGTGTTGGAAATTTTACTTTTATTGTATTCCGTATAGCCCGTCACAGCCACAATCATAAAAATCACGGCGACAATATACGGCCCAAACTTACGCAGCAATTGGTTGTACTTGTCCTTGCGCAGTTCTTCTTCAACTTCGTTGATAAAATCGACCAATTTTGGCCCCTATTCTAAAGCGCTCATTTTAAAGCGCATGCTATCTCAAATTATCGCGCGAACCTATAGGAGGGCGCACCCGTGTGCAATACAATAGCACATGAAGTCTTGTCCATATTTTACTTGATTTTATTCGGGGTTTTATTAGGCGTTTTTTTCGCAGGTTGCGCATCAAATTTGTAGGTATATTCTTTGGACGGGAATGCGCGGGCTTTTACCTGTTCGGCGTAGGCTTTAACCGCCTTTTCGCTCTCGCCTTTTAAGTCCATGAATTTTTTGACAAATTTTGGCGTCCAATCGAACATGCCGAGCATGTCGGGGGTCACCAATATTTGACCGTCGCAATGCTTTGACGCGCCAATACCTATGGTCGGCACATGAATGGCTTCGGTAACTTGTTCAGCGAGTTTAGTGTTTACCCCCTCGACGACTATGGCAAAGGCACCGGCTTCGGCGGCGGCTACGGCATTGTTGATGATTTCTGTAGCGACTTTCTGGTCGCGACCTCTGGCACGATAGCCGCCCAGTACATTCACCGATTGCGGGCGCAGCCCCACATGCGCCATGACCGGAATGCCGCGCTCGGTCAAATAGCTAATGGTTGCAGGCGCATAGGAACCGCTCTCGATTTTAATCGCCTGACAGCCAGTTTCCATCAGCACACGCGATGCGCTTTTAAAGGCGGTTTCTACACTGTCCTCGTAAGAACCGAACGGCAGGTCAACGACAACAAGGGCTTTTTTAGAAGTCCGCATCACGGCCTGCCCGTGCAATATCATCATCTCCAAAGTCACACCAACGGTGGACGACAATCCGTGAACCACCATACCAACACTATCCCCGACCAAAATCAGATCGCAATACTCGTCAACTATTGCTGCCATAGGGGCATCATAGGCGGTCAGGCAGACGATAGGCTCTTTGCCCTTACGCGCCGTAATTTCAGGCGCGGTAATCCGGTGTACAAAAGACTGTGCAGACATAAAAACTCCATAAGCTCACCTCGCTTATATAAGTATTGGGCAATGCTATTGCGAGGGCTATCTGCATTTAGATAGGTTCGAAAATGAAGTGTGTTCTCCGACCAAGACCCCATAACCAAAGGCGCTGATAAGATTTTCCAAAAATGCGTCCCGGGTTGCAAAGGCCAACCGCACCAAATCCTCAAAGGCGGCGGCCATTTCCTACAAGAAGATGTCCCCACAGAACTGTCAGAGATTATCGTGGCGTTTTGTGAAAGTTTGTAGGGAGTAAATGCGCGTTTTTTTGTTTATACTCGGAATCCTGAATAACCCAGTTTTTGCTTGCTCTTTTATTAAAAGTTGATTCTAAGGCTTTTTATGCATGGGTTTTTTAAATTATCTTCTGAACAACGGCGTGAACTTACAGCCATTTTGCGCCGCCATAAAGAGGATGGTTTGATTGTACGCCGCGCCAATGGGCTTTTGCTTT
>JAKIUV010000069.1 GCA_021647375.1 Robiginitomaculum sp.
GCAGTGAAGTTATAACATTTTGATTCTGTACAAAGTCTTCGACAACGGTGTCAGCAAACTTATCATCAGATACAATAGGCTTATCGGTGAAAATGAATTCATCCGGTTGCTCGGATTCAGTTGGCTTAGCGGTTTTGGTGATGTCGACAGATGCTACAGGTGGTGAGGCTGGTACTAAGCGGAATGAAAAATCCGCAGCATCTAAATCAGCGACATTGATACCGATTAATGTGATTGTGCCACTGCCCGTCTTGATAATGGCATCAGCGCCACTTTGAAAAATGCTTAATTGCGCAAAGCTATAAAGCCCATCCGCAAATTCAATCCGGTCTATTCCAATCTGAAAGTCCGTAATTGTATCATGACCATTTTCGCTAATAATCAAAAACATATCAACCCCAGCCCCGCCCGTCAGCATGTCATTTCCTACACCACCATTGAGGAAGTCTTGGCCAGCCCCGCCGTTCAGACTATCATCACCTGCACCGCCGTTGAATGTATCCGAACCGGCACCACCGTTGAATGTATCCGAACCGGCACCACCGTTCGCTTGGTCATTCCCGTCCCCCAAGAACAGTGCCCCAATTAACTGCCCGTTGGCGCCATTATATTGGTCATTTCCACCGCCCATGAAAATATCACCGTTAATGAGATTGTCGTTCGTGATAATGTCGTAACCAAATTCCAGAAGAATTATGCCTGTGATAGTCCCGGTATTGTTAATGTTCGTAAATTTGGTTGCTGATAAATCCTCATCTTGACGAGAAACAATGGCAAAATCCGCTTGAATTAAGCCTGAATTATTAATGGTAATTTGCTCGCTATTGCTACCGCCCACGCCGTTGTCCGCAAATGCAAATATGCCGATACTGCCAGCCGAGACAGAATTAGCCAAAATCGACCCGGAATTTGTTACCGAACTCGAAAAATCCCCTAAACCCAAACCAATTGCGCCCGCAAAACCATCAGCAATAAGAGTGCCTGAGTTATTAAAAGTGCCGCCGTTATTTAACTTGAACCCTTCGGCAGTTCCACCGGCCCACGCCCAGATTACACCGGAATTAAAGTGACTGCCAGAAGGGTTAATACTATCCGCACCTAATGCATTACCAAATGCGCTCACGGCAACTATACTCCCTAAATTTTCAAATAAGGTAGAAGGTCCAGTGAAATCAAAAAAACCAACCGCGTCATAGAGCGATGATACCGCATACACTTCACCTTCATTGCGAAAGAGGTCACCATTACCCCCCACGACTGCATAGGCATGTGAACCAGAAGCAATGGGCGTATCAGGATGTTCTAAAAAGCCATAAGCATCCTCCACATGAATTCGCCCTCGGTTAATCAACGTAGCTTCGATACCATCAAGACTTACCAATGTTCCGAGAAAATCTCCAAACCCCGTATACACGACACTGTTGGCGTCATAAATCACATCTCCCGAAATGAATATAGGATTAGCCTCAGACGGAACCGTTGGCCGCGCACCTATATCTGGTAGTGGTGACCAGGGCACATAAGCAATCGGAAAAAATGGTGCGAGGGCGGATGGCAATGCCGAAACAAGCGATATAATATCATATTGTCCATATGTGGGATCAATACTACCATTCGCCCAACCTGGGCTAGAAGTCACATCAATATAATAGGTGCCATTTGTCGGCACAATAAATGACAATTGATTGTAAAGGGTCAGCGGAGTAGAATCAAAAACATCGACCACATCACCATTAGAATCTCGTATCGTGAAAATCACCTCAAAATTGGTGTTTTGGTTGGGCGTGAAAACGGCAAATTCCATAACGTCGCCAGCTGTACCCGTAAAAGCAAACCAATCACGATCGCCCTCTACTTCGATGATCCCTGAAGAGATAACACCCAAATTTACAACACCAGCTGTGCTCACATCTCCTGAAAAATCATCATTCACACCTGAAAGGGTCAGATTGTAATCATGAGCAAAGTCTTCCGTCGCCACTAACTCAAGATAAAATGTTACGCCCGCCCCAAGGTCAGGCAAGGTGATACCAGCAGAGCCATTAATCTCTGTAACGACATGCGTTGTTTGTATTGTAACACCACTAGAATTTACAGCGACAAGGTTAAACACAACCCCTATGGCAGAATCAGATGTAAAGTCCAATGTTAGCTGATCAACACCAGCAGGGTTATCGATGAGAAACCAATCGACATCGCTGCCATTTTCAATATGCCCCGCAATACTCGCGCCGTTGACACTCAGTACGCCTGTGGTGCTGGTATCGCCTGCATAGTCATCCACGAAAAGTGGCTTGTCGCTTAAAAATGTATTGTTACCAAAGGTGATGTCTTCCCAAACAAATTGTTCAAAATGAGAAAACTCTATTTCAGGCTCAGCGTCGTAAAGCCACAAAGCACCGAAGTCTACAAAATTCAAAAACCTCTGTTCTAATCTGAACATCCCCAGTCTCCATCAACTTTCTCATAAAACAATAGGATGTATCTACAAGTTCGACAAGGCTTTCTGGAAGATCTGAGCCTAGACGACCCTAATCCCCCAAGCTTTCCATATTGGCATCGGCGCGTTTTATTGCGGCTTCCATGCGGGTTTCGGCGTCGGCTAGGTTCTTTTTTGGGTCTTGGTAATAGGCAGTCATTTTCATGATGCGCATCATAAGGCCATTCCAGAACTTGCCCCAGAACTTCATGGGACGATCCCAATCGAACAGCAAAATAACGCGCTCTTCATCAGTATCATTCCAAACTTCATGGTCATAGGTATCATCCAAGACAAACAAGCTACCCTCTTGCCATGGGTTGATAACGTCACCGACACGAATGCGACACTTCTTATAATCTTTCGGAATAATCAAGCCAAGATGCCCACGCACAATACCCTTGGTCACGCCTTTATGTGCCGGGATATGATAGCCGGGTGCGAGGATAGAAAACCAAGAGGTTTGCAGATTGGGAATGGTCTCCAACAGCTTGGTTGTGAAGGGGGCAAGTTGTGCATTTTTCTCCAGCCGCGTGCCAAAACCGTGCAGCACAAATGTCTTCCACTGGTTTTTCTTGGCGATACGGTATTGATCGGGGGAGACATCCTCAAAGCCCGGAATATCGTCGCGGTATTTGAGGACTTCGCGAGCTTCATCGCGAATTTTCTCCCAATTTTCGGCGAATTGCGGAAGGAAGTCGAAATGCTCAATACCGATGAACGGTGTTGTCGGTACGAGGGATTGCTTGGCTTGGATACGCGAAATAGTTTGCAGGGCTTTCTTGCCGAATTTCTTAACGAAGCGTCTGCGCGGATTGGAGATAGATTTCGGGCGCTCAGGTGCCAAAATCTCTTGGGTCTGCTTGTCGTCAATCTTTATGTCGTCTACATTTGCCATAATCACTTCTTGTTTTTCCGCCGTAACTTCGCTTCATTCTTGCCCATATAATCTCGCGTGAACGGTAATGCATGTCTGCTCTTGGTCAATTGCATTTGAAAATTCATGTTTTTGCCATGACGGAACGAAAGCTCGCTGATAATTAAATAGAACTCCCACATACGACAAAACCTCTCGTCCATCATAGAGGACACTTTGACGCGGTTGGCTTGGAAGCGCTTTTCCCACGCCAGGCAGGTCTCTGCGTAATGCAGGCGCAGGATTTCAATATCGGTTATCCACAGACCGGATTGTTCGACCACTGCTATGGTCTCGGACAGCGCCGGAGAATAGCCGCCGGGGAAAATATACTTGCGGATCCAGCGCGCCGTCGATCCGGGGCCGCCGCGCCGACCAATGGAATGCAAAAGCATGACCCCGTCGTCCGTTAATAAATCAGATACTTTGTCGAAAAACTCTTTGAAATGGGGCACCCCGACCGCCTCAAACATACCGACCGAGACAATCCGCTCAAACCGTTCTTCAACATCCCTGTAATCCTGGTAGCGAATATCGATTTTATCCTCTAGCCCCAATTCTTTTACCCGCTCAACCGCCAATTCATATTGCTGTCTGGATAGGGTGACGCCGATGACATGGACATCAAAATTTTGTGCCAGATAAATTGCCATACCGCCCCAACCACAACCAATATCAAGAATTTTATCCCCAGGTTGAATGTTCATTTTAGCCGCAATATGCCGTTTTTTAGCCGTCTGTGCTTCGGTAAGAGGCATGCCTGGGCGCTCATAATAAGCGCATGTATATGTCATGTCATCCGTAAGGAAAAGCTGGTAAAAATCATTAGAAAGGTCGTAATGATGCGCCATATTAGCTTTGGAGCTGGTTTTCGAATTCACCTGATGAAAGCGTTTCGCCCGTTTATAAAACTTGCGAATAGACTTTTGCAAAGGATGCCCACGTAAGTTACTGGAGTTGATAGCAAATAAGGTTAGAAAATCGCGGATTGTCCCCTCTTCGACGGTCAATGTCCCGTCCATATAAGCTTCACCAGCACGAAGCTCAGGGTTTAAAAACAGATCCCGGTAAAGCTTTTTATCGTGCAGTTTAATTGTGACCGATGGATCCCCCACCGCGACTGTTTCAGGGCCAAATTTATGGGTGTTTCCGTCCACATCTATAACGGTCAATGCGCCCGTCTGGACGAACCGTTTCATCATTGTGCTCAATAGACGCATATACTTTTATTCCTTATCCCAATCTTGGATTTCAAAACCGTATTGTTCCGCCACCGCAGCGAGGCGCGGGCTTGGGTTTACGGCTATACCTACATCAGCCCAGCGCATAATATCAAGGTCAGAACGACTATCTGAGTACATTGTGATATGGGTTTGCGCACGGTCAAAGCCTGGGTCTTGCTCAAGATATTCCCGCACCATAGTCAACTTGCCCACCCCGTAGCAATTCATACCGCCTAATTTGCGCGATAATTTACCCTTATTATCATAGGCCATCTTGGTGCAAACTCGCTCGGCAATACCTAGCCTATCCGCAATCGGGTCAACAATAAGATCAACGGCGGCGCTTGCTATGATGATGCGGTCACCTGCGACGCGGTGTTTCTCCAGCATGTCATTTGCGCGGATCCGCAACCCTACGGCCACTTCATTATCGGAAAAATCGGCGGCGAGTTTCTCTAGTTCCGCCCGTGAACGACCAGACAAAGTCCAGCGCATCATGTTTTCTTTGACATGCTCGCGGGGGCCAAATTTTAGCATATATAGTATTTGCGAGAAAACCGTAGAGATAAAAAACGGTATCCATTTCAACGGCTTCCCCCTAAGCGTTCCAGTGACGAACCGCCCCCACGTACCTTTTTTGGTCAAGGTTTCGTCGAGGTCAAATATGGCTATGTGTCTCTTAGTCATGCTTTCCTCAAAGTCTTTTTCACCAGCCATGCCGCTAAAATCACCGCCAATAGATTGCCGCCAATGGCTGCCCAGCCCGGCCCGGTTTTACCTAACCATGCGCTTAGAGCAAATATCAGCACCACATACAAGACCAAGCCAGCGAGCCGCGCATATATGGCACGCCCCGGTTTGCCAGCGGCAAAGAACACGGGATAAAGCGGAGCCGCCACCCCCATTAAGGCCGCCGCCAATACCAATAAAATAGACAAGATAACCGCGTCATTATACTCGACTCCGAACACGATAGGAATAACACTAGGGCCGATGAGTGCCACCACCGCAGACAAGACCAATCCGCCGCCCAGCATAATCGCGCCCGCTTTAATGACAATGCGCCAAATATGGGCACTTTGCCCGCGAGCCATCATGCGGGCATATTCAGGATATATCACCCGGTCGAGCAATAACACGCCTTCGGAGAGCAGGCGCGCAATTTCTTCGGCGACCTTATAGGCGCCGACAAATGCCGGCCCAAATATGGGCATTACGAGTAAGAGCGGTAAATGGGTTGTACCTGTGGCCAGCGAAGCATCAATATTAGCTTTCCAGACAAATGGCCACATGCCTTTGCGTTGGGTTCTTAGCTTAGGCCACTCGCTAAATACGGTTTTCATTAAATTGCGTGACTTAAGCTCCATTATGGCCAGTAACGGCAAGGACAAATAGCCCAAAACCGAGCCAACAAACCACGCCGCTAAAAACCCATATAACCCCGCCCCGTTCATTACCGCTATAATAACGCCAATAAGCCGGAACACGGGCATTACCAAGACCTGTAAGGCCAAAGGTTTAAATTTGTCAAACAGCCGAAACACACCAGTAGATGCGCCGCCTTGATGTACGAGGATAACCAAGCAATATATCATGCCAAGCTGGGTCAATTGGCTAACATCAACCAGCCCGTTTTTCTCTTGAAACGAAGGAAGGTGCGGCAGGATAAAATCCAAAAAAATCAAACCAATAATGGCCAAAATAAATGCGACCATAGCCCCGACAAAATCCAGCGCTATGCAAAATCTGAGCAAGCGCCCAAGCGCATTGGTATCGCCTTGCTCTACATCATGGGTGCCGAAACGGATAACTGCTTGCCAAGATTGGAAAGTCGCCACTTCCGCAAAAAATAACATATAAGCGTGCAGGAATAAAATGATTCCAACCGAAGCAATCGGCAGGTTTTGGGTCAACAAGACGAGCGAGCCAAGACCGATTATTGCGGCCAAAGCTTTCGCCCCTACCATCCATCCAGTGTTGGCGGCGACCCTGCGTCCGACCGTACCTTTTTCTTTAATGCTTAAATCTTCATTCACTAGGTTCTGCCCATATTACGCTTGCGTAAAATCTCCGTAACCAGCGCAAGATCAGATGGTTTATCCACGTCTATCGCCGCCTCTGCGAACGGCAATATGATAGGTTTAGCATTTATATTCAATGATTTAGACGCATGTTCGAAAGCGATTTCTAGCGTTAATCCGCCCGTGATATATTTTAGTAACATGCCAATACCAAGCCTACGTGCCAGCTTAATTGGCTTCTTGCGATCATGTTGTGCGGCGCGCCAAAACTTGATGGCTTCGAGGCCTTTTCCGTTGGCGATGTAGAATAAATTACAGCCCGAAACATGTTGATCTTTGAATTTCAAATAAGTACGCTTCACATCTGGATAGGCTGGCTGGATAACATCTTTAACCGCCAAACCAAGTGTAAAGTCCGCGCCCGAAGTTTTGCTTTCGCGCAAGAAATGCTCGACAATATCCGATGTCAAAAGCGGATGGTCACAGGTTGTCACCATGAACGGATAAGGTAATCCGGCCTGCGCCGCCACAACCACACTACTGGCTGGCCCGCCCTCGGACGGGGATTGATTGAGGTCTTTATCAATTAAATTTTTATCGAGACCACTGACCCAATAAGGTTTGGCTAAGCCGCCGCTAGCATCCAAAGCCGCCAACACATAATCGGTCATAGGTATATCTAATATGGGTAATAATGCCTTCCATTCCGCGCCCGTATCCACCAACAAAGGATCAACCACCCCAGCCCGCTGGCCAGCTAGTATAAGGACATTTATGCCTTTACCGTCACACCCCCTCACCTTGTTCCTCTCCCCATGGGAGAGGAGACGGTGCCTTGTAATTTTTTGCTGCTACTTATGAACGGTGATAGTTTGGCAAACTTAGCCTCTCCCATGGGGAGAGGCGCGCGACAGCGTGGTGAGGGGATATAATCTCCAGATAATTTCATTATTCCTATCATGAAATTTTCTTTTCATACATGCGGTAGGTTTTGTACGGCACGCCCAAAGCTTGCTCGATAATGCGGATCATGCTTTTATTGCTCTCTAATATCCAGCCCATTTCCACATGGGTATAGCCGTGCTTGCGCCCCATTTCGAATACTTTCTCACTAAGGAATGCCGCCATAGACAGGCCGGTACGTTTGCGCTGAAATTCGCGGCGCACACCCATGAGCGGAATACGCGCCGATTTAACGCCCTTGACCTTCAAACGGTAGAGCAACTTAGCCCAGCCAAAAGGTAGTAATTTGCCGTCCAAATCCTTGATAGCCTCGTTGACATTCGGCACCATGAGAATAAATGCGGCTGGTTCGCCTTTATATTCACAGACCCAGAAGAAATCTTGGCTTATGACAGGCTTTAGCTCATTGGCCATATGTTTAATTTGGGCATCGCTTAGGGATACATGCCCCCAATTATCCGCCCATGCATCGTTGAAAATTTCCATAGCCATTTGAACTTCTTCGAGAAATTTGCCCTTGCGCATGGGCCGCACGGTAATATCAGGATCGTTTTCTATATTCGCCAACATGGTATCGACGATTTTCGGGCGCGGATAACCTGCATGTATATCCGCCCAATAGGCAATCATATCTACGGCCTTGGTAAAGCCCATGTCTTCGAGCATTTTAGGATAATCAGCACGGCCATAAGGCATCATGATAACCGGCGGGGTATAAAATCCGTCGACCAGCAAGCCCACTTCTTCGTAAATCGTGTATTGATACGGCCCGACGATTTTGGTCAAGCCGCGCTCGCTCAACCAGCCCGCCGCCGCATCCATGAGCGCCTGCCCTATTTTAGGGTCTGGCTGGCAGTCAAAATAACCGAAATGCCCGGCACCGTCCTTGTGATGCTCCACATGGTGCGGATTTTTAATAGCGGCGATACGGCCAACCACCTCACCAGCTTGCATGGCGAGGAATAACTGGGTTTCAACACCTATGAGGGCTGGGTTTTTATCAGGGTCAATCTGCACGGCACGTTCAAAGCGTAAGGGCGCAATCCAATTCGCTTCGCCCCGATACAAATCATAGGGCAAGTCCAAAAACTGCTTGAGCTGTGGTTTATCCGTTACCGACACAATCGTAATACCTGTAGATTGCTCAAAATTCGTCAATGCCGCCTCGCTTATTCTTTATTCGCGGCGCGCTCCCGTTTACGTGCCGTTTTTTCAGCTTTCTTTTGCTTTTTTAAGTCGACAAGTTCAAGGGTTATATTGGTACCGCCCATGACTAGTTCAAAGGAGCTATCAGAAAATTTGGGAAATTTCAAAGCTTTAACTTTGGGGTTATTGGAAAGTCCAATCGGCTCGCGTGGTAATTTGAACATGTTTTTTTTCAGTTTACGATTACCGTCAACATCATGGTAAGCCGCAGCAGCAAAGCGTCCCAATACATTTGAATTCATACAAACGATTTGCTCACCAACACCCGCCGGCACACGCACGCGCCGCACTCTACCCGCTTTGGACAAGAAGTGGTCAGGGTCATTATAAAGTTCAACGGTTAATATACCGCCGCCCGTCAGCCCTGTCACTGTAATACGCACCTGGTTGGCTTTTGGGTCACAAGCATCTGGCGCTTCGAAGTCGTAAATTTCCAAATCAGCATGACTCCGCACATGGTTTGCGTGCTCTTCCGCGCTAGCAGACGCCTTCCCCGCAAATACAAGCGATAATGCGGCACCAAATAACAGCGCCGTTGCAAGGAAAGTGTTGCGAGTTCTTATGTTCATCATATAGAAACGTTATCAGTTAAATCTAAACAAATTATAGCATTTTCGGGTTGGGCAAGCTATATGTGTCAAAATCCATATGAATATGGCCAGCCCCGTTGTAAAGGTGATTATACAGTTTTGGGACAGTTGAATCAATACATTATGCGCAGTGCCCTGCGGACTATTGGCGGTTTGATTCTGTTCGCGTTAGCCGTATTGTTGCTGGAACGCCTCTTGCGGATTTTTGAAGTAGTGTCTGCCTCAACACGCCCTGCGGGTGATGCTACACAAATGGTGATCAATTTACTGCCCCATTATCTCGGTATCGCAATCCCTATGGCCTTAATGCTCGGCACGATCATTACAATCGACAGAATGTCGCGCTCATCGGAACTCACCTCGGCATTTGGCTCTGGCATTTCACTATTTCACATGACAAAACCCTTTATCCTAATCTCTATTGTGCTTATGGGATTTAATCTTCTGCTTGAGGGTTATATGCAGCCGCTTGGCAGGTACGGTTACCGTGAAGTGGTGCATTCGGTCGGGCAAAAATCATTCGCTGCCGTGCTCCGTGAGGGCAAGTTCACCAAAGTTGGCAACACAACTTTCTATGTTGGCCCTGGCGGCGGGCCTATTTTCATCTATGAGAAGCTGAAAAACGACGGCTTGCGAATTACAACCGCTTCTAAAGGTGCTCTTATTGTTCGCGATGAAACAGAACAACCCGTTTTGCAACTCTCTAACGGTGACAGCTTTCAAATCACGCCTGAAAAATTGATCAAAGGCCAACTTGGCTTTGAAATCAGCTCGGTGGCCGGCAGCATTTCAGGCAATACATTCCGCGCACGCGGCAATGACGAACGCGAATTGACGTCGAGCGAGCTTTATAAAAACCGGGATGGTAAGGCTTTCACCAGCATATCTGCCAGCACCAATAACGCCGCCCTACACCTGCGCATGGCACGAGTGTATCTATTGTTTCTGATACCGTTTATCGCCGTGCCATTCGGTATTAATTACGGGCGTAACCCGTCTTCGGCTGGTATTGTGGTAGGCATAGTTTCTCTGGTTACCTTACAAAAAGCGCTGGAATTTGGCCAAAAAATGGGCGCTAGGGGTGATATAGCCCCGTGGATGGGTATTTGGCCGCTCATGGGTGTGGTTACCCTCTCTGCCATATTCCTATTTAGCAACAGTGCCGTGCGAATGGGGCAACCCCCACTGGCTACACTGTCGATATTTACGGCTGACGTGATCAAAGACATCCGCAAAGGCGTACGGGCGCTCATCCCCTTTTCAGGGTCGTCCAAAACGGATGCGGGGACACCATCATGATCCGTATGGCGGTTTATATTTCCAGGACTTTCGTTTTCTCATGGCTGGTTGTCACATTCGGCTTCCTCATTCTGATCGGCCTGCTCGACTCACTCGCAAACAGTAACGAAATCGCTGCTAGCGAACGTAGTGGTGCGGCTACGTTCGAATACATGCTCTATCGTGCGCCCGTTATTTTTGACCGGGTTTTGTTGTTTACCGTGGTCGTTGCCATGCTCCTGACTTATGTGAAATTGATTCGTCAGCATGAATTGGTAGCCTTGATCGGTTTCGGCTTTTCTGTGCCCAAACAAGTTGCCATGCTCACGCCTGCAGTTGTCGGCGTCACAGCGCTTGCGGTTTTATTTATCAATACGGCTATGCCCCCCTCTGTGCGTGCATTACAGGCTTGGGGGGTCGGCGAATATAAACGCACCTCCATCAGCGAAGATAAACCCCTGTGGCTTCAGGACGGCTCGCGTATTGTCCGCGCCGCCGGACGCCCAAATATGGAAACCCTGACCGAATTGCAGTTTTTTGACCAAGAAGAAAACGGGCAAGTGTCTATTATCAGTTGGGTTCAAAAAGCAACATATGATTATACGCAAAAAATATGGATTTTGGACGGCGTCGAACGCACCACATCGCGCGACCGCTTCACCCCTGCCCCTTTTACCAGATGGCTCAGTGAGCAAACACCCAATAGCATTGCCAAACTCGCCGCAGACCCGCGCGACCTTGCCCTTGGCGATATGCGCAAATTTCGCACAGAAGGCAATTCAGGCTCCAGCCCCGGTTTTGCCTATGGGTTTTGGTATCTTCACCGCATCACCCGGCCACTAGCGGCACTGATACTCCTTTTGTGCGCCGTACCGATTATGCAAAAAACCGGGCGCGAGGAAACGGGCGACAAAGCTTTGATTACCGGCATAGCCGCCGGATTTATTTATTTAATTTTGGACGGCGCACTGTCGACATTTGCGGTATCAGGCGGGCTATCTATTGCTTGGGCCGTGGTGCTACCGCTGGCAATTTTTGGTCTTGTGGGCAGTTATCTAGCGCTCAAGACCGAAGATTTATCCATGTAGACCCGCCCCTATGCCGAACCCTGTATTTATCATCAACCCCCAAAGCCACACGGTCGCCAAGCGTGGCTCGGACTTGGTGCGCGCAGGCGTCACCTCAAAAACCAATTGTTATATGCTAGGCACATTCGGTACCCTACCCTCTGCGGTAGCCGATATATTGGCGACAGGGCGCGAGCATATTTTCGTCGAGGGCGGCGACGGCACTATTCACGGCGTATTGAGCGCATTTATGGCACAACAGCCAGACGTGGATAAACTACCCTGTTTCACGCTCCTGCCGGGCGGCATGACCAATTTAGTGGCCGCCCATGTCGGCCTTAAACGACCTACGGCTAAAAAAATCAAAACCCTAGCCGAAAATCCGCAAGACCAAAAAATCGTCAAAATGCCAATGCTCGGTGCCAAGGCGGAAGACGCCGACAAGGCTCATTATGGTTTCTTACTGTCCACAGGCGCCCTGCCCGCCGCCACACGCTATTGCGCCGAGCATGTCCACACCAAAGGCATTGGCGGCTCTGCTGCGGTGCGTAATACTTTGTTGAAAGTCCTGTTCGGGCGCGGTGTCGAGCGGGACACTATTCTTAAACCCTCGCCGCTGTCCCTGAACCTCGACACCGCTTGGATAGAAGGTGACCATATTATTACAGTCGCGACCACCTTGCCGCGCTTGATGATTGGCCTGAAGCCTTTTTGGGGCACAGGGGACGGAAAGCTAATGATTACCCACGCAGGCAAAGACGCTCGGAATGTGGTGCGTAATGTTGCGCGTATGCTCTTGCCCGGACAATCCGCCGCCGCCGCCGTCAAACTCAAACGCGACGGGTTCCAGAGCTGGAATGTGGGTAATGCCATTATACAATTGTCCGGCGAAGTGGTACTCGATGGTGAATTCCTGCCGCAGACTAATGCGCCAATTTCGCTCTTTGCCACCAAGCCATTAAAGTTTATCAAATAATATGACCAAGCAAGCTATTATAAAAATTCTGGACGCGGAACAGTTACTACCAACACCAAATGTCACCGCTATGTGCGACAAAATCAAAGCCCGGCATGAAAACCGCGTGCAGGCATTCCTGTATTACGGTTCCTCCTTACGCGCTATGAACGACCCGGACAAAATACTGGATTTCTATGTATTGGTAGACAGCTACCGCAAGACCCACAAAAATCCGGTGCGGGTATTACTCAACTGGATGATACCGCCCGCCGTCTATTATTTGGAAAATCAAAACGAAGATGGCACGTTATCTACCTGTAAATATTCGATTATATCCTTACCCGCCTTTGAGCGCAAATGTACGGGCCGAGCATTTCTCTCTATGGTTTGGGGGCGGTTCTCCCAACCTTGCGTGCTATTATTTGCCAAAGATCAAACCACACACACCCGCATTCAAACGGCGCGGGCAGATGCCGTAGAACATATAGCCAAGCAAACCAGTCCGCTGGTTGATAGCCCCATTACCGCCACCAAATTTTGGGCGCGGGGCTTCTTAGAGAGCTATAAAACCGAACTACGCCCGGAAAGATCCGACACCAGATCAGAAGAAATCGTCACCAGGTACCAGACCCGCTATGACGCCCTAATGGCAATCCTGTACGGCGCGCCAAACCAAGATGGCGCACACACCCTACCGCCACATTCAATCATATCCAAAACTGCCAAAAAATCGGCATGGTTCGCCCGCCGCATCTTCGGTAAAATCATGGCTGCCATCCGCATCCTCAACACCGCAAGCACATTCGACGGCGGCCTGGACTACGCCCTACACAAACTAAAATCCCATTCTGGCGTAACCATAGACGTAACGCCAAGCCAACGTAAACACCCGGTCTTGTGGTCACCAGTACTGGCATGGAAACTCTATAAACGCGGCGCTTTTCGGTAGCGGTAAACCCAAAAAGAATATGACCAAGAAACAGGCATTTAACGTGCTTCTGTTTTAGCTGCTTTTACGTCCGCATAAAGGGGCGCGACGTTTACGGCTTCGCAATCCGAAAACCATTTCATAGGGAAACGCTGGGGTATGCGCTCGATAAATTCCCCGAAATGAGGGTAATACCAGACCGCATCAAATGTCCGTCAGTATTGAAGGCGGCGCGCCATTTGACGGCTTTTTCTGTACCGCCAAACCGTTCGCGCCGTCGGTGTTTGGCGGTTGGTTCACCGAGAACCTTTAGATTATGTGAACGGCGGTGCAATATTCGTCCACTGTAGCGAGGGTATTGTGTCCTCGCGGGCGGCGTAAAAGTCGTCCACTTTAAGGTTTTTCTGTTTTAACGGGAGGACCGGGAGATTTTCACAGTGGATA
>JAKIUV010000004.1 GCA_021647375.1 Robiginitomaculum sp.
GTCCGCGCCCAAATCAGCAAGGATAGCGCCGACCGCAGGCCCCATGACCATATGGGTAAATTCGATGACGGTGATGCCGTCAAGAGGGAGGTTATGCGGAAGGGTCATTGCTGCGTTCTCCATTCATGAGCAATTTCCGCACCCGCCGCATTCCATACCCATCCGGTTTCCATCAGGATTTCCAGCGTGTCATATAAGGTTTTAATGCGCCAAGCCTGCCCTATGACATAGGGCGTTAGAGAGATGTGCAATATCCGCCCGCCGTGGGTTTTGCTTTCGCGGTGCAAGCAGTCAAATGCCGTCAGGATTTGGTTTTTCCATGTGGTTTCGTCTTGCCCAAGATTGACCAAAAGCTGCCTGTCTTCAAGCTCCAGTGTGTGGGGCATAGCAATAAGTTTTTTATCACTTCCTATTCTGTAAGGCATATCGTCATTGACCCAGTCGCAAACATATTCTGTGCCCTGTTCCGCCAATAGCGCCAATGTATTTTCACTCTCAGAGCGGGCAGGGGAGAGCCAGCCCGTCACGTCTTGCCCGGTGGCTTTGCGCAAGCCATTTAGTGCGTTTTTTATCTGCTTGCGTTCACTATCTATATCCATACCGCCGTAATGCAGCGCATTCATATCCGTGCCGTGGCCGATAAATTCATGGCCGCGCTTCGCGATCTCGTTGATTAAGAATGGATAGCGATTGGCCAATGCCGTATTGGTCGGGAAGCTTGCTTTGATACCTAATTTATCAAACACTTTCAAAATACGAAAAATACCGACCCGATTACCATATTCCCGCGCCGTATAAGTGCGGTAGTCTGGGTAAGGCGTGACCATATTACCTTGTGCTTTAAACGGAGCTTTGGTGTTTGAAATTAGCGGAAAATACTCCAGCGCTACCGTTACCCAAAGCGCAACATTCCGCCGCCCCGGCCAAGTGATAGGCGGACGCTCAAACATATTACTATAAGGATACAGGCTATGATCCATACCCTTTTTGCGTTTGGGATATTTAAGATATGATTTAGGTAGGGTCATGTGTGTACCCCATCAACATCCCATCCCCTCACCCGCTGTCGCGCGCCTCTCCCTATGGGAGAGGCTAAGTTTGGCTTTCGTCTCTCATCTAAATTGACAGTTGAAGAAGATAGACGCAACACCGTCTCCTCTCCCATAGGGAGAGGAACAAGGTGAGGGGATGGGATGGTGATTGTATACATAACTTTCTACCCCCCCTCCCCATTAACCTGCCTAGTATGCTTCTTCGCATCTGCGTAGCATTCCTTGCGGTAAAACTCGGCGATTTCCGCCGCCGTTGTTATCCAGACTTCGTCTTTGTGGCTGGTGATATAGTCCAGCACTTCGGCGAACGGGCCGATGCGGTGGGCGCGGCCTATCAGGTAAGCATGGAGCGGAATGCACATCACCGTGCCGCTGGTCTCCCCTTCGCGCAGAAGCTGATCAAAATGTCGCTTGAGTAAGTCGGCATATTGTCCGGCGCTTTGGCCGTAGACATTAAAAGCATAATGATCATTGACTTCCAATGAATAAGGCATGGAGATAAGCTTGGATTTTTTCTTGGTGTGTAGTGGTTGGGGCTGGTCGTCTTGGAACAGATCGCACGAATACCAGATATTGTTCTCCGCCAACAGCTCAATAGTATGCTCCGAATGGGTCAGGGCAGGGGCGAGATAACCGCGTACCCGTTGCCCCGTCGCTTTTTTGACGGTGGCAATACTGTCCTTGATCATCTCGTCTTCTTGGGCGCGGGACATGCCATAAGTGTAGCGTGTGTTGTAAATACCGTGAGAGAAAAACTCCCAACCCCGCGCGTTACAAGCTTCGACAATTTCGGGGTGATGTTGGCAGACGGCAGTCGACAGGGACACCGAGCCGCGTACATCATATTTATCCATCAATTCCATCAACCGCCAATGACCCACCCTATTGCCGTGGTCACGGTAAGAATAGGGCACGATGTCCGGAGTAGGGCGCGGCCAGGGTGTGCGCTTGGGATTGGGCGGCGGGTCTAGTTCATAAAACTCGATATTGGGCGCAACCCAAAAAGCCAGTTTCTTACCCCCCGGCCAGACGATTTTCGGACGGTTTAGATACGGCCAATAATCATAAAGTTTGGGATCAGCTTTCATAAGCGTTCAACCAGTCAATCACTTCGGCGACCTTGACCACGTCGGCATATTTTATCTGTAAATCTGTTAAATTGGCAAAGTGGTAGCTTTCATGTTTGTCAGCGACACATTCAATCGGCACAATCGTGCGGTAACCGCGCGATAGGCTATCCACCGCAGTTGCCCGCACACAACCCGACGTGGAACCGCCAGTGACGATAACCGTGTCGACTTTGTGCCAGGTTAAAAACGAGTGTAGCGGCGTTTCGAAAAACGCGCTCGGCATGCGTTTGGTGTAAACCGCGTCCACCGCCCGATCGATCTCTATACGGTCATCAAATGCGTGGCGCTCTGAACGGTATTTGATATTTTGCAAGCTGTCCGGCGTGTCGGTACGGGTGCCCCAAATGCCTGCGTCCGCCCCATTGTCCATATAGGCCACATGTGTCCAGACGACTGGTAAGTTTTTCTTCCGTGCCAGTTTGGAGATTTGGTTGATATAGTCCATTTGCTTGGGGTCGGTGATATAGGCGGTATTGGGAAATAAATCCGGGCGGGTATAACCCTTTTGTGGGTCAACATTGACAATGGCCAGCTTGTTGCCAAAGCCGAATTTCGCGCGTTTTGTGTTGGCGTGGACACGCTCGAAAATCTGCCGTGCGGTTTCGCTGGAAATCTCCATAGTCGGCTTTGCTGATGTCATTCTATTCCCGCTCCCTGTTCGGGTAAATGTTATAGTTATATGTCTTTTAAGTCAATTAAAACGGCTTCACCGAACCAAAGAAAGCGACCGTCGCTATGCCGACCCAGTATATATAGGCGACCGTGCGGGCGAGGCGAATGGACTTGGCCAATTTGGCTTCGGCTGCATCATTGGGGCCTGCGGCGAGAATTTGAAACAATTGTGGCCATTCATGCATGACATAACGCAGTATAACACCAATGATTAACAGCATGCCAAAGGTCATAACCTTGGCGCTATACCATTTTTGCCCCTCGCCAGCTTCGAACGGGCCGTAGCCGAGCAAGGACGATAGGCCGATAATCGTGAGGGTCGGAATGAGAATATATCGGCTCCAATCTTCAATAAGCCGCAAGCGCGCCCCAAGCGGGGTGCCGCGTTTGAAATAGGCACCATAGGTAATTGCGAACAGGATAAAATACAAAATCCACATGACCATAAGCCAGATTGGGTCTACGGACACAATCCCGTAAATATAACCCATATGTAAGCCAAGGGGCAGCAGGGAAATAATTCCGGTACGAGCCAAAATATCGATGCGAAAGGCCGTGTCCATATGGCGCATACGTTCAGCGAACGGAAGTTTCGGGTCGGTGACTTTATAGGCGGTTTGAAAAACGCCCCATTCTCCGCCCAGCCAATACACCATAGCCAAAATATGTAACCAGCGTAAAATAGGCACCGCATTCTCAGCCATAAATTCCATGATATTCTCCCTTTATCTATGGGTAACCCTAGCAGAGACCGCACACAACACTTTGATTTTTATCAAGATGAGGGGGAATTGAGAAAGGGCACTCATCCTCACCCCACTTGTGGGGGAGGTGCCCCCTCTTAGGGGCGGAGGGGGAAGCAAGTTTCAGCACCCACCGGACAATATGTTAGGTTAAATTGGCTAGATATAAGGGTACTCATCAGATGCTGTGTCGGGCGATAGTTGCTTCCCCCTCCGCCTACGCTTCGCTCCGGCACCTCCCCCGTAAACGGGGTGAGGATGACATTATGTTTTCTTCAAAGCGCGAACCTGCCGCACAGCTCTGCGGATTATCGTCATGATTGTGCCGACGGCTATGATGATGAGGGTGATGAATAGTGTCCCGCTTGACCAGTTCCAAAGATGCTCAAAACATGCGATGAGCGCACCTAGGCAAAGCAAAGCCATGCGGTGTTGCTTGGCCATAGGGCCGACGAAATCTGCGTCTAGTCCAACGGCGCGGCCAAGTTCGCGCACATAGGCGGCCATGACGGCCAGCCCGCCAACCGCCCAGCCAAGCTCCGGGTATCCGGCGGCATAACCTGCGCCTGCGAATATGGCCAAGTCGGCGACACGGTCTGGAAACTCGTTCCAAAACGGGCCGTCCTTGGCACCTTTGCCGCCCTCAACTGCCACCATGCCGTCGAATAAATTACACAATAGACGAAACTGTATTGCGATAATTGCACTGATTAAAAGCGCCGCGCGTACCCATATACTGCGCGCGCCAAATTGTTCAGCTGTCAGATAAAACAATCCCGCCGCCAAGACACCAAACACCATGCTGGCTACCGATATTTGGTTCGGCGTGATGCCCGTCCGCGCCAGCCCGCTTGCGATTTTATCAGCCCACCCCGTATTGCGGGCGGCTATGGGGCGTCTGCTATCTGCTTTAATGTCTTCAGGCTCAGTCATTTCTCTCTCTCAGTTCGCCATAAATTATAGGCATATAAACAAGCATAGCCAAAGGCGACGCTAAAGGGCAGGGCGATGGTGGCTGCAAGCTCCGGTGTGCCCGCCGCCAAATGTGCGCCAACCAAAACCATAAGGGAAATACTACACACAATAAGCGGCGGTAAAAACAGTGCGCCTTTTATCATCTGCCTGGCAAAGAGCTTTCGCGACAAAGCCTCAAGCGCTTTCTTCATTACCAAAGTAATCGTACCGGACAATGTGCCTTGCACCAAGCCGGCAATCAGAGGCTCCGGCATGGGGTGGGCGCGGTTGGCGAACACGGCCCAACTGCCCATGGCCAAAAACGCAAAGCCCACATGGACAAATGTGCTGTTCATCACAGATTTAAATAAACTTGTTTCGCTCATGATTTAATGCTCTAGGATAATACGTATGAATTGGCTAATGAATTATCTGGCGGGCATACCCGCGCCTTTGCAAATTGGTTTTGGGGGATTGTTTGCCCTGTTGGTCATAGGTAGTATTTTGGCTGTGGTTCTGCCCAAATTTAAACCCGGAAAGTGGGACGATTTGAAGCCGCGTATGCAGTCTTGGTGGGTGATGTGTGGCCTCCTTATCGGGGCATTACTGCTCGGCTGGCAAGCCTTCACTATTTTATTTATGTATATCAGCTATATCGCCCTCAAGGAATATCTCACCCTCGCCCCGACCCGCAAAGAGGACAGGGGCGTTGTGCTATTTGCTTATCTTATGGTCTTGGTCAGTTATGGTGCCATATGGATTGATAATTATATGTTCTTCCTCGTGACCATTCCCGTCTATGTGTTCCTCGCCAGTGCCGTGATGATGGCCTTGACCAAGCGCACGGACGGCTATCTTGCTACGATCGGGATTTTGCAATGGGGGCTTATTGTCTGCGTGTTCAACCTTGGCCATGTCGCATTTTTGATGCGTACACCTGAAGCCGAAGTCCCCATGGCGGGTGCGGCGGGTCTGGTGTTTTTCCTGATATTCGTAACCCAGTTTAACGATATGGCGCAATATATGTGGGGCAAGATTTTCGGGCGCCACAAGATAAGCCCCAATATTAGCCCGAACAAAACCTGGGAAGGCGCCATTGGCGGCTTTGCTACCACGGGCGTTTTGTTCGTGGTGTTGGCACCATATTTCACACCGCTAACATTTTGGCCAAGCGTCTGGATTGGCGCGACTTTGCCCGTACTTGGGTTTTTCGGCGACATCACCATGTCGGCTATCAAGCGCGATTTGGGCGTCAAAGATACTAGCCGTTTGATACCGGGGCACGGCGGGGCGCTGGATAGGCTCGATAGTTTAATGTTCACTGCGCCGTGGTATTTCCACATGCTGGCCTATTTCGCGCTAGATAGGTTTTAGGAGCGGTTTTAGGAAAGATATGAAAAAATATTTCAGACAAGCCATACAGATTTTCATTGCCCGCCCGGTGGCGCATTTGCTCATCGGCCTCGACGTAATCGGCAAGGAACACTTACCGACCGAAGGCCCGGCCATTGTCGCCGCAAACCATAATAGCCATATTGATACGCTGATTTTACTGTCCCTGTTTTCGTCGCGGGTATTGCCAGATGTGCGCCCCGTGGGGGCAGCAGATCATTTCCTGCGCACCAGAACCCTAAGCTGGGTTTCGCGGTATATCATCGGCATGATCCCTATACACCGCAAAAATTCTGGCTCCGGCGAAGACCTATTGGCGGACTGTAAAACCGCCATGGCGGACGGCAAAATACTGGTCATATTCCCCGAAGGCACACGGGGCGAAGCCGAAGAAATGGAAGATTTCAAAACCGGTGTCGCAAGGCTGGCCGCAGAGTTCCCGGACGCCCCCGTCACCCCCGTCTATATCCAAGGCGCAGGCCGGGTCATGCCGCGCGGCTCCAAGCTACTCGTCCCGTTCAATTGCACCGCCGTCATCGGCAAGCCAATCAGATGGAGTGATGAGGGTGCAGACGGGCAGGGGAGCGAAAAATACAAATTCATGAAAAACCTGAAAACCACAATCAAGGAATTAAGCCAAGACGCCCCCCCTATGCAGTGGGACTAAGGGGCTGCGGGGACTGTGGGGTTAGGGTAATGGCTGAGAATTACCCCTTAACATCCCTCAAATTACCAGCTACGCTTAACGCCAATTTGGGAGGTTATTATGGATAGAGTTGTGCGGGCTAGTCTTTTGTTTATGGCCTTTGTACTTGGGGCTTGGGTTCTTTATTGGATGCGGGATATTTTGGCGCCGTTTGCGTTGGCGGTTTTCTTTTGGTTGATTATTGATGCCTTTGCAAAATGGTTGGATAAGAAGATTAGCTTCTTGCCTTATATGGCCACGCTCGGCATTGCGTTTTTTGTTGTGATTGCCAGCATGGTGGGCATTGGTCTGATCATCGCCGACACGGCCTTTGATGTGGCCGCCAATGCCAATGATTACGAACACCGGCTTGGCGAAATTGTCAACCCGGTCATAGAGCGGTTTGGGGACGGCAGTTGGGACGGGCTTGATGAGCGGTTTGGTATATCCACACGGGTGCAGGCTTTGCTCGGTGGTTTTGCCCGTTCCGTTCAGGGCGTGATGTCGAGCTTTGTATTTATTGCGCTTTATGTGGTGTTCTTATTCGCGGCGCAAAATTCGTTCGGTAAGAAAATGCACGATCTCTGGCCGGACCCAGAAAAGCGCAAACAGGCGGCGCGGGTCGGGGATCGTATCCGTGTCAGCATTGAAAAATATCTCGGTATTCAGACCCTGATGAGCATTATTATGACCGTGCTTAGCTTTGCGGTGATGAAAATGTTTGGGCTTGATAATGCTTTGTTTTGGGCCTTGGTGATTTTTATCTTGAATTATATTCCGGTGGTCGGGTCTGTGCTGGCCGGGATATTACCTGCCATGTTTGCGCTGGTGCAATTTGATACCCTGCTGCCCGTGGGCATTATGGCGGGGCTTTTGTTTTTTGTGCAATTCATTATCTCCAATACCGTACAGCCAAAAATGATGGGCGATAGTATGAATTTATCGGCGCTGGTGGTGATATTATCCCTCGTGCTTTGGCAGGCCATGTGGGGCGGGGTCGGCGCGTTTCTCTCTGCGCCGCTTACGGTGATTTTGATGATTATTTTGGCGCAATTCCCAACCACACGCTGGATAGCCGTGATGCTCTCGGCGGACGGTGACCCGGATATAAAAGAAAACAAACCTGCGCCGTCCATGTAAGCAATTAACCCGCCAGTTCTTTTTGCATTTGGCTTTGATACTCAAGCAAGGTCGGCAAATACCGTTCTTTCAGTTCTGATATAGTCATTGCCGAGGCGATATAACGCATGGCAAGTGCGGCCAAAAAATGTCCGTCGCGCATAATGGGCAGGGCAATGGTGTTGGTCTTACCCGGCTCGTCCGCACGCGGCGAGCGGATATTGAGCGCATAGCCTTGCTCGCGGACATTGGCCAATAATTGCGACAAGCGTTCGGGCTGCCGCGACAAAACATTGGTGTCGTCTTCGACTTCGCGGCGCAGGGCGCTGACAACAACCTCGCGTTCAAGCTCATTACACGCCGCCAGATAAACATGCCCGGACGCGGTGGATAAGATGGGTAGTTTAAGGCCCTCGGAATAGTAGTCCAGCGCCAGCGGGCTATCGTAGTCAGTGGTAAAGCGCAAAGACATGCGGTTATTACGCGGCGCAATAATGGATATGGGCCATATGACGGTCTTGGCCAGATCAATAGCCAGAGGCTTGACGATTTCAGAAAGCCAGGCGCTTTCGTAAAATCCAGACGACAGGTTTTTCACCAAGATTGTCAGCCCGTAGCGTCCATCTTGGTCGTCGCGGTACAGATAGCCAATAGAGCGCAAGTTTTCCAAAATCCGGTAGGTGGTAGTGCGTGGCAAGTCGATTTCCCGCGCCATTTCCGCCACGCTGAGCTTGCGCTTGGTGTTCAGTATTTTCAGAGCCAGTAAGCCTCTGTGTAATGACCGGATTTTATGCAATGTGGTCTCCCTCAGACTTTTCTATTCTCTCTATAATAGATGTCCAGCAGGTGGACTGTTAGGAAAACGGCATTATTGACCATTATATGGTCATTGAGATGGCAATCAAGCAGAGATGGCTTGATTATAGAGCGGATTTGGGCGCAAATAGTGGTATTGGAGAACAAAAATGACCATTATCACCCCCGCAGACCTGACCCCTAACAATATTCAGTCCGTGAAATTAGAAACTGGCGACATATGTGTGGCTGCGACCTATGCGGTCGGCGAGCCGGATATTCGGCGCAATTCCGGGGCTGGGCGGGTCTTGGTTTATGATAAAGACCTGAATTTGAAGGGGGCTTTGTGGACGGGCGAAACTGGCTTGGTTATCGGGGTTGAATATTGCGCCAAGAGTAAAACCCTGTTCGTAAGTGATACCTCAAGCCAGACCGTTAAGCGGTTCTCAAGGGCGGGCGATTTGCTACCGTCTTTCCCTGAACAACAAGGTAAACCGTTCTCGACCATGGAATTTATGTCGGACGGCTCCCTCGTTATTGGCGAACATATTCACGGCGACAAACCGCCCTTTATTGGCAAAGGCGATATTTGTGTTTTTGACAAGGACGGCAAACAATTACGGCGTCATAGCGTTGCCCATGACCCTGGAAAATTCGGTTTTCATGCCGTCACCAATATGGCGCTTAGCGCTGATGAAAGCACGGCGATTTATCTGTCGGAAACTGGCAAACGTATTATGCAATACGATTTGGCGGGTGGCGCGCAATTGCCCGACTTATTTGTATTTGGTGATAGCGGCGCGGATGTAGATAAATTCACGGCAGGGATTGCGCGCACAAAAGACGACCATTTGCTCATCTCCCATGTCTATAGCGCCAGCCTTTATACCATGGGCGGGGAGCTATTGGCGGAATTTACCGATATTCCGAGAGACCGAGGTTGGGCAGCCCTATGGGCTTGCAATGACAGCACGTCCTTCCTCATCGGTAACTTTTTCACCGGGCATATGGAAAAACGGAGCCTAGAAAATGGCGCGCTTTTGGGCGCAGTCGAAACCGGGCTTGTTTATAAGCTCTCCGAAATATGCGAGATAGGCTAGTGCCGGATAAGGGGGCAGTTGCTGGTATTATCAGGCGGACGAGCTTCGTGGTCGCGGACGCCGAAGCCATTGCGAATTTCTACCAGCATGTATTTGGCTGGAAACGGTTTTATGATAATGACACCCCGGTTGATGCCCGCTTTCCGCCCTGCGCGCCCGATGCGGCCTTGGCAAAAATCATTATCCTAAAGGCCAAAGACCCGGACATTGGTATGATCGGCTTTATGGAATATCAGGATTTCAAGCCTGAAGCCTCGACCAATAAAGACAAGGCCAGTCTCGGCATTGGTGATCCTATTTTGGTGATTGAAGCGGCGGATATTGACGCGGTTTACGCCAAGGTCAAAACCACGGATGCGCGTCTGGTCACTGCGCCAATAAAATGGACGGTCAAAGACTATGCTGGCACTGGCCTCATTCACCTTTGCACATTCTCGTTTTTTGACCCCATAGGCACATATGTCGAGGTTAATACTAGGTTAGGTCAGACTTAAAATATAATTATATTTCTTCTCCTTCTCCCATTTTTTATGGGGGAAGTACCCTATTCTTAGAGGGGGATGGGGGCAGACGCTCTTGCGTCTCAACCATGGTATAGATTATTACGTGAGCTGAGAAGCGCACAAGAGTGCGCGCCTCCTTCGCCCGCCAAGAGGCGCCCACTCATTCGCGTCACAGGGCATTTGCCCTGCTTTGGCTCAAACCCGTGAAAAACGGAGGAAGGAAAGGTATTAGTTCCCCAATTTATCCCGAAATTTTCTGATCCGGTTGGCATTTGCACCAATGTCAGAACCGCCGACGCAGCTTACCGAGCGGATGTCTAGAATAGAGCCGCCGCCTTCAGAAGGGCGGATGCGAATAATTACATCGTCCTTAAACCCGAACCAGAAACTGCTGTCTGTGGCTTCGATAATACCCGTGTCCTCGGAACTGAAAGCCAGCTTCCAGCCCATGGCATTGACTGTCGATAGCGCACGCTTATAGAGGTCTGCGGCTTCGTCCGAAAACACCAATGTGCGCACATCCGGATAAGCTTTAACTTGAGCGGCGGAGACAAGTTTGTCGCTGTTTCCTATCGTTACCCCGACATAGTCCAGCGAATTGCTACACTGGACGCGCCTGTCAATAATGGCTTGGGTGAAGGTCGGGGGGGTCTGTGTGTCCGTGGTGATGTCGTGAATGAATGGTAGGTTTCTGGCTTTGGCTTTTATACTTTTACCAAAACCCATGCCAACAACTGGCACGGCGAGGCAGAGTAGAGCAACCAGCCAGTCTTTGCGCGGCTTGACAACAAATGCCAAAATCAGAGCGATGAGCGCAACACCAAATGCCAGCATCATTAATTTTGGGCCGTAGCCAACTGTCAATTTACCAAAGCCAAACTTCCAACCCCACAAACCCATCTTGGTGCCGAGCGCTGCGATCACGAAAAATACGGGTGTGAAGACGGTTAGGCCAATGGCCGCTTTCATAAAATACGATTTAATTTTTGCTAATTTATCCATGATAAAACCCCTTTTGGTTTTGTCTGATTAGTTGCTAAAAACCCGCATGATTTCCGTCCACAAGCCCGGTGCGAGTTTGTTCAGTACAAAAATAGCGATTAGGCTGAAAAGCAGTAAAAACAAAAATCCGCCGCCGCCGCTTCTCGCGTCGCCGCGTTTTCCCCAACCATCAACGCCTTTATTGCTGACGCGGGTAATACTGGTATTGTTCTGACTGTGGAGCATGGCTTCGATACGGTTGCGTTCTGAGCGGTCGCGTTGGTCGCGTTTGCGGACACGTGCCATATGGGATTCGGGGAAGGCGTCGCTATTGCTTTTGCCGGAACGCAAGCGTTCTCGGGCTTGCTTACGCGCTCCGGAATGACCTTGGGCGTCACGTTTGTTTGAAGATTGCCGGGATGATTGTTCCTGGATTTTTTGTTGCAATAATTTTTGAACTTCAGCCCAGTTTTTTTGTCCGGAACCAGAATTAGAATCAGAACCAGATTGTGGCCCACCTGTTGGTTTTTTCGTTGATTTGCCGCCAACAATATTTTTGAAAATAGGAACAATCACAAAAATAAAGATTAGAAAAAATATAAAGCCGTCCATAACCTACTCTCTACTATTTACCGCTACCTTAAGGGTAAAGTCATCTTAAGGGTAAAGCCTGCGCTTTGTCCATGCATTAGAATCAGCGTCTTGTTCGAACAAAAGGCGGTCATGTAGGCGAAACGGACGGTCGCGCCAAAACTCAATTTGCTCCGGTAAAACTCGCCAGCCATTCCAGCCGGGCGGCAAAGGCACAGCGGCGCCCGCGAATTTATCCTTGGCCGTGTCTATGGCTTTCTCGAACACATTTCTAGTTTTCATGGTTTCGGATTGCCGAGATGCCCAAGCACCGATCTGGGAATCGCGTGGTCGGCTTGCGAAATATTTGCCAACTTCTAATTTGGTCAAAGGTTCAACGGTGCCGCGCACGCGCACTTGGCGCCGTAAAGATTTCCAGTGAAAATTGAGGGCGGCTTTAGGATTATGTTTTAACTGCCCGCCCTTGGCGCTGCCTGCGTGGGAGTAAAACACAAACCCGCGCTCGTCCACGCCCTTAAGCAAAACCATGCGCACATCGGGTAGGCCGTTTTCATCTACGGTAGCAAGGGCCATTGCGTTCGGATCATTTGGCTCGCCGCTTTTAGCCTCCGCCATCCAAGTATCGAAAAGCGTGTAAGGGTTGTCGGCGCGGAACATGCGTTGCGTATTGGCCTTCGCCTGGTCTTTGTAAATTTTATCAGATTCTTTCATTGTTAACCATGCTTGTTAGTGAGGTGTTTACCATAGGGGGGATAATTATATCTGTCTATAATGGTGGGTGATAAAAGGGAGACACAAATGACACGGCATCAGGCAATGATGACATTGGGGCTGAATATGAGTGCGCGTGAGGCCGATATTCGCACGGCGTGGCGCACAAAGGCAAAATTTTACCACCCCGATAGCCCCTATGGCAGTGTCAGTGCTTTCTTGCAATGCAAACGCGCCTATGAGACCTTAATCCCGCCCGCCCCCCAAACTGTCCGTGTGCAAGCACGCTCTCGCGCAGTTTAGCTTCACAAGTAAAAGAATTTGCTGGCTTGCGAAGCAAGGGTGCTTTAATCAAGCCCCATGTCACATAACACATTCGGACATATGTTTAGGTTTACCAGCTGGGGCGAGAGCCACGGGCCTGCCATTGGCTGTGTGGTTGATGGGTGTCCGCCGGGGCTTGAGCTGGACGAAGCTTTCATCCAGACTTTCCTAGATAAGCGCCGCCCCGGTACATCAAAATTTGTCACCCAGCGCCAAGAAGCCGACCAGGTGAAAATATTATCAGGCGTGTTTGAGGGTCGGACGACGGGCACGCCCATATCCTTGCTCATAGAAAACACCGACCAGCGCTCCCGCGATTATAGCGACATCAAAGATGTTTACCGTCCAGGTCATGCTGATTTTACTTATGATGCAAAATACGGGTTTCGAGATTATAGAGGCGGTGGGCGCTCCAGTGCGCGCGAAACGGCCATGCGGGTTGCTGCGGGTGCGGTGGCGCGAAAAGTTCTGGGGGATGATGTTATCATTCGCGGGGCGCTGACCCAAATGGGTAGCAAGATGATTGACGGTGATAATTGGGATTGGGACGAAATTGGCAATAATCCGTTCTTTTGCCCGGATAAATCTATGGCCGCTGAATGGGCTAAGTATCTAGACGGTATTCGCAAAGACGGTAATTCCGTCGGGGCGATTGTTGAAGTGCAAGCGGACGGGGTTCCGGCTGGCTGGGGTGCGCCTGTCTATGCAAAATTGGATACTGAAATCGCTGCCGCGCTGATGTCGATCAATGCGGCCAAGGGCGTCGAGATTGGTTCGGGTTTCGCCACGGCCAGCTTTAGCGGCACCGACAATGCCGATGAAATTCGTATGCGGGACGGTAAGCCTATATTCTTGACCAATAATGCAGGCGGTATTTTGGGCGGCATTTCCAACGGTGATACCATTGTCGCGCGTATGGCCATCAAACCAACCTCGTCCATCCTGACGCCGCGCCAGACCATTACGCGCCAAGGCGAGGAAACAGAAATCCGCACCAAAGGGCGCCACGACCCCTGCGTCGGTATCCGCGCCGTGCCTGTGGCAGAAGCCATGCTGGCTTGTGTGCTCGCGGATCAGAAATTACGCCATAGAGGGCAAGTTGGATAATGCCGGAATATGACGACCGAAACCCGCTCGTGGTTTTTGACGGTATTTGTCATTTTTGCTCCCGCTCCATGCGCATTGTCTATAGCCACGAAAAAGATGTCCCAATATATTTCACGCCTACCCAATCTGAATTGGGCAAGGGTTTACTTGCTAAACACGGCCTTGACCCGGACGACCCAAGCTCGTTTTTATTTCTGTATCAAGGGAAAGCCTGGACATCATCCAGCGCCGTCTTCGCTTTGGCAAAACTCTTAAAGGGCTGGCCGACATTGGTGCGGTTGTTCTGGATAGTTCCGCGCCCGCTCACAAATTGGGTCTATAAAACTTTCGCCCGTAACCGCTATAACTGGTTCGGCAAAAGCAAGGTTTGCTTGATACCTACGCCCGATATGAAATCTCGCCTACTGGATATGCCATGAGGAAGACGGTTCTCATCATCGGTGGTTACGGCCAATTTGGCGGGCGTTTGTCGCGGCGCTTGTCGGACATTGCGGATATTACGGTTATGGTTGCTGGGCGTACTTTGCCCAAAGCCGAAGCTTTGTGCGCGGAGCACGGCGGCAATCTCCGCCCCGTATTTTTTGACAGTCGTGGTGATTTGGATGCGCAGCTTACAGATTTAAAGCCTTGGCTGGTCATAGATGCAGCGGGTCCGTTCCAAAGTGTATTTGGCCACGGTTATGAACTGCCCGAGACCTGCATCCGGCACGGCATTCATTATATAGACCTGTCCGATAGCGGCACCTTTACCCAGGGGATTGGCAAATTGGACGCCAAAGCAAAAGCAGCAGGTGTCACACTCATCAGTGGGGCTAGCTCTGTTCCGGCCTTGTCGTCGGCGGTGGTAGATGCGGCCAAGCCTCGGCTTGCGCGCATAACCTCTATTGAGGGCGGCATATCTCCCGGCGGGAAAATTGACATTGGTACATCCGTCACCCAAGCCGTATTGTCCTATTTGGGCAAACCGCTCAAAATATTCAGGGGCGGAGCATGGGCAAGCGAGCTAGGTTATAGCCGCGTTCATGCGCACACAATTGCTTTAAAGGGCGAAAAGCCTTTGCGCCGGAAATTTGGTTTGTGTGATGCGCCGGATTTATTGTTGTTTCCGGAGCATTATAAAGGGGTTGAGACGGTGCGGTTTTACGGCTCGCAAGAGCTTTGGCTTATCCATTTCAATATCCGCATTCTGGCATGGTTGCAAAAGCGCGGGATTGTGCGGAATTTGCAAAACCATGCAAAACTGTTTAGCTGGATCGGCACAAAGCTTGGCCGATTTGCATCCGAGCGCGGCGGTATGTATATGCGCATTTTGGGGGTTGATGGTGATGGTGCGCCCATAAGCCAGCATTGGCATCTCATCGCAGAGGACGGCGACGGCCCGTTTATTCCTACTCTAGCCGCAGAAATATTGACACGGCGGTGGTTGGAGGCAGAGCCGACAGCAGGCGCACGTGCAGCGGTCAGCGAAATTACGCTTAGCGAATTTGAGCATGTGTTTAGCAGCCTAGCTATAAAATCAGAATTTGCAGACATAAAGCCTGCGCCCTATTTATTCCAGCAAGTGCTGGGTGCAGACTTTGATAAATTGCCTGAAGTTGTTCGCTTTGGCCACGAAGTAAGCAACACGAAAATCATGCATGGCCGGGTCGATGTGGTGCGCGGCAAGAACCCGTTGGCGCAATTAGCGGCGAGCATTATCGGGTTTGCCAAGACCGGAACCGACAGGCCGATTACGATTTCTATGGATGTTAGGGGCGGGCATGAAACATGGATACGGACAATTGACGGTAAGGCTTTTCGCTCGACTTTATCTAAAGGGCCAAAACCTTACGAGATATATGAACGATTCGGGCCTATAAAATTCAAAATGAAATTCCGTATTGCAGACGAGAGATTACACTATGATATAGTCTCCGCCAAAATGCTCGGTATCCCGTTCCCTAAATTTTTGCTGCCAAAGTCCATTACCCATGAGCGGGAGCAGGACGGTAAATTCATCTTTGATGTAGAGATACGGTTACCACTGCTTGGCCGTTTGATCGCATACAAAGGTTGGTTGGCATAAAGCTTCCTTGCCCTGTGAATACTGCAAACACGGTATACTGACAAAACATCTGTTCTTAACCGGGTCTTAACGCTAAACCTTTTTGATAGGGGCTGACTTCTATTAACGGACTTTTCTATGCGTATTTCCAAAACTCTCCTCATTCTCTCGGCGGCTTGTATGTTTGCTACCAATGCTAGTGCAAAACTGGAAGGCCAGTTTACGGACTGGACGGTTCATTCTAAAGGTTCCGGCGGTGAGAAAATTTGTTATGCGTTGGCCAAGGCTAAATCTAAAACGCCGTCTTCGGTTAAGCACGGCGATATATATTTCATGGTTGCCAACTGGAAATCCGGCGCTGCCAAGGAGCAGCCCAGCCTGTTGACCAGTTTTTCTCTTAAAGCCCAAGTCCCGCCGTCGGCACGTATCGGTAGTTCCCGCATCCCTATGTATGCAGATGGTAGCGAAGCATTTGTCGAGAGCCGTACAGACGAGAAAAAACTGGTGCGCTCCATGCGCAAAGGCTCGACCATGCGCGTTGATGCGGTCTCGGCGCGCGGCACTCAAATATCTTACGAGTTTTCTTTAAAAGGCATAACCGCAGCTCTCGGCAAGGCGCGTAGTGTTTGTAAATAGGGGCGAGCATACGTCCAAACACCCTTCCCATAATAACAACGGGCGTCTCAAAAAATATCACGCTCTAAAAATGTCATTTTATGTGCAATTAATTCAAGGGGAATAGCTCTAAAACGCGCCTTCTTCAGGCAGGAGTATTTCTCGTTTACCGCCTGCGCCGGCTTCGCTGATCATGCCTTCGGCTTCCATGCGTTCTACTATGTTGGCGGCGCGGTTATAGCCGATTGATAGTCTGCGTTGGATATAGCTGGTGGAGCATTTGCGGTCGTGGGCGACTATAGCTACGGCTTTGTCGAAGGTCTCGTCGCCGGACTCTGCGTTGCCAGTTGCTGGGCCGCCTGCTGCCGCTTCTTCTTCGGTGTCTACGGTGATGTCCTCCAAATAGCTTGGCGCGCCTTGAGCTTTGACGAAATTTGCAATTTTTTCCACCTCGTCGTCACTGACAAATGGTCCGTGCAAGCGGCGTGGTTTTCGGCCTGAGGCCATATAGAGCATATCGCCCATACCGAGCAACTGCTCCGCGCCTTGCTCACCGAGGATTGTGCGGCTATCTATTTTGGAACTGACCGAGAAAGAAATCCGGGTCGGGAAATTGGCTTTAATTGTGCCCGTTATCACATCCACGGACGGCCTTTGGGTTGCCATAATCAAGTGAATGCCTGCCGCACGCGCCATTTGCGCTAGGCGTTGTACCGTGCCCTCAATGTCCTTGCCCGCCACCATCATCAAATCGGCCATTTCGTCGATAACCACGACAATGAACGGCATGAACTCCATCTCTAGTGTTTGGGTTTCGTACATGGCTTCACCGGTTTGTTTATCGAAACCTGTCATGACGGTGCGGGTGACGGGTGCGCCTGTCTTTGAGGCTTCGCGGACTTTCTCGTTATAGCCAGAGATAGAGCGCACACCAACTTTGGACATATTGCGGTAGCGGTTTTCCATTTCGCGCACGGTCCATTTCAGTGCTACCACAGCTTTTTTCGGGTTGGTCACAACCGGGGTCAGCAAGTGCGGTGCGCCGTCGTAAATGGACAGCTCCAACATTTTTGGGTCGATCATGATGAATTTACATTCATCCGGTGATAGGGAATACATCAGCGATAAAATCATGGCATTGATGCCGACCGACTTACCGGATCCTGTTGTACCCGCTACCAATAAATGCGGCATTTTAGCGAGGTCTGCAAAAAACGGCTTGCCGCCAATATCTTCGCCCAACGCAATTGGCAGGCTCGCACCTGTGTTTTTAAAGTCCCGGCTGGCCAGCATATCGCGCAGGAATACGGTTTCGCGGCGGCGATTGGGCAGCTCAATACCAATGGCATTACGCCCGCGCACTACGGCAACCCGCGCCGAACGTGCCGCCATAGAGCGGGCAATATCGTCGGCCAAATTAATCACCCGCGCTGACTTGACGCCGGGAGCTGGCTCAAACTCATATAGGGTGACAACGGGGCCTGGGCGCACCCGACCTATTTCGCCTTTGACACCAAAATCGATCAGTACATTACCCAGCTCTTCGGCGGATTTTTGCAACGCGCCCGCATCAACCACAGCCACGCGCGGCGGCGGGGTTTTCAAGAGATCAATTTGCGGCAGGACAAATTTTCCATTTTTGGGAAAGTTGTATTTGGGCGCATTTTTTGGGCGTTTGTGCATGGCTGTGGCAGCTTGCGCTGTTTGTTCTGGAGTCGCATGTAAAAGGTCAGAGGCGGACGGCTCGACTGGCGCTTGTGCAGGTTCGTACTGTACTTCTGGTTCAGGTGTGTGGGCTGGCGAAATGCCTGGCGTTTCCACCCAGACCCGTTTATTGTCAAAGCCTGCGGTTTCCAGCGGGTCCACATAGGATTTCTGGAAACGCCTGCGGAAAAAACGGACAGTTTGATCCAAGCGAACGCGAAATATCGCCCAGAGAAGCCCGGCAGCATCCAGAACTTCGGCAACGTCGCGGCCAACTACCCCAATGAAACGGCCAAAGCAATAACCTAGGCCGATAAAAGCCAGCACGGCAGCGATACCGCCTGCGATTGTTGCGGATGCGCCTATATTGAGGAACATGTTTTTAGCGCCCAAAAACACCATATCGCCAATCCAGCCACCAAGCCCCGCACCCATGGGCCAGCTTTGCGGGATCGGGAATGCGGCCAAGAACACCGCCAAGAAAAATACGGTCATGAGCAATAATGCGCTCCGTCTAAATGTCGCCCATTTTGTAATACTCAAACGCGGCTTTAGCACGGCGCGCGCCGCCGCAAACATCATCAACAAGCCGAGGGGGAATGCGGCCCAGCCTAATAGCTGCAAGAAGAAATTCGCAAGGCTTGCACCTGGGCGGCCTAGGAAATTGGAAAGCTCAACACCCATTTCAGCGTTTAGGCTAGCCGTATCTCCGGTCGCATCGAAGGGGGAAAACGTAACTATAGCAATGAGTAAAATAGCCCCGAAACCACCTACAAGACAGGCCCCAATCGCACGGCGCAAAGCACCAGATGACGTGATGACACCGTCCATTAATTGCGGGTCAAATGCGGGTTCATCAAAGCTTGTCGTCGCCGTATTCACAAAAGCCTCCTTAAGTCCAGTTGGAAATCTTAAGGGAATGTAAAGCGCCAAAGTAAAGGATGGGTAAAGGAGAGGTAAGAACTGTCTGATTAAAAAAGTTTTGAATACCAGAAAAGATACGCCAAATAACCGACACCTTACGCCAATCGAACCCCGTATAGCCCCAACTTATCCGGTGCAATATGTTTGATTTGACCAGTGTGATACCTTTGGCGAACAGGGGCAGGAAAAGCACATAAGCCGCAGCAAAAAAGGCGATCAAGTAAAATAAAACCGGACTCCCAATGGGTGCCGGATATCGGTTTATCAGAGCAGAACTCGCGAGCGCCAATACAGCTTGTACAAAAACGCCCCCAGAATTGTGATAGGACTAGCACCGGCCCACAGCAGCAAAACAAAGTTGAGCGCAACAACAATGCCGATAACGGCTCATGCCAATTTATTGTCAGGTTTGGGCTTTGGTGCGACCAGGTTATTTTTTCTTCGCGGAGCGTTTGGAATTCGTACCGATTATATCCCGGATTATATAAGCTGGTTTGTTTGAGCTAATATCCAGTATGCGGATGAAATATTGGCCGCTTATGCCTATGGCAAATAAATTGGCACCGCCGACCAAGAGCATGGTCACCATCAAAGATGCCCAACCGGGCTGTATGGGGTGCCCGAATAACTTGCGCCATAATATGGTCGCAGCCAACAAGAAAGCCAAACTGGCAAATGCAAACCCGACCCAAGCAAAGACCCGCATCATGAATGCGGAATTGCCGAACAGTAAGTTGGAAAACTGCGACCATCTGCGGGCGAATGTATAACGGGATTTCCCGTAGGCGGTAGCTTCGTGGGCGGCCTCGACCGCGACAATATCGTCTGTGACTTGCCGGATAAGCGCCGGGATAAATGGCCTGTTGGTTTTTATGGACAACATACCGTCAACCACCGGGCGGCGGAGGAGCTTGAGCGGTGAAAAGGGTGTTTTATAGCCCAGAATATTACGGTCAAACCAGGTTTTGATACCGCTACTGATGAAGCGGAACGGCCCTGCGTGTTTCTTTTTCTTATGGGTAGCCGTGACCATATCATGATCTTTAAATTCTATCAGTTTTGGGATGTCTTCGGGGAGTTGCTGTAAATCATCGTCAATAGTCACCACCCAGTCCCCGCGCGATCTCGACATACCCGCCATAACAGCGCCCGGCTTGCCGAAATTACGGGTGAGTGTAATGACACTGACATGAGGCAATTTTGCCAATTCTTGGAGCGTTTTTTTGGTTGCAACATTGGTAGAGCCATCATCGACCAGTAATATTTCGTAGCGAGCCTTCACATGTGATTTAAACACAGCTACAAGCCGCTCCACCAATTCGCGCAAACGCGCCCCACTATTGTAGACGGGGACAACAATGCTATAGGTCGGGACAGATAACGTCATGATACGGGCACCCGATTTTTCACCCGTTCTATTAAGGCGAGCCGCCCTGTGCGAATAGCAAGTTCGGCTTTCGAAATCTCAGTAGCAGCAATTCCAGCACTTAATTTGTTTTCTAATTCGGTAATTTCTATGGTGCGTTGGCTCTGCGTTAATGCCCCGACATCTGTATCAAGTGCGTACCCAAACTTCGTCATGAGTTTATGGCAGTTAAGTTCAATATAGCGAATATCGTGCTGGCTCAGAGATTTTTTGTATTTGCCAAAATTGCTGGTCATGACTGGTTTTGCTAGATTGCCCCACGCTTGAATACGCTTGGCATTTTTCACTGTACGCTTGTCTTTGTAATAATCCAGCATCACCGGGTCGTATTTGACACCAACATGTTGACAAAGCTTTTTTGCAGTAGCGGACGTGTCTGCAACCAAATCTTCATATCTGATTTGCAAGGCACGGCCTGAAATACTCATTTGGTTGAAATAGCGCAGACTTTCGGTTTGATCCTTAACCCATGTCTGTACCGCTTCTTTGATACCACCCACTGTCTCTCTAGTTTTTATCCAGCTTGCTGCAACATCGCGCGGGTCACGAACCTGGAAGACAAATTGAGCGTCCGGCCAAGTTGCCAGCAAAAACGCGATAACTGAATGCGTATAGTTTTCCTTCACGAAGCTTAATTGTTCATTGCCTCGGCATTCTTTATTATAGGTGTAATCCAAGGCTTCGCGTATGGTACGGTTCGGGCAGGCAGTCTCCAGTTCCGCCGCATCTATTTTTGTCTCCCACTCCGATAGCATATTTTCCTGACCCGCGACCAGATCAGATAAGAATGCTTGCCAGTTTTTGTCGCGGTGTATCGGAAAATAATTATGGGCGTTCAGGCCGAACAGGCGAAACAAATGCGACGACGGCGGCCCGGAAATTTCGGGATGACCGTTCATCAGGGACACAATAAAATTGGACCCGGATCGTTCCGTACACATTAAAAAAGCAAATTTCATATTCCGCCCGTTTTGGTATTTGTTATCTAAGTGGTTTGCCAATTTCATTGATGATGCCCACCGCCTGCCTCGCTTGCTTAGCGCTAAAGTGTTGGTCATTAAACAAGTTTATGATGTTTTTCTCGATTTTCTGCGACACTGCGCCGGGCTTTAAGTCCCAGAGTTTAGACACAGATGTGTAATGGCTGGACGCGAACAGACCCACACTGAACAAAGCTTCGAGGACTTGCTCTTGGTTTTGCACAAATATATGGAACCGCCAGTTTTGGAAATCATCGGCAAGAGGCGAGAACGGAGCTAGGCCATTTGCGTAAATTGCATTTAATTTTGCCTTGTGCGCCAATCTGTCTGGCAATTGCACCTTGATAGACTTGCAGTATTCCAGCCAATCTTGAGCGGGCGGAATACCTTCCACTGAAAATCCGGGCGCCGTGAAATCATAATTTGCAAAAATGGGAACCCCGCCCTTTATCGCCTCGTTTGATTGCGTAAGCAAAGCTTCAAAAGCTTGCGCCGCCAATGCCGGGCCGCCTGCTTTAAAACCCATATCTGGTTTAAAAAACCCGTAAGCCCCACCACCCAAATCCAGTGTCTTTCCGTAGCCGGTGCTGTACAAAATCACATCCGCCGCATTTTGTGTTTTAGGCATTTGTGTTTGCGGTATGTCTATACAACAATCATCAATCAATATTGCGTCCGGCAAAGCGGTTCGCAAATTGGCGAGATCTTGCTGTGCAAAAGCATTCATGCCGAATGTCCGGACATAAACCACGCCCGCTATGTTTTCTTTTCCGGCCAGTTCAGCCACTTTATTGGTATCTAAACATAAGCTCTCGGCAGAAATATCAATAAACCGTAAATCTGCCCCGGCACATGCCAATGCCAAAGGCACGGCTGGACAAACATTATCAGGCACTATCCAAATTCCCGGCCAAACCCCCGGCCTAATATCCTGTGCCGACTGTGCGCACAGTTCATATATCAAATCAGAAGCCCGTTGTGCCGTCACAACCAAATACGCCGCCTCACTCATGTGGAAAAACCCGGCAGTAAATTACAAACCCCAATCATAGGGTTTTGTTTGTCAGGTGAATGCATATGAAAACCTTGCTGTCCTAATGCCTTTCACCCTGCCGCCACAATCCAACCACCGCCGAGTACGCGCGACGGTCTTTGCGCATCATAGAACACACAGGCTTGGCCAGGGGCTATACCTTCTTCCGGGTTGGCTAAATCGATGGCAATATCATTCCCTACCGCCGTGAATTTTGCCGGGACGGGCGGGCGCATGGAGCGGGTTTTTACCATGATGTTGCGACCATCCAAAGCATGTTCAAACAAGCCAGCACCGAGCCAGTTGACGTCTTTAAAGTATATGCGCGTTTTCTTGAGTTGCTTTCTCGGCCCGACAATAACTTGTTTCTTGGTTGCGTCCAAGCGCAGCACATAGAGCGGGTCTTGGCCGCTACCGTCGGGGATATTTAGTCCGCGTCTTTGGCCTATAGTATAGTGCATGATGCCTTCGTGTGTGCCAAGCACCGTTCCGTCCACATGGACGACCTCGCCGGGATCCGCTGCATCTGGGCGCAGTTTCTTGATCACGTCGGTGTATTTTCCAGTTGGTACAAAGCATATGTCTTGGCTATCGGGCTTGGCGGCAATAGACAGGCCAAGCTCTACGGCCAAGGCACGGGTTTCGGATTTATCATAGCCGCCCAAGGGGAAGCGCAGAAAGTCCAATTGCTCTTGGCTGGTCGTGAATAGGAAATAGGACTGGTCTTTGGTTGTGTCCACGGCGCGGTGCAGCTCTGCGCCAAGATCGCCGTCAAGGCGGCGTACATAATGTCCGGTGGCCATACAGTCTGCGCCTAAGTCTTTGGCCACCTGTAAGAGGTCGCGGAACTTTACGGTCTGGTTACAACGCACACACGGGATGGGCGTTGCGCCTTTCAGATAAGTATCAGCAAAGTCGTCCATAACCGCGTCCGAGAACTTGCTCTCATAATCGAGTACATAATGGGGGAAACCGCACATTTCGGCCACACGCTTGGCATCATAAATGTCTTGGCCAGAGCAACAAGCCTTTGCCTTTTGGATTGCGGCACCGTGGTCATAGAGTTGCAGGGTTATGCCGATAACCTCATAACCCTCTTTGGCCAGCATTGCCGCGCAGACCGAGCTATCCACCCCGCCGGACATGGCCACCACGACGCGGGTGTCCTTGCAGGATTTGGCAAACCCTAAAGAATTTAGGGTTTTGGCAATATTTTTCGACAAAATTTCGTTCATAACCGCCTAAATAGGGAGCAAATGTTCATAAGTCGAGGCGTACACACATATTTCTTTTGGACAAATGTTAAGAAATGGCCACGGAAAAACGCAATAGAATCAAAACCTTATAAAAATCGTAAGTGTTTTTTAACACTATTTGTTGGTGTTAACCTTTGTAAACATTTGTTTTTATTGAGTATTTTTTCGTCTTGTTAGGGTGTTTTTAATAAACTGGGACTACAACAGACATATAAGAAACACGGGGTCCTGCAGATTAAAAAGACGGGGTCGCTTAAAAGTGGTGAGAAACAATGATTAGAGAGAATGTGGTAATTGGACCGGAAGGCACCCCGCTAACGCTGGCTGACCTCCCGAAGCCAGATACAGTAAGGTGGGTCATTAGGCGTAAAGCCGAAGTGGTTGCTGCAGTGCGCGGCGGCTTGTTGACATTGGACGGTGCTTGCGAGCGTTACGGATTGTCGTCCGAAGAGTTTTTAGCGTGGCAGCGGTCGATCGAATCCCACGGGATTTCAGGTCTGCGGACAACACGGATACAAAGCTACCGCTAAGGCAAGGTAAGCAATTTTAAAAAAACCACCGATGCGAAAGTAGACGGTGGTTTTTTATTGCTTAAATATAATCTAAATACCTGTTTTATTTGGTTATTTTAGCTTTTTATTAAAAATTACCAGCTATAGTTTCACCATATAAAAAGCACAAAAGTGCATGATAATTAGGTGAAAATATATGTCCGTTCTGAACAATCGACCCGATGGTCGACTGATACCTGTATTTGCGGTTGATGATGGTCTGTGGAGTGCAGATCTGGTTTTGGCTTTGGCCAAGGCGGCGGCAATGCGGGGCGAAACCGTGTTAATGATCGACCAGATGGGCGGACATCTGATGGATAAGGCTGGCATCGTGGTTGGTGCGACTTTATCCGATGTTTTGGACGGCAAAGCCCAAATGTTGGACGCCAAATATGTGAATAATAATGAACATTTCACCGCCGTTTGTACGGGTGAAACTGACCTGGAAACGCTACTGGGTTCCCTGGCGGCTTTATCTCTAAGCTATGACTGGGTGTTTATCGGTGCGAGAGCCGGATGTACGCCCGCCCATATCAGGCTGGCGGGTGCGGCAGATGCAGCCCTCATGATGTATGATAGTCAGGGCGATAAATTTATGCGTGCCTACTGGATGCTTGATGCAATTCGGGCGCGCGTGGCCAAATTTGATCCGCTGATGATCGCCCAAATAGGACAAGCTAGTTGTGAAAAAGACGGGTTTGAGACTTATGAGCTTTTGTCAGGAACAATACGTGATTTTCTGGGCGCCGCGCCAGCGCTGGGCGGTATATTGGAATCAAGTGCGGCCACTATAGAGCTGGCGCCTGTACTCCTAGAAGCTTTGCGCCAAGACAGCAAAGCGCTGCAAAGGCGTGCTTGAGTTAATCAGAGGCTCCTTAACGACCCGAACTTACTAAATTGTAATCATATACACCGACTGAATTCTCCAAAGGGTACGTTTAACCAGCATAACACCCAAACAAGGAGACTTAAATGTCAAAATCACTATTACGTATTTTTACCATGACCGCGCTGGCTTCTGCCGTCAGCTTTACTGCTTTGGCCGGCAATCCTTTCGCCGAAAAAGCCGATACCAATAAGGACGGCCTCATACAGCTATCCGAATTCACGGCTCTGGGGAACCAGAAATTCACTGAAATGGATACAGATGCTAACGGCTTGGTTACCAAAGAAGAACGCCGCGCTTTTCGCGAGCTTAAACGCGAAGCCCGTGCCATGAAGAAATTCGCTAAGACCGATAGCAATGACGACGGCTTTGTGTCCGAGACTGAATTTATGGCAGCGCACGCAGATCGAAAAAATAGCATGCAAAAATGGCGCGATATGAACCATGATGGTCAAATCAGCAAAGAAGATCGCCAAGCCCGTAAAAAAATGCGCAAAGCAAAGCGCAAGGAAATGCGCCAAAATAAAGCTAAGCGCCCAAAAATGGATACAAATGGTGATGGTGCGATTGACCTAGCAGAACACCAAGCCGCAACCATAGCGAAGTTTGAACGTATGGACAAAAACGCAGACGGCGTGCTTGGTGCCGATGAACAACGCCGCCCCCGCACCGGGCACGGAAAATATGGCATGGGCCGATAAGTTAGTGTACTCTCAGGCAATCTAAACAGACCCCTATGGATTGTTTTTCAGGATATTCTATGAACGGCACACATTCTGCATCCGGAACCACACATCCCCCGACGCCTGTAAAGGCGGATCCGGATGCAGATATTTTATTAGCACTGGCAGGCGGCGATACTGCTGCGCTCGGTACATTGATGGATAGGCATCTGGCATCAATTAAAACCACCGCCCGTTATATGTTAGGGGACGAAATGATGGCAGAGGATATTGCACAAGAAGTTTTCTTGCGCGCCTGGAAGCAAGCGCCCAATTGGCAGCCGGGGCAGGCCAAGTTTTCAACATGGCTCCACAGGGTTGCCAAAAACCTGTGCTATGACCGCCTACGCAAGAAAAAAGAAACCTACCTTGAGGTTGTGCCGGACATGGTTGATAACAGACCGGAGGCTTTACAAACACTAGAGGCCAGCCAAAAACACGCCGTCCAAAAAACCAAAATAGAACATGCCATGGCCACCTTACCCGAGCGTCAACGCATGGCTATTACATTGTGCCATTACCGCGAGTTGTCACAACTGGAGGCCGCAGATATTATGGAGGTTGGAGTACGTGCGTATGAAAGCCTGCTGGCACGGGCACGAAAAAATTTAAGAGAACAGTTACAAAGCCACAAATCAGCGTTATTGGAGAACTGATATGTCAAAAATGAACCAGAACAGAATACAAGAAATCATAAATGCCTATGGTGCTGACATGCATCGTTGGCCACAAACCGAGCGGCAAGCCGGACAGGCGTGGCTGGCGGATTTTCCGGGCAAATCGCAGCAATTACTGGCAGAGGCGGATGCTTTGGATCAGCTTTTGGATGCAGCGCCCACGTCCGCGAGCGATATTTCATTCCTGCAAGCGCGTATATTGAAAGCAGCACAAAATACGCCGCAAGATGGCATTCTCGCTGTTACGACCGCAAATGACGGTACGCTCATGCCAGCCAAAGCAAATATGCTAGCCTCATGGAAATCCGTTGCGGCGACTTTGATGCTGACCACAGGTATTGGGTTTGGTATCGGACAAGCGGCGGCGGCAGATACGAATTATGCCTCGGCAGAAGCCTTGCTGTCCATCAGCATGCAGAGCGATTACGCTGAAGCGGATTTATTCGGAGATTTGAACGGAGACGGGTTATGAGCACGGATACAACACCTGTACCGCCAATAAACAAATGGATTATTGCTCTATTGATTTCCATAGCCGTCAACGGGCTGTTAGCGGGCCTCTTGCTTTCCAAGCAAGTTAAACCCGCCGGGCCGGGTTCAGACTGGTCCCGATCTCAGCACGCAGTGCAAATAAGGCCTAATGGCCCCCGTCATCTTGTGCGCAATTTGCCACCTGAGCGGCGCAAGCAGGTGATGATGACTGCAATGAAAAACCTGGAATCACAAGGCAACGAGCATCCGCGTAAATTGTTCAAGAGGTTGCGCCAAGCAAAACATAAAACCATGCGTCTGCTCCGCGCGGAGGAACTGGACACAAAAGCCATAGAGCAATCTTTGGCCGAAATCCGCACACTAAACCAAAAGCTAGCAGTGTCCGGTGATGCCTTGATGATAGAGGTGTTGGCGCAACTCACGTCCGCCGAACGCAAGGCCGCTGAAGCAGCCTTGAGGCAGCGTAAAGTCCAACGCCGCCAGCGGCAAGATGGGCAATATCAGGAACCTCAATAGCACTGTTAATCCCTATAGGAAATTATAAAGTTCTGTGAAACTGCACGGGTCTGTACAGGCCTTGGGTCAGAATGTTGAATTTGAGATATAGCGATTGGCACCCCAAACACCTACGACTTTGCCTGTCGACATGTTCAGGTGCGAGTTTTAATGTAAGTATAGCGAATGGGCGGCGTTTCACGTTTTTGTACGGCGAAAAAACAAGGTGATATGGACTTTAAATGGTTGCTAGGTTTTTTTCACAGGCCTATAAGTTATTTATGAAACACGGTTCGCATCTTACAAGGACGACACAATGAACATTCACGAATATCAAGGCAAGGCAGTACTTAAATCTATTGGCGCTCCGGTGAGCGAAGGTGTGGCTATTTTTTCTGCGGGCGAGGCCGAGGCCGCCGCCAAGCAGTTGGGTGGTCCTTTATGGGTGGTGAAGTCGCAAATTCATGCTGGCGGGCGCGGTAAAGGTAAATTTGTTGAAGATAGTGCGGGTGAAGCGGGCGGTGTGCGCCTGTCGTGGTCAATCGACGAAGTGGTCGAGAACGCCAAACAAATGCTGGGCGCGACTTTGGTGACCGAGCAGACCGGGCCGGATGGCAAACAGGTTAACCGTCTTTATATTGAACATGGTTCCGACATCGAGAAAGAGTTTTATCTGTCATTACTGGTCAACCGCGAGACATCCCGTGTGTCGTTTGTGGCTTCCACCGAAGGGGGCATGGACATCGAAGCCGTAGCTCACGATACGCCAGAGAAAATTATTACATTCGACATTGACCCGGCTACCGGGTTTATGCCCCACCATGGTCGTACATTGGCGCGGGCATTAGAGCTATCCGGTGACCTTGCTAAACAGGCCAACAGGCTTGGCCGAATATTGTATAACGGGTTTTTGGCCAAAGACATGGCTATGATGGAAATTAACCCGCTGATCGTCAGTAAGGCTGGAAAATTGCACTGCCTAGATGCTAAGATTAGTTTTGACGGCAATGCCTTGTTCCGCCATCCCGACATTAAAGATTTGCGCGATGTGACCGAAGAAGACGAAAAAGAAGTGGCGGCGGCAGATTATGGGCTGAGCTATATTGCGCTGGACGGTACGATTGGGTGTATGGTCAATGGTGCTGGCTTGGCTATGTCGACCATGGACATTATTAAATTATACGGCGAAGAGCCAGCCAATTTCCTCGATGTAGGCGGCGGCGCGACGACCGAAAACATTATTCAGGCGTTTAAAATCATCACGTCAGATGAAAATGTCAAAGGTATTCTCGTCAATATTTTTGGCGGCATTATGAAATGTGATGTGATTGCCGAAGGTATTGTTACTGCAGTTAACGAGGTTGGTCTAAAAGTCCCCCTCGTCGTGCGTCTCGAAGGCACTAATGTCGCCAAAGGCAAAGCCATTATCAATGACAGCGATGTCGATGTCATAGCTGCGGACGATCTCGACGATGCGGCACAAAAAATTGTGGCGGCGGTGCGGAGATAATCTGTGCGCAAAGTGGTTGGCATATTGATAGTTACCATGGCTGCGATGTTGGGCGTCAGTGTTCCGGCCAGCGCGAAATCTCAACCTGCTGTTTCTGGCGCATGGCAATTTAGTTGTCTCTCTGCCTATCAAGACATCGTCTCGACCATGAACCCGGCGTGGATTCCGGATCAGTTGAAAAACGGATTTGAAGTCATAAAAGTCTCTGGGGTGGCTACGGGAGAGGTGCGCCTCGGCGGTTCGCCGACTGTGCCTTGGTTGACCATTTACAATAAAGACCTAAAGCCGATTTATCATGCGGTTGGGTTTAACAGCCGTTCAGACGAATTATGGAAATTGGTGATTGACCAAAACAAGCCCACTAACTTCGCCCCAAAACTTTACGAAATACAGCCATATACGGGCGTAAAAGCCATTGCATTGCCCGAAGCCGATTTCACCTTTGTGGAATATTTTGCCGACTGGTGTACCAATTGCAAATTGGTGCAAGGGGCTATGGCAGATTTCATTGCCGCCCATCCAAAGCTAAAAATCACCCACGTCCAAATCGAAGCCGATACGGCCAAAATGCAAAAGAAAAAATACACATCTCAAACCTGTCCTGTCACAACTTAGGAACTGAAAACTATGTCCATACTCATTAACAAAAACACCAAAATCATCACCCGGCGTTATGTAGTGCAGCGGAACCACTTAGTGTTGGTTGTTGCGTGTATAGGTTTTGTGGGGCTTTCGGCCTGTAGCCTTAAATCTGTAGACGCTGCAAAATTGGCCTGTGCCGCAGAAATACAAGCGAAACTAAGCATTGATGTTTCTAATATAACCTCGACCTGGTCTGCAGAAGCGGGCACAAGTGGTAAGCATACTACCATTTCATATATCCAGACAAAAGACACGCCAGCAATTGTGTGTGTCACATCCGGTGGAAAAGTGAAAAGCTTGACACAATCGCAAACTACGAAAATTAATAATTAGAGGAACATATGTCAATTTTAATCAACAAAGACACCAAAATCATCACCCAAGGCATGACCGGGAAAACCGGGACATTTCATACGGAGCAGGCGCTTGCCTATCACGGTACGCAGATGGTTGCGGGGGTGACGCCGGGCAAAGGCGGGACGGAGCATCTTGGTCTGCCAAACTTTAACACTGTCGCCGAAGCCAAGGCGGCCACGGGGGCTACGGCTAGCGTGATTTATGTGCCGCCGCCCTTTGCTGCGGACGGTATTTTAGAGGCTATCGATGCGGAGATAGAACTTATTGTTGCTATTACCGAGGGTGTGCCTGTGCGCGATATGGTTGCGGTCAAGCGGGCTTTGTGCGGGTCTAAGTCGCGCCTGATTGGGCCGAATTGTCCGGGTGTCCTCACCCCCGAAGAATGTAAAATCGGGATCATGCCGGGCAAGATATTCAAAAAAGGCTCCGTCGGTGTTGTCTCCCGTTCGGGGACATTGACCTATGAAGCTGTCTACCAGACCACCCAAGTTGGGCTGGGGCAGACTACGGCAGTTGGCATTGGTGGTGATCCGGTCAACGGCACCAATTTTATTGACGTGCTGGATTTATTCCTAGGCGACGACGATACCAAGTCCATCATAATGATCGGTGAAATTGGTGGTTCTGCCGAAGAAGAAGCGGCGGAATATCTGGCGCACCAAGCCAAGAAAGGCCGTAGTAAACCCGTGGTCGGCTTTATCGCAGGCCGCACCGCGCCGCCGGGACGGACTATGGGTCATGCGGGCGCTATTGTCTCGGGCGGTAAGGGCGGCGCGGATGATAAAATTGAAGCGCTGGAAAAGGCTGGCGTGCGCGTTTCTCCGTCTCCGGCAAAATTGGGCGTTACGCTCATGGATGTATTGAACGGATAAAATACCATGAACGACAAACCACGTTCTCAAACCAATCAGGACTTTTTGGATACGGGCTATCTGGATGGTGCCAATGCGGCTTATCTGGAACAGATGCAGGCGCAATATACCGCCAACCCCAATTCTGTTGACGAGAGTTGGCGCGCTTATTTCAGTGCGCTCGGTGAGGATGCGGACAATGCCAATAAAAATGCGCAAGGCCCCACTTGGGTGCGGGGCAACTGGCCGCAAGATGATAATAGTGATTGGGTAGAAGCGTTAGGTGGTTCGGCAAATACGGATGCGCTCAAATCACAGATAAAGAAATCCCGCCCGACAGCCAGTGCTGATAAAATCGAACAAGCGGCGCGCGATAGTATCCGCGCGTTGATGCTGATACGGGCTTACCGTATTCGCGGGCATTTGGTGGCCGACCTTGACCCGCTCGGCCTGATGAAACGGGTGCCGCCAGAAGATCTAGACCCGGCCTTGCTCGGCTTTGGGCCGGACGACCTTGACCGTCCAATCTATATTGGCGGCGTTCTGGGTATGGAGAGCGCCAGTATCAACGAGATGATGCCCATCTTAAAGCGCACTTATTGCGGCACATTTGGCGTGCAATTCATGCATGTCTCTGACCCCGATGAGCGTAGCTGGCTACAAAAACGCATTGAAGGGCCGGATAAAGAAATCAGTTTCTCCCCTGAAGGCCGTAAGGCCATATTGCAAAAACTAATCGAAGCCCAAGCCTTTGAAGATATTTTGCAACGCCGCTATCCTGGCACTAAACGCTTTGGCCTAGACGGCGGCGAAAGCCTGGTGCCGGCGCTTGAACAAATCATTAAACGCGGCGGTGCGCTGGGCATGAAAGACATCAATTTTGGTATGCCCCACCGGGGGCGGCTCAATGTTTTGGCGGCGGTTTTAGCCAAGCCCTATAGCGCCATATTTTTTGAATTTTTAGGCGGGGTAAGTGCGGGCGCAGAGGACTTTGGCTCAGGTGATGTTAAATATCATTTGGGCGCGTCCTCAGACCGTGAGTTTGACGGCAATGAAGTGCATTTGTCCCTCGCCCCCAACCCGTCACATCTTGAGGCGGTTAACCCGGTGGTGATTGGCAAGCCCCGCGCCAAACAACAAATGTTCTCCAAAAGCCATGATAACCCTGTGTTCACAGATGCTACCGCAGTGTTATTACACGGCGACGCGGCCTTTGCCGGACAGGGTGTTGTCACGGAATGCTTTGGCATGTCGGCGCTGGACGGGTATAGCATAGGCGGCACTATTCATGTGATTGTCAACAACCAGATTGGCTTTACCACATCGCCCCATTATTCGCGCTCGACCCCGTACCCGACCGACGTGGCAATGATGGTGGAGACACCGATTTTTCATGTCAACGGTGACGACCCAGAAGCCGTAGTTTTCGCCGCTCGCGTCGCCACTGAATATCGCCAAAAATTTGGCCGTGATATTGTTATCGATATGATTTGCTATCGCCGTTACGGTCATAATGAAGGCGACGACCCAAGCTTTACCCAGCCCGTGATGTATAAAGTCATCAAGAAAAAGAAATCCACCCGCGATATTTACGGCGAGCGCTTAATCGCCAACGGCACCATTACGGCAGACGAATTTGAAACAATGAAAGCGGACTTCCGCACATTCATAGAGGCTGAGTTTGACAAAGCCGAAAGCTATACCACCAAAACACCTGACTGGCTCGACGGGGTATGGTCAGGAATTAGCCTGCCCGACGACGACATAAAACGGCGCGGTAAGGTTAGAATTTCTGTTGAAAGTTTGCGCAAAATTGGTATGAAAATTACCGAAATTCCGGACGGTATAAACATCCACCGCACACTTAAAAAACTTCTGGCGGCGCGGCGCAAGCGGATTGAAAGCGGTACAAATATCGACTGGGCGCTAGGCGAACATCTGGCCTTTGGCTCGCTGCTGACCGAGGGCTTCCCAGTACGCCTATCGGGGCAGGATTGCGGACGCGGCACATTCTCCCAGCGTCATTCCCATATCATCGACCAAGAAACCGAAAACCGCTATACCCCCCTCAACAATATCAGCGACACGCAAGCCTGTTATCAGGTGCTGGATAGTATGCTGTCGGAATATGCGGTGCTTGGTTTTGAATACGGGTTCTCCCTGACACGCCCCAACACACTAACCATTTGGGAAGCACAGTTCGGCGATTTTGCCAATGGCGCGCAAGTGATGGTGGACCAATTTATTTCCAGTGCCGAACAAAAATGGTTGCGCATGTCGGGTCTGGTGATGCTCTTGCCCCACGGTTATGAAGGTCAAGGCCCCGAGCATAGTTCGGCAAGGTTGGAACGCTATCTTCAGCTCTGCGGCGAAGATAATATGCAGGTGGTCAATATCACTACGCCCGCCAATTATTTCCATGTTCTGCGCCGCCAGCAACACCGGGATTTCAGAAAACCGTTGATCATCATGACACCCAAATCTCTGTTGCGCCATAAACGCTGTGTGTCGACTTTGGACGAGATGGGCGAAGATTCGTGTTTCCATAGACTTCTTTGGGATGATGCAGATTTCAATCCGCAGCCGGGCGAAATTAAGCTAGCCGCAGATGCTAAAATCAAACGTGTGCTTCTATGTTCAGGCAAGGTTTATTTCGATCTGTTTGATGCGCGGGAAAAAACTGGCCGTGATGATGTTTATATCATGCGGGTCGAGCAGTTATTCCCGTATCCGGGCGATGCGCTTGTGGAAGAATTATCGCGTTTTAAAAACGCCGAATTTGTCTGGCTGCAAGAAGAACCGCGCAATATGGGTGCTTGGCAATATATCGAAGATTTCTTGGAGAAGACCTTGATTAAAATCGGCGCGAAGAACACCAGACCACGTTATATTGGACGCAAACTTTCCGCCTCCACCGCCACCGGCATTGCCGCCAAACACAAGGCCGAACAACAGGCCATCATGGATGAAGCATTTGAGTAGAGAATGAAGATTGAGATGAATAAGAAGTGCCGAGCGATATAAAAAGGAAGATGAAATGAACAGAGAAGTACCGAGCGTAGCAAGGCAAGGGCGACCGCCCGTCGCGTCATACGACGCGCCCACGCGGAGGCGTGCGCTCTTGCGCATTGCCGTGAGCGAGATAAAAGGACAAAATCATGATTGATATTAAAGTACCAAATGTTGGCGAAAGCGTTGCCGAAGTGACCATCGCCGTCTGGATGAAACAAGTCGGCGATAGCGTTAAAAAAGACGAGCCAATTGTCGAGCTGGAAACCGATAAAGCGGCGCAAGAACTGGTATCGCCCGAAGACGGTGTGCTGGCGGAAATTTTGGTGGCCGAAGGCGAGAACGCAGAAATCGGCGTTATCATTGCCAAGCTCAAACCGGGTAAAGTTGAAGCGGCTACAGAGTCTACACCTGCGCCCGCCGCCAAAACAGAAACGCCGCAAGCGGCCACAGAACCATCCCGCGAACCCATGCCGTCTGCCAAGCGCGTTATCGCGGAAAAAGGCTTGGATGCCAATGCCATTACTGGCACCGGCAAAGATGGCCGCATTACCAAAGGCGATGCTCTAGGCGCAAAACCTGCTGCGAATACGCCCGCACCGACTCCGCCCACGCCCCGTGATACTGGCCCGCGTGAAGAACGTGTGCGCATGTCGCGCCTCCGTCAAACCATTGCCCGACGCTTGAAAGACGCGCAAAATACCGCCGCCATGCTGACCACCTATAATGAGGTCGACATGACCGAAATTATGGCCATGCGCAAAAAATACAAACAAGTTTTCATCGACAAGCACGGCGTTAAATTAGGCTTTATGAGCTTCTTTATCAAAGCCTGTTGCACCGCCCTCAAAGACGTGCCCAGCGTCAATGCTGAAATTGACGGCACCGATATACTCTATAAAAATTATTATGATATGTCCGTGGCCGTGGGCACGGATAAAGGCCTCGTGGTTCCGGTACTCCGGGACGCAGACCAGCTGTCCATGGCAGGTATCGAGAAAGGCCTTGGCGCATTGGCCAAAAAAGCCCGCGAAGGGAAACTATCCATGGCCGAGATGAGCGGCGGTACATTCACCCTGTCTAACGGCGGCGTTTACGGCTCGCTCATGTCTTCACCCATTCTCAACCCGCCCCAATCCGGTATTCTCGGCATGCACAAAATCGAAAAACGCGCCGTGGTCATCAATGACGAAATCGTTATCCGTCCCATGATGTATCTGGCACTATCCTACGATCACCGCATCGTAGACGGCAAAGGCGCAGTGACATTCCTGGTGCGCGTAAAAGAATGCCTGGAAGACCCGGAACGGATGCTCTTGGATTTGTAATCAAGGTGGAAATTAAAATACTACTATCTGCACTACTTGCTGTATTTCTATCAACGCATTCGTCAAAACTGAACCGGTGGGTCTATTGCCAAAGGATATAAACATGAAAGTTTCAGAACAAAAAGAAGTGGAAAAACTGGTAACTGAATTTTTTAATGAGTACGCTGAATGGTACAAATTTGCATATGATTATTCTGTCAAATACCCTGATAACGACTCACCTTTAGAGGAGCGTTATGATGCACTCATCGAAAGATACTGTGTTCCAGGTAAAAAACGTCAAGGAACCGCATATGGCAATGGTTGTCCAAAACAAAAAACAACTAAATTTGAAGCAACGCCAGCAGGCGCTATTGTACATGCCTTACAATCAGAATTTGACGACGATTATTGGTCAAAACACGAATATCATTTGACCAAAATTTCTGGAAAATGGTATATAAATGAAATGTATTATATTGGCGGCAATAAAAAATACCCGTCTTTATAGTTGTCGAGCAACTAACCCATCAAAAGCGCCTTAACTGCTGCGCCGGCTTTGCCCATATCCATGCGGCCCGCATATTCGGATTTTAGCTTGCCCATGACTTTGCCCATGTCTTTGAGGCAGGTGGCGTCTATGTCATTGACGGCTTGTTTGACGGCTTGTTCTAGCTCGTCGTCGCTTAGAGACGTTGGCATATATGTTTTGATGATTTCTATTTCGCCGCGTTCACGTTCGGCCAGTTCGGGACGGCCATTTTCGTCGTAGATATTGGCGCTTTCAGTGCGTTGCTTGACCATTTTGGCCAGTAGAGACAAGATTTCCGCTTCGTCTATTCCGCCGGGATTATCGGTAGCCCGTGCGGCAATGTCCCGGTCTTTAACGGCTGCATTGACCAAGCGCAAAGTTGACAGGGTCAATTTGTCTTTGGCCTTCATGGCGGTCTTAATGCCGTCCGTAATGTCTGTTCGTAAGCTCATATCCGTATCCGTATGTTTTTAAGCGGGCTTTATAGCGTATAATTCCTGCTTGTGTAGCAAATTTTCTTGACCCTGCCCGGACGCAGGCCTAACTAGCAGACGCACCGAATTCGTATTTGAATCAAAGGAAGCGGGTATGTATGGATACGCAGACTAAAAATCAAGCCACAAAAGCAGATAAGCCCACAGGTGTTTTAGTGTTGGCCAGCGGCGACGTGTTTTACGGGCACGGCGCTGGTATGGTCGGTGATGCTTTGGGCGAAGTGTGTTTCAACACTGCCATGACCGGATACCAAGAAATATTGACCGATCCGTCCTATGCCCAACAAATCGTGCTTTTTACCTTCCCCCATATCGGAAATACTGGCACTAATAGCGAGGACGAAGAGGCGGCCTGCACAGCGGCAATGGTTGCTGCACGCGGGGCTATTTTCCGTGAGAACATCACTAAACCATCTAATTACCGCAACGAAAAACCACTAGGTGATTGGTTGGCGGACCGACGCATTGTTGGCCTAAGCGGTATCGACACCCGCGCCTTGACCGCGCATATCCGAGAAACCGGTATGCCGAGCGGCGTCATTGCTCACGCGCCGGACGGGGTCTTTGATATAGAGGCGCTAACCACCAAAGCACGCGGCTGGAACGGGTTGGAACATGCTGATTTAGCCAAAGATGTTAGCACCAAGGAAAGCTATCAATGGAACGAGACCGGCTGGGATTGGGCAAATGGCTTTGGTAAATTAGGCGAAAATCCCAAACATGTTGTGGTCATTGATTACGGCACTAAGCGCAATATTCTGCGTTGTCTGGCTGATGCAGGCCTGCGCTCAACCGTCGTGCCCGCCGATATGACCGCCGCAGATATTTTGGCACTTAGCCCGGACGGTATTGTCCTGTCCAACGGCCCGGGCGACCCTGCGGCGACAGGCGAATACGCAATCCCGATTGTCAAAGAATTAATCGGCAGCGCGCTACCCGTAATGGGCATATGTTTGGGCCACCAGATTATGGCGCTGGCTTTGGGCGCAAAAACCCTGAAAATGGAACAAGGTCACCACGGAGCAAACCACCCAGTCAAAGATTTCGAAACTGGCAAAGTAGAGATTGTCTCTATGAACCACGGTTTTGCAGTCGATGCAGACACCCTACCGGATGATGTGATCGAGACCCATAAATCATTATTTGACGGCACTAATTGCGGGCTGCGCTTAAAAGACCGTCCGGTATTTTCCGTACAACACCACCCCGAGGCCAGCCCCGGCCCACGGGATAGTTTCTATCTGTTCGAGCGTTTTGCGGATCAGCTATAAGCCGCTCTAGTGCGACATTTTGGCTCTCGAATAATTTCTGGGTCTTCTTATGTATTTCATATGAAAAGCAAAAATCAGAGGAATATCTATGTCACATATAAACCACAAATTAGCGTCCCAATTTCCGGAGCATAAGGAAAAAATAAAAATTTTGAAAAAGAAAGATCCACATTTTGCCAAATTAGCCAAACGCTATAGCCGCAATAATCGTAAAATCCAAGCTTATGAAGGCGGCGTAAAATCCACTTCCGATTTTCACATGGAAGAACTGAAGAAAAAGCGGCTATTTTTGCTGGATATTATCAACCACATTTTGGTCAATACGGACGATAAAGGCAATCAGGCTCTATAAGTGGTTACAAAAAAACCGCCCTCTCATTATATGAAGGGCGGTTTTAATATTTAGCTTTGTTGTCAAATTACATGCCGTTGCGTTCGGCGTTTGATTTGCAATCTGCTTTGGATTTATAGCTTTCGGAACTCGCGCCCGTCACTTCACCGTTAACGGCGGTTCGGCGCCAGCGGTGCTCGCCGCGTTTATCTGTATAAAGATCCCACTTGTCTTTACTGCCAAGGCCTTTGGGGTTGCCTTTATACCCGTGGCGTTCCGCATTTGCGGTACAGCTGGATTTGCCCGTGTAACCTTCGCAAGACGAGCCAACAATATTGCCGTTACTTGCCTTGCGGCGCCAGCGATGCTCGCCGCGTTTGTCGTTATAGAATTCCCATTTATCGTTTTCACCTGCCATAAAATTCCCCTAATCAGAGTGTTGTTACCGGATCGTGCGCCCGGATATGGGGATACGCATACACTAAAAATACCAATTGGGAAAGTGGCAAAGGCGAAAAAATATTTCCGGGCGATTATGAAGTGGTTATGTGGCTTTTACAGGGCCTGTGGACACAGCAACCATAGCGGCGCGCAGGGTGCGGTCACCCAATGTAAAGCCGTTTTGCATGACCTGAGCGACATCGCCTTTGGTCTCGTCTGACGGAATTTGCGCTACGGCTTGGTGGACAGTGGGGTCGAACTTTGAACCTTGTCCGGGTACGGATTTAATGCCGTGGCGGGCAAAGACTGCGATCAAATCTTTTTCGGTTAGCTCTAAGCCCTCTAACAAATTCTTGGCATTATCACCGAGCGCACCACGGGCTTTTTCGTCAATATTTGACAAAGCTCGTGATAAATTATCCGACACGGACAGCATATCTGCGGCAAAACGTTCCACTGCATAAATGCTGGCTGCGCGCACTTCGCGCTCGGAGCGTTTTTGGATATTTTGGGTTTCGGCCATGGCGCGCAGGACTTGATCCTTGGCGGCAGCCAGTTCAGTTTCCAATTCCTCTATGCGTAGTTTTTGGGTTTCGGCTTCGCTAAGCACCGGAGAAGGTTCTGGGGAAAGTTCCGGTGAAAGTTCAGGTGCGGTTTCAGCATTGCCTTTTTTGCCTGCGGCCTCTCGGTCAGCGACAGCTTTCGTCGCTTTTTCGATTTGGGCTTGCAGTGCATCCAGCTCCGCATCGGTGGGCATTGTGTCTTTAGGCTTATTTTCTTCGCTCATTGTTTTGTCCTTACTTATCCATTTTATTCATGTGTAACATTTTGCCAATCACCGAGGCCGTATAATCGACCATGGGAATGACCCGTGCATAATTTAATCTCGTCGGCCCTATTATCCCAAGGGCACCAATAATATTTTGGTTCGTGTCTTTATAGGGCGCAACCACAACCGATGAGCCGGACAAAGAAAATAACGGGTTTTCAGCGCCGATAAATATCCTGACCCCTTCGGCCTGTTCCGCCTTGTCCAGCAGGTCTATAAGCTCTTCCTTACGTTCCAAATCTTCAAATAAAAGTCTTATACGTTCCAAATCGGATTGCGCAGCCCCATTGTCAAGGCCGCTGTCCAGAAGATGTGCCTGTCCGCGAACAATTAATGTACGTTTTGTTGATGTTTTCTCTTCTCCGCTCCATTCCGCGATACCAAGCTTAACCAATCCGGCAGCAGAAGTTTCCAAAGCCGCTTGTCCGGCCTCGATCTCGGCCAGAATATCTGCCCGTGTTTCGAGTAGCCTTTTCCCCTTAAGCCGAGCTGATAAAAAATTCCCGGCCCGCTCCAGCGCCGACGGCATCAGCCCCACGGGCACATCCATAATCCGGTTTTCCACTTGCCCGTCTGCGTAAACTAGAACTGCCAGAGCCTGACCACCATCAAGCCCGACAAATTCCACATGGCGCAAATACCCGCTTTGGCTATCGGGGACAGACGGTGCCAAGACTAGCCCCGCCCCGCCCGCAAGCCCGGCCAGAGCCTTTGATGCTTTTTCCAAAACTGCCGGGGTGCGCATATCCCGGCCAGCCAATTGGGCATCAATAGAACTGCGCTCGGACTTACTCAAATCACCAATTTCCAACAGGCCGTCCACGAACAAACGAAGCCCCTGATGGGTCGGCATTTTCCCCGCGCTAATATGCGCCGATGACAGCAAGCCCAAAGACGCCAATTCTGCCATAGTATTGCGAATAGACGCAGACGATAAACCCGAACGTCCCTTGTTCATCTTGGCGAGCGCACCAGAGCCAACGGGGTCGCCAGTTTCAAGATAGTTTTCGACAATATCCTTAAACACCAACCGCGCCCGAGCATCGAGATCTGATAGAGCCAAGGATGTAGACTGAAAATTCATCGGAGAACTATTAACGGGTTACGCCGCATTTGCAAAGCAAAGAGACATGGAAACACCATAATAATCCTTGGTTATATTTCGCGGATAAGTTAGTGCTATCACCAACTTAAATTAGGAAAATACTATGCGCCCCAATGACCGTGCTCTCGACCAACTTCGTGATATTACTATTGAAACAGGTGTTTCACCATATGCGGAGGGGTCTTGTTTGATTAAATGTGGCAATACGCATATTTTGTGTACGGCCAGTGTTGACCCGGGTGTGCCGCGTTGGCTTAAAGGGCGGGGCAAAGGCTGGGTGACGGCGGAATACGGTATGTTGCCGCGCTCGACCCATACAAGAATGCGCCGCGAAGCCACCAAGTCCGGGCAAGGCGGGCGCACTATGGAAATCCAGCGCCTTATCGGGCGGTCTTTGCGGGCTGGGGTGGATATGAAACTCTTGGGCGAGCGGCAGATCATTCTGGACTGCGATGTTATTCAGGCTGATGGCGGTACACGTACCGCGTCCATTACCGGGGCATGGGTTGCCCTGAAACTGGCGATTAATTATTTGATGGAAGAGGGGGTGTTGGAAATTGACCCAATCACCGACCAAGTCGCCGCCGTATCGTGCGGTATTGTCGAGAACACATGTAGGCTCGACCTGGAATACTTAGAAGACAGCGCCGCACAGACCGACGCCAATTTTGTCCTGTCCAGCACGGGCGGTATCATAGAAATCCAAGCCAGCGCCGAAGATACGCCGTTCGCGGCAGACGAATTTACCGAGCTTATGCGGTTGGCGGGTAAAGGTGTTGACGAATTATGTGCCGCGCAATTGGCTGCGATTGAAGTCAAATAAATGTAGGGTGGATTAGCGCCCTTTGCGCGTAATCCACCATGAGTAACTATTAATGTTTGCGGTGGATTACGCTATCGCTAATCCACCCTACAAGATAATTACCGCTGTCTCCGCGACGCATAACTCGACAGCGCGATTAACAACCGCCCGATCAATGCTTCCACGGGTGCGCCTGTGGACTTCATGCTTTTCTCGGTCTCTAGGCTTTGAGATATAGCCCGCGCCAAAGCCGTCTCCGGCCAAATGCGCAGGGCAGTGCCGAAAGCATTTTTGCGCATGACAAATACGGGCGGGCGTAATCCGCGCATGGCTTCGTCGGCGCTGCTCCCCGACGCCATAGCGGCGGAAGCCTGGTGCAGGCGGACAATATGGCGCTGTAGGGCGGCGAGTACAGAATGGGGGTTTATCTTACCGGCCAAAGCCCGGCGCAAACTGGCATCCATGGTTTTCAAATTACCCGCCATAGCGTCGAAAACAATATCGTCTAGCCCGGCAGAGCCTGCGCCGCCTATGAGGATTTTAATATCCGCCAATGTGACTTTGGCGCCCTCCTCAGAGCCATAGCCTTTATACAGAGCCAGTTTCTCAATTTCGGAACGTGCCATACGGCGGTCGCCCTCTAACAAAGGCACCAAAGCGTCCAGCGCATCGGTGTCTATACCAATGTTTAAATCCCGAAGCGATGTGCGTACCATGCCTGCAATATCGGCTTGGCTATCGGCGTAGCAGGCAATGGCGGCGAAATGTTTGGCGCCCTCGAAGGCTTTACGGATGGCTGAGCGCGGGGTCATGTCGCCTGCTTCGATGATGAGTTTTGCCGCACAGGTGTCGGGTCTGGCATCCAGAGCTTTGATGGTTTTGGCTATGGCTGCCGCGTTTCTTTCGTGGGACAAGCGCAGGCGGATCAACCTTGCGTCGCCGAGCAAGCTTTGCGCGACCATTTCGTCGGCCAACCTCGCCGGGTCACCGGATAGGTCGTCGGCGGAAAGGACAGTGGTGGAAAATGGATCGTCCGGATTGGGGCTGAATTTCTTGGCAATCGCATCGGCGCGTTCGGCACATAGTCCGGCGTCGGGGCCAAAGAGGAGTACGCCGGGGCAATCTGCGGGCGGGGACTTTATCCAACTACGGGCGCGCGCACCCGCCAGTTTCATTTCGCCTCACTACTGGCCTGATAACTGGCCAGTCTGGCTATGATACGGTCTGCGGCCTCGGAGGCGACTTGTTCTTCGGCGTTGGCTTGCGCCGCTACCGTACCATAAGGGTCGCGCGGTGCGCCGTAGGTTGAGATCGCCCGCACTTCGCTGCGGTAAACTATATCGCCAGTTTTGGCATCGACCAATTCGAACTCGGCATCCATGACCAAATCATATCGGGAAGCCACATCGTCGGCACCTATACCCAAGCTTTTACGGCGGGATTCGGGTGTTATTCTTAATATATAAGGTGTGGCGCGATTGTCGCCCATACGGTCACGCAGGGCTTGCGCCAGTAAAAAGTTTATTTTGTCATTGGCCTGCATTTCCACACGGATGTTTTTCATACTGACGCCCGTGCCGCCAAAGGCAGTGGGCGCGTGCATGGGCTTAAAGCCGCAAGCGGTTAGGGTGAGTGCGGTCGCCAAGATTAGTCCAGTGCGTAGTATTTTCATCGCTATCTCCTTTTTATATCGCTCACGGCAATGCGCGAAAAGCGCACGCCTACGCGGGTGCGGCGCATTAGCGCCGACGGGCGGTCGCCCTTGCGGTACATCGCGTTCAATGAATGCACCTAATTCGCCACTATATTGATTATACGGCCTGGGACAACGATGATTTTTCTTATGGTTTTATCAGACAGATATTCGGTGATGCGCGGGTGTGCCAGTGCCAGTTTTTCTACATCATCTTTGCTTGCCGCCTTGGCCACAGAAATTTCAGCGCGGCGTTTACCGTTGACCTGTATGGGCATAGTTATTTCGTCTTCTACCAACATGGCCGGATCAGCCTCAGGCCACGGTGCATCACAGACCAGACCTTCGCCGCCGAGATGCGCCCAACATTCTTCGGCTAGATGCGGCATGAACGGTGCGATGACGCGAACCAATATGCTCATGCCTTCAATTTTTGCGGCATCATTATCAGTGTATTTTTTCAGAGCGTTAACGGTTTCGTAAATCTGCGCCACCGACGTGTTGAAGCGGAAATTGTCAATACCGTCCGTGATTTTGGCGGTGGCTTTGTGGACAGAGCGGCGTAAATCCAGAGCGGCTCCGGCCAAATCGTCCGTAGACCCTATAGACTGCAAACTGTTCTCTGGTGTTTCCGAAATAGCCGCCCAAACCTTGTTGGCAAAGCGCCATGCGCCGAGCGCACCAGCATCCGTCCATTCCACGTCCCGTTCGGGCGGGCTGTCGGAGAGCATGAACCAGCGGGCTACATCGGCACCATAACCCTCGATAATATCGTGGGGGTCAATGACGTTTTTCTTGGACTTGGACATTTTCTCAACCGCGCCGCGTGTGATAGACGAACCCGTATCCATATGCACCAGCTTGCCGTCTTTTTCGGTCACATCGGCAGGCATGACAAATTGACCATCTGCGTCCGTAAAGACCGCATGATTGACCATGCCTTGGGTGAACAAGCCTTTGAACGGCTCACCGTTCGGTAAATCCAACAGGCCGCAATCGCGAAGAGCGCGGGTGAAGAACCGCGCATAGAGCAAATGTAAAATAGCGTGCTCGACCCCGCCGATATATTGGTCAACGGGGAGCCACTTACTGGCGGCGGCGTTATCAAATGGACGGTCATCAGTAGAGCCGCCAGCAAACCTTGCGAAATACCAAGAGCTATCAATAAATGTGTCCAGCGTATCGGTCTCGCGGGTCGCAGGTTTGCCGCAGTTTGGACAGTCCACATGTTTCCATGTTGCATGACGGTCGAGCGGATTACCGGGAATGTCAAAACTAACATCGTCCGGTAGTTCGACAGGCAGGTCGGCTACAGGCACAGGCACCGCACCGCAATCATCACAATGAATAATAGGAATCGGACAACCCCAATAGCGTTGCCGCGACACACCCCAATCACGTAGGCGGTAAGTGACTTGTTTGGTGCCTGCGCCAAGCTTTTCCAATTCGGCTATTGCCGCAGAAATACCGTCGTCAACACCCATACCGTCAAGGAAACGGGAGTTAATCAATTTACCGGGACCGACAAAAGCTTCGTCGCCAACTTCATATGTGTCCGGGTTTTCGCCTTCAGGTAAAACCACGGCAGGCACAGGCAAGCCGTATTTCCGTGCAAAATCCAAATCCCGTTGGTCATGGGCCGGACAGCCAAATATCGCGCCCGTGCCGTAGCCCATCAGCACGAAATTTGCCGCATATACAGGTAAGGTAATACTATCATCAAAGGGATGCTTAACCCGTAGACCCGTATCCACGCCGAGCTTCTCGGCTTTTTCAACTGCCGCCGCCGTACTGCCCATAAGGGTACAAGCTTTTGCCAATTCTTCGAGCGCGGTATTATCCGGCGTCAATGATTTGATTAAGGGATGGTCATAGGCAAGCGCCACAAAACTAGCGCCAAACAAAGTATCAGGGCGTGTCGTGTAGACTTCAATGCTGTCACATGCTTCCGGCGCGACGCCATCAAACTCAAACCTAAACTGCGCACCCTCTGAGCGGCCAATCCAGTTTTTCTGCATAGTGCGGACTTTTTCTGGCCACTCTGTGAGCGTATCCAGAGCTGCATCTAAATCCTCTGCATATTTCGTGATCTTGAAAAACCATTGGTTTAGCTCTTTGGTCTCGACCTCTGCACCGGAGCGCCAGCCTTTGCCGTCTATCACTTGCTCATTGGCCAGCACGGTCATATCGACCGGATCCCAATTGACCTTGGCGGTCTTTCTATACACCAAATCGTTTTCCATAAATTTCAGGAATATGGCTTGTTGCTGTTTATAATAGGCCACATCACAAGTGGCGAATTCCCGGCTCCAATCCAGCGCAAAACCGAGCCTTTGCAAAGGGGCTTTCATGGCTTCGATATTGGCGTATGTCCATTCTTTTGGGTGACCACCGATAGCCATAGCCGCGTTCTCGGCTGGCATGCCAAATGCATCCCAACCCATGGGGTGCAGGACTTCAAAACCGCAAGCTCGTTTATAGCGCGCGATCACATCGCCCATAGCATAATTGCGCACATGACCCATATGAATACGCCCGCTGGGATAGGGGAACATTTCTAGGGCAAAGTATTTAGGCTTGGTAGAATTATCGTCAGCCTCAAAGACGTGGCCTGCGTCCCATGCGGCCTGCCACCTAGGCTCTACTTCCGCCGCATTATATCTGGACATGGTTTTTCCCTGTCTTATGGCTATAGGTAATTATTCGTCGACGGTGGCTATGTAAAGCTGGCGCGCGCGGGTCAGTATTGAGTTTTCAATTGAACGAGCCGTGTCGGCATCTACGGAGGCGTCGTTCCAGCCATTTGCACTACGGACTTGCTTGAAGATCGAAACTTTGAGTGCATCAGCGCGTAGATTTGTATCCAGAATATAGACATTGGCTTTAAACCGCTCATTGGGCGCTTGCGGGGAGGCATACCAGTCGGTGATGATAACGCCGCCGAACGGGTCAATTTCAGAGAGTGGCATAAAGTTCAGGGTTTCCAGCGAAGCCCGCCATAAAAACTCGTTCACACCCATACGCGGCGCGGCACGGCTCGTTTTTGCGCGGCTTGTATAGCTGGCGTCTTTACCCACAGGAACAGGGTCGGCACCAGGTAACATATTGGTGACGCGGGTCATGGTTTGGCACCCGGTTAAGCTCACGACGAGGGTAGCACCCAGAACGATTTTGGTCAAAATAGACGACATATATATTCTCCAATTGGCGTACAACAATGTATCCACGCCTCAATTCAGCCCGCGTTATAACACGTAGATTTCACAGTGATAGTCCCTTTGCCACAAAATAATGGGCTAAAACTATAAATAATCGTAAGGTCAGGCGCTCAATTGTTTATTTCTTAAGCCCGTGTTTGCGTAATAACCCGCGAAATTGATGGTAAGTAAGGCCAAGATATTTGGCTGCATTGCCTTGGTGGTTCCCCGATTGGCTCAAGGCTTCCTTTATTATGGATAGCTCAAAGGCTTCCGTGCGCTCGGTGAAGTTCTTGCCGACCGTCTGGTTGGATCCGTTGCCCTGCATGGTTTCAGGCGCAGGTATTTTTTGCTCAGATGGTGCGGTGGACAATTTATTGGCCAGTTGCCACGGCGTATCGAACGGGTCGAGATTGACATTGGCAATGGGTGCGCTTAGCCCGGCTTCGTCGTTCCATGCCCGGCCTACGGCTCGCTCGACCACGCTTTTCAGTTCCCGAACATTGCCGGGCCAATCGTGGGCGCCCAGAAATTCAATCAGTTCGGCGCTAAATCCCGGGAAGCTCTCTTCGTCCAATAGTGTGACCATATCGGCGGCAAATTTTTCCGCCATGGGGAGTATATCCCGTCTCCGTACACGTAATGGCGGCAGGGTAATGACATCATAGGCCAATAGGGATAGCAGGTTAGCGCTAAACCGCCCCGCCGCGACCTCAAGGCGTAAATCCACTGAACTGGTTGATAATATCCGGACATCAACACTGGTTTCTTCGTCCTCACCCACAGTTTTGAACGTACCTGTTTCGATCAAGCCCAGTAGTTTTTCTTGCACGAGCCAAGGCATAGCTTCAATATTGTCCAGCAACAATGTACCGCCGTCAGCGCTTTCCAAAAGGCTCGTCGACAGTCCAGATGCACCACCGAACAAACGCGTCTCCAAATTTGCGCCGTCCATGGCGGCACAATTCACCGCTTGCCAGGTTTGCTCCCAGCGGGTTGATAAAAAATGCAAACGCCCGGCGACGCTGGTTTTGCCTGTACCGGGGTCGCCGACCACCAAAATAGGCTTATCAATGGCCGCCAAACCGGAAATTGCGTCAAGTGTCACTAGCCAAGCTGGGCTTTGCCCTATGAGGTTTTGCGTTAATTGTGCCATATTTAGTATATATAGCCAAAATCACATGGTGTAAATAGCTAAAACATGGTGATAAATGCTATATTGTATTTGGAGTTTTAGGTGAAATAACAAAAAACTCTTATTTTTCAAAGAGATAAATTTGTCGTGACATTTTCGCAGGGTTTGGCATTGTTTGTTTGTCAGCTACTCACGACGCTCACAAGGCAAGCCAAGGACAGGCAAACCAAACGGGCAAGTAGCTAAAGACTGCAATCGGCCCCGGCGCTTCCCCCTTCAAAGCCGGGGCCACAAAAAGGAGAGAAACCATGACGTATCGTACACTTGATACCGACACAACTTTTACCGAAAGCGTTAGCGCTCCGGTTCGCCACTTACGGGCCAGACGCCGCGCTTTGACGCTGCACCGCCGTTCAAGCCGCGTAAGGTTGTCCGGCTTCGGCATCTAGGCCGAACCTAAATCTTTTAAAAGGAAATATCATGACCGACCAAGAATTTGATTTCGAAAGCCGCATAGGAAGCCGCCAAGGCTATAAAGCAAAGTTCTGGCGCTTCATTAAATATCTCAGCACCCGCCAATTGGAGTGCTGGGGATTTTTCGCCGCCGGTTTTTTAATCGCAACAATTTTCTAATTTAACCCCCAACCAATTACCAACCAACAATAGGAGACTACAATGGGAATTTTTTCAAGAATGGGTGACATCATCAATTCCAACCTGAACTCAATGATCGAGAAAGCGGAGAATCCTGAAAAGATTACCCGCCTGATCATCCAAGAAATGGAAGACACTTTGGTCGAGGTTCGCACCTCTGCCGCCCGCAATATTGCGGAAACCAAAGAGTTAAGCCGCAAGGCCGAGCAATATGAGGTTCGCTCCGCCGAATGGGCCGCAAAAGCCGAATTAGCCCTGACCAAAGGCCGTGAAGACTTGGCACGCGGCGCCGTACAGGCCAAACAACAGTCCGAACAATTGGCGGCGGTTGTACGCAAGGAAATTGACATCCTCAACGAATCCGTTGCAAAGGCCGATTCTGATTTGGAAAAATTACAGGCCAAGCTGAACGAAGCCAAAGCCAAGCACAAATCTCTGATGATGCGCGGAACCAACGCGTCCAACCAGATCAAAATGCGCAAGGTGATGACGTCTAACAAAGTTGACGACGCCCTGGCTCGGTACGAGCGCATGGAGCGTAAAGTCGACGAGCTTGAAGCTCATGTAGAAGCTTTTGATCTTGGCACAAATGGCCAAAGCCTAGAGAGCCAATTTGCCGCCCTAGAAGCTGACGACGCCGTAGAAGCCGAACTGGCCGCCTTGAAAAAGAACCTCGGTGGTGCCAACAAGGTGAAATCTGTTAAAAAAGTTGCGGCTAATAAGTAATTCTGTCGAATTGCTAAACCTGTAACGTCTAATACATAAAGAGAGAGAAATTATGTTTGAACCAGAAATAATGGTTTTCATGATCCCGATTGTCGCGATTGTTTTTGGGATTTCATCAGGAATGTTGAAATCCTATTACAAACACAAAGAACGTATGATCGGACATATGAGTGAAGACCAGATGGCGGAATTGGAGCAAATGTCCAAAATCGCCGACATACTTGACCAAAGGGTCAATGTTCTAGAACGCATTTTGGACGACGAGGTTCCAAATTGGAGAAGCAACCCACAAAGGAATAACAGTCATGACAAAACAATATAAAAATAAATACGACCGCGCATATGATGCGGATTGGGAAGGCGATGAAAATGGATATGTTTATTCAGAGCCACACAAACGCTTTCGCCGCAATAAAATTGACGGCGTTGTCGGCGGGGTCTGTGCCGGGATTGGCGATTACCTTAATATTGACCCGATCATCGTGCGGATTTTCACCGTGATTTCGTTTTTTGTAACCGGTTTCATTACATTTTGGGTTTATCTCGGATTTTGGATGTTTACGCCGTCCGACAAACGTGCCCCTTACCGCCGCGAATATCGCCAAGCCCGCAAGGCACGGCGTCGACATAAAGCCAACCCGGCAGAACCGTTACGCACAACGACAACTTACCGTGATGTGAAAGGCAAATTTCGCTCTTTGGAAACCCGCCTACAAGATTTGGAGAAATCCATTACATCCAGCGAATGGCAGCTCCGCCGCGATTTCCGCGACCTTGAGGGTTAGGGCAGGGCACTAAAGAACAAGAATGTGGGCGGACTTTAAATCCGCCCGAGAATTTACAAAACGATTTAACATTACCAGAGGAGGACAGAATGTTTACTAAATTATTTCTAATCAGCGCAATCAGCACAGGCGCACTCGGGACGGGTGTCGCAACAGGTATCACGCCCACGGGCATTACGCCCACAAGCATGGAATTTGCCGCTGGCCCTATCCGCATTAAAACCGGGAACGGCAAATTTATTACGGCTCATATGGCGGAACATACGCCCTTGACCTTAACGGTTAACTTGCAAGGCGAACGCCGCTTGCTGATTAAGTTCTAAGTCTTAACGGCTATGCAAATTTAAAAAAATTGGCGTTCACGACATTTGTCGTTATAAAGTGAAATGTCATAAACCAAGAGAGAAAAATGCGTACATTTACCAATTTTAAAACCGCCACAATAGGTACGGCCTCCTGTCTGGCTCTGCTGGCGACGGCTTTATTTAGCAACACCGCCATGAGTAGCCCAACCTGGGCCAAAGATGTGCCGACAGTAACTATTGAGAACTTCATCGGTACAATAGATGTCCGCACGGGCGATTACGACAAAATTACCGTAACAGATGCAGACGGCGCCCCGGTTGAACTGCGCGGCGCAAATGTAATGATTGACGGCGGAGAAACCCTCAACAACACCAATTGCAAAAAATCAAATTCCAGCATCAAAATATCCGTCGGCAATTGGCGGTGGAACAAACGCAAGGGCGGCTATAAAAACCTCGAAGACTATCCCCATGTAACAATCACTGCACCTGAGAACACGCATTTGGTAATAGACCATGCGATTATATTTGGTGATGTTGGGAATATTGGCTCCGCTGATCTGCGCCTGCGTTCGTGCGGCGATCTCGAATTTGCCGATATTGGCGGAAAAATTGATTTAAGCATTTCCGGTTCTGGCGATGTCTCCTTGGGCACTGTAGGCGCAGGCGATATTGGCATAGCGGGTTCAGGCGATTTTACGGCTCATGATATGGACAGTTTGGAGCTTTCCATAGCTGGGTCAGGCGATGTCAGGATTGCTGATATTACAGGGCCAGTTCGCGCCTCAATTGCAGGCTCCGGCGACGCAGAGTTTGGGCGTGTCGGCGGTGATTTAAGCTTTCGCAGTGCCGGGTCTGGTGATTTGAGCGTGGGCAATATTGGCGGTAATGCTACATTAACAACGGGCGGTTCCGGCGATATGGACATTGGCCGCATAGACGGCGATTTAGTGTATACAAGCGGCGGCAGTGGTGATTTGGACGCTGAATATGTTGGTGGTTCCAAGCTCTCCGCTAAAGTTGGCGGTAGTGGCAGCGCGGAAATAGACGGCGGAAATGTCACAGATATTTATGCAAGTGTAGGCGGCTCTGGCAGTATCGGCTACGACGGACAAACAACCAATGCCGAACTACACGCAAATGGGAGCGGCTCGATTACGATCCGCGAACCATCTGGCCGTCTGCGCAAGGAAAAGCACGGTTCCGGTTCTATCCGCATTAGATAGCGGCAAAACACAAAGGGAGATAATCATGGGTAAATATAAATTATTAAATACCGGACTAGGTCTATCACTGCTTGCAGTATTGGCCATATCAAACCCCGCATTTGCTAACGACGCGCCCGTGCTAAAGATTGAAAACTTTATCGGGACAGTCGAAATCGTCACGAGCAATACGGGCAAGATTATTGTCAATGATGCGGACGGCGCTAATGTCATTCGCTCGGGAAGCGATTTAACTATCGACGATGATATTTCCGTTCGCTCTTATAATTGTAACTATAAGAAAGACCGCGCGATGATCGGAAAGGGCAAATGGAAATGGAGTTCCGGCGGTAAAAATTACCGCGATATTCATGAATTTCCGTTGGTGCGAATCTCCGCTCCCGCCAACGTTCACCTGGAAATAGACCGCTCGATTTTATTTGGCACGGTCGGCCATATCGGCTCGGGCTATTTGCGCATCGGCTCTTGTGGGGACATGAAATTTGGCGATGTTAATGGCCGTCTCGATTTGTCGGTCTCCGGCTCTGGGGATGTTGTCATGGGCAGTGCAGGTGTTTCCGATATTAGCGTTTCCGGATCCGGTGATCTCACCGCCAAAAACTTGACGAGTGCCGATATACATGTGTCGGGTAGCGGTGATCTTAGTCTAGGCGACATTAAAGGTGCCGCAGAGATTGGTTCTAGCGGTGCAGGCGATATTGAAATAGGCAGCATAGGCGGCGGTCTAAGTATTCATTCGTCCGGTGCGAGCGACCTAGACATTGATCGCGTAACGGGCGGCGACCTCACCATCCGGGTGAGCGGTAGTAGCGATATTACCATCAAAGACGGTAGCGTCGAGACTCTGTTCATCAAAGCATCCGGTGCTAGTGATGTGACTTACGCAGGCAACTCCGTAGACGCCGAAGCCCGCGCCAGCGGTGCCAGTGATATTTATATCAACAATCCATCAGGCAAATTGCGCACAAGCGACAGTGGTGCGGCGGATGTCAATATTAGGTAATGTACTCATATACGCAAAGAGCGACCCAAAAATAGCGTTTAAGAATAACGGCAAGACTAGAATAACGGTAAGACTTATGTCTCTAGCTGGCCCCCATTAACCAGCATGCCGTTAGGTGCGCTTCGGAACCAAGCACTCTCTCGCTTCCGGAGCGCACTTTTTAGTTTTAAGGGCATTTGCCTCTTTTAAATTCCGACCAAAGCCCTATAAACAAAACAAATCAGTTGGAGAGTGATAATGGTTGAACTGGCACTGCCGAAAAATTCTAAAATCGGCAAAGGAAAAGCTTGGCATTTAACAGGTGCGACCGGCCCTACCAAGACGTTCAAAGTCTACCGCTATAGCCCGGACGACGGCGAAAACCCCACATGGGATAGCTATACGGTCGACTTGGACGAATGTGGCCCTATGGTTTTGGACGCGCTTCTCAAAATTAAAAGCGACATCGATCCGACACTTGCCTTCAGGCGTTCGTGCCGTGAGGGTGTCTGCGGCTCCTGTGCTATGAATATCGGCGGGCGTAACACACTGGCCTGCACCAAAGGTATTGACGAATTTAAAGGCGGCACCATCACTATTTCGCCCTTGCCGCATTTGCCAGTGGTGCGCGATTTGGTGCCGGATCTTTCGAATTTTTACGCGCAATACGCGTCTATCGAACCCTGGTTGCACACGACTTCCCCGACCCCCGAAAAAGAATGGCGGCAGAGCGAACCAGACCGCGACAAGCTGGACGGACTTTATGAATGTATATTGTGCGCGTCGTGCTCTACGTCCTGCCCGAGCTATTGGTGGAACGACGATAAATATCTCGGCCCTGCAGTGCTTTTACAAGCTTACCGCTGGCTCATTGATAGCCGCGACGAAGCTACGGGTGAACGGCTCGACGAGTTGGAAGACCCGTTTCGCCTCTACCGTTGCCACACAATAATGAACTGCACTAATGTTTGCCCCAAAGGCCTAAACCCAGCCAAGGCCATCGCAGAAGTGAAAAAAATGATGGTTGAACGGGTGCTCTAGGGAGCTTCTGAATAACTCGGGTTGGATTTTCAGCCATGGAAAAACAGCTCATGAGTTAATCAGAGGCTCCCAAGGTACACAAGCTTAGGGTCAAAGCGCCTCAACAATATCCCGGACCGCCTGTGTGGCCTGGGCTGACCCTTTTGGTAGCGCGCTTGGGTTAATAGGCGCGCCAAAAGTTAACTCTGGTTTAGAGCCTGATTTATTGAAGAGTTCATGGAACAGGGTAATGTCGCGCAGCTCGTTATTAAGAAGTGCAAATATATAATATATGGCTGAATTACGGGCATTGATGCGCAGGGGAATGATCGGGACATTGTTTTTACGGGCTGTACTCACGGCGGTCGGGTTCCACGGTTTGTCAACAAGCCCGCCCCAGGTCATTTTAGCCAAAACACCAGACGGAAAAATCACCACGGCACGTTCATTGTTCAAGGCAGTTTTGAGGGCTTTTAAGACGGAGCGGGCTTTGGCAGGGCTACGTTTCTCGGAGACCCATTCCACCGGGATTATAATGTCAGTGCAGCGCGGTGCAACACGCACAGCATCTGCATTGGCCAGAAACATATGATCGGGGCGTTTTTCTTTGAGCGCATCATATACAAATATGCCGTCGGCTAGACCGGTCGGATGATTGCAAATTATCATGGTCTTTCCGCTCTTCGGGACATGCTCCAGCCCAGTGATTATAGGCGGTAAGTCCAACATAGCGCTTACATGGGCGAACGCTTCCCAGCCACTTAAATCCGCCACCGCATCGGCCATGGCGACAGCCTTTTCATAGCCGAGGGCTTTGTACAGTGCTGGGCGTATGGTTTGCCACACCCGTTGGCGCTTCATCAGTTTTTGCGCCCGCTCCGTGATTAACTGCTCGATTATATGCATTTAGGTATAGTGTGAATTTGCGCAGGGCGTGTAAAGCTAAAAAGCAAATGCAGTTATTTTTTAAACGCCCAAAATTTAAGCATCAAGAATTGGGCAATCGGTGTTAGGGCTACGGCAATAAAGACGTTGAGCGCGAACGGTACGGCGTAAAGGCTCAACAAAGTTTGAAACAGCCCGACATTGATCGCAATTCCGATCAGCCAGACCAGAACGAAGCGGGGTAATGAGCGACCATGCCCGTCCTCGCTCTTAAAGGTAAAATAATAGGAGCCGAGATATGATATGATGGCACCTGAAATGAAGCCGGAAAAATTACTCAAGGTTGGCGGTGTGTCCAACAGGTGAAACAGAGCCATAGCCACAAGCCCGTGGGCAGACGCAGCGCAAACTCCGACCAAGCCGTAGCGCATGACCTGAAACAAATTGTATTTTCGGGACAACATAACAAGGCTAATCATATATGGTTTTTGCAAAATCATAAAGCTACATTATCACTGAGAGATTGAAAAACCCTGAATCAGTTACCGAATATCATGTATCATAATTTGGTAGTTTCCAAACCATACTCCGTAATATGTTCTTGGCCGATATATTCGTCCGAGCGCATTTCCATGAGGCGGGATGTTGTGCGTTCAAATTCAAAAGCACCGTCGCCCGTATCGTATAATTTGTCTGGTGTAGCATCTGCGGAGAGAACCAGCTTGGTTTTATGCTCATAAAGGGTATCTATCAGTGTGACGAAACGTTTGGCTTCATTGCGGTTATGAAGGCTCATTATTGGGACATTTTCCAAGATTAAGGTGGTGAAGCTTTTAGCAATCATCAGATAATCTGCTGCGCCGAGCGCCCGGTCGCACAAGTCCGCGAAATCCGCCCGCGCTGTGCCAGTGGCAGCGAGAAGGCTAATTTCACGACCCTGGACTTTCAAAATTTGCATTTGTGGTTTGTTTGGCTTTATCAACCTTTGCCAAATAGCTTCTATGCCTGCATCGGCCTTCGCACCTAGGGGGCTATAATACATGGGGGCTTTGTTGAACTTTCGCAGGCGGTGGTCTTCGTCGCCGCCCATAGCCAGCACGTCGAGTTTTTGTTTCAAAAGCTCGATAAATGGTAAAAATAATTTCCGGTTAAGGCCGTCTTTGTAAAGTTCGTCCGGCGCACGGTTCGATGTCGCTACGATAACAACACCCCGCGCCAGTAGAGCCGTGAACAGGCGACTTAATATCATGGCATCGGTAATGTCGGTGACGTGAAACTCGTCAAAGCAGAGCAATGTGGCCTCGGATGCTATGGCCTTGGCGGTGGGGGCTATGGGGTCATCGCCCGCCCCGCGCACATAATTGGGCTGGGCGCGACGCTTTTTGGGTGAAAGCTTGCGCCATGCACCGATACGGCGGTGGATGTCTTGCATAAAAGCATGAAAATGTACTCTAGACTTTGTGGGGGATTTAGGGCGCGTTGGTGCCGCGTCGAAAAACATATCCATCAGCATGGATTTACCCCGGCCAACACCGCCCCATATATAAAGACCATTGGGCGCACTTGCCCAGCCGCGCAAAGTCCGCTTTGGTTTATAGGTTTGCATCTGCTCTAATAATTCGTCCAACTTTGCCGCCGTTATCGACTGCTCGGCGTCGGCGCGCAGCGCGCCCGCCTGCACGCGTTTATTTAGCTCTGCCTCAACGCCCATTTTGGATGGTCTCTATTTGTTGAGGCGACGTAGATAATGTGTAGGATGCCAGGGCAAGGATTGAAAATGCCACCAAACACAGCGCAATTAACAGTCCGCGATTTTTAAAATTGTTCATTTCTGGCCTATGACACGGGTTTTGCAGGTCGAATCTCTACTCGCTAATAGCTTATCCTCACGCACAAGACAGCTTTTATTTAGGTTAGGTTCATGTTAGAGTTACTAAATGTTAATGTAGCCAGAGATTCGAAATGGAGGTCGGCGGCACTTACAAGATTGGGGGTTCGCCTTTATTTGGCAGCCTATAACAGGATTTTAGGATTCTATTTAAGGAGAGTTTCACATGGAACAGATTGAAAATATGATGGGCTTTATGCCCAGTTGGGCAGTTGGCCCCGTTATAGCGTTGGTTACAATTATCGTCGGCTATTTTATTGCTAAAATTGCTGGCATGATTGTGTCGGGCGGTATCAACAAAACCGGACTTGGCCGCAAAGCCATGACCACGGGCGGCAATATAGGGAAATCATTATCCAAAGCCGTGTTTTGGGTGTTGTGGTTGTTCTTCATTCTTATGGGCTTGTCCCGTTTCCCGCAATTGGCCGAACCGCTTGAAGGCATTAAAGGCATGCTCAACGACATCTTCGGCTATTTACCGCAAATCTTTGGTGCAGGCTTTATCTTCTTTATCGGTTGGATTTTGGCGAAAATCTTCCGTGAGGCTGCAACAAGCACACTTGAAGCTGCGCAAGTTGATAGCTTGGCATCTCGGTTTGGCACTGAGGACAGCACCAAAGCTGGGTCAAACACTATAGCAAAAACCATTGGCGGCGTTGTTTTTGCGTTCGTTTTATTCCTGTTTGGTGTCACGGCGCTGGGTGTTTTGGATATTGATAGCATCACAGGCCCACTAACAGGCATGCTGGATCAGGTGATGGGTTATATCCCGCAACTCATATCTGCATCGGTTGTTCTGGGTCTTTCCATTATGATCGGTAAATTTGTCGCCAATTTGGCCAAAAGCACCCTGCCTGCAATGGGTTTTGATACGGCCTTGAGTGCTATTGGTGAACTGGACGGCGAGAAAAGCTCTAATGTTGTACCGTCAACAATCATCGCAACAATTGCCTTTATCGGCATTTCTTTGATGGGCGCAATTGCTGCCATGAACATTCTCGGCATTGATCAGTTGACGAAAATCTTTAATCAACTGCTGAGCTTGGGTGGAAGCATCACACTGGGCGCGATTATTATCGGCGTAGGCTTTTTTATCGCCAATGTTATTTCGCGCATTGCGAGCCAGACAATGGGTGAGATGGTTGGGAAGATCATCAAATATGTCACCATTTTAATCGTCACATTTATGGGCTTGAGCCAAATGGGTATTGGTGATGAAATCGTCAATACGGCGTTTAAATCCTTCGTTTGGGCCGCAGCCTTTGCCGCCGGTGTTGGTGGTGCTGTTGCCTTTGGTTGGGGTGGTCATAAATGGGCCGGCGCTAAGTTGGAAAAATGGTTCCCGAATAAAGCGCAAGCAAAGCCGCGCGCTAAAACACGCGCCAAGAAGTAAGCATTTTATCACGCTTCCGCTATTTTCGGAGGCGGCAATTATTAAAGGCCGCCCTTGGTAAGCAATGGGCGGTCTTTTTTTGTTGGATAAAGTGCCGCCGCCCTACGAACAATCATTGCACTTTGTGAATCGCAGGCGTAAACAGTGGGTAGTTAATTTTATTTTTTATGGAGACACAAATGGCACGGGCAAAAATTGCACTTATTGGCGCTGGTATGATCGGCGGAACTTTGGCGCATGTAGCGGCGAGGGAAGACTTGGGCGATATCGTTATGTTCGATATTTTCAAAGGCCCTGCGCAAGGCAAAGCACTTGATTTAAACCAGGCAAGTGCCGTGTTTTCCAATGATTGTAATTTCAAAGGCACGGATGAATACGCCGATATTGCGGGTGCAGATGTGGTCATCATTACGGCGGGTTTCCCGCGCAAGCCCGGCATGAGCCGCGACGATTTGGTGTCTAAAAACCTCGGCGTGATTAAACAAGTCGCTGCCGGCATCGCAGCATATGCGCCCAAAGCTTTCGTTATCTGTGTGACCAATCCTTTGGACGCTATGGTTTGGGCTTTACGGAAATATTCCGGCCTTCAAGCTAAAAAGGTCGTCGGTATGGCGGGCGTGCTTGACAGTTCGCGTTTTCGCTTTTTCTTGGCTGAAGAATTTAATGTTTCCATCGAAGACGTCACCGCATTTGTGCTCGGTGGTCACGGCGATAGCATGGTGCCGCTGGTGCGCTATTCCACAGTCGCTGGCATTCCTTTGCCGGACATGATCAAAATGCGCTGGACAACCCAGGAACGCATCGACGCCATCGTCGAGCGTACCCGTAAAGGCGGCGGCGAAATTGTTGGCTTACTCGGCAATGGGTCAGCCTACTATGCGCCCGCCGAAAGTGCTATTGAAATGGCCAAGTCATACCTCAAAGACAAACGCCGAATTCTACCGTGCGCGGTAAAACTGTCTGGACAAATTTCCGGTGTGCGCGGTCTTTATGTGGGCGCGCCCGCTGTTATCGGTAAAAAAGGTGTTGAACGGGTTATGAATATCCGTCTCAACCGCAAAGAACGCGCAGCTTTCCTAACATCCGTAGCTGCCGTAGAAAAACTTATGGCAGACTGCAAAGTCATGGATCCGGATTTGGCGGACTAGGCTCGCAATAATTTTTTGTAACGCTCAAATGGGAGTGGTGTGTGGGGGAAAGAAAAAAGAGACGACAGCGGTTCTTCGCCACACACCCTAAATGCTGCTTTTGCGGCGGAACTAAAGATGCTGTTGAAGTAGATCATCAGCCATCAAGAGATTTTTTTGTAGAAAGGTCTTCTCCACGGGACTTACGGTTTCCCGCTTGTAGTTCTTGCAACCGCGCAAGTGCTGGCCTTGAATCTATATTTAATTATTATTCATGCTTTGACCCATCTGGTAAGTACTCACAAAATAGCGAGAAATTCCTCAAACGCATTGATGATTTCAACAAACGTTTTCCAACTGTAAAACCATTTTTAATTGGAAATCGTGCAAAAAAAGACGCTCTACGAGACTACAAAATAGAAAAACCTACTGGGCTATTATGGCAAGACATCCCTATGATAGGATGTAATGAGAACGTCCGCACAATTATCGACCTTTGCCTTGTCAAAATCGGGGTGGCTATTTTTTATAAAGCTATGAATTTTCCCGCACCTGTTGGCGCAAAAATAGTTGTGATTACGGAGCACGACATTTCTATGAAAGCACCATCACAGCTTGAGTTGTTTGAGCTTCGATGGGAAGATTTTTTAGCTGTTCGCAATCCCAGAAAGAAGGCTCAATCTCAACTTGGAATCAAGTTTTCGAATAATAAAAGGGACAAAGCATTTTTTGTTCATCTTCGAATTAACCTTTCCTTTTTATGCACAATTGGAATTTTATATGGTGAAGATGAAAGTTCTTTAGATGTTGACTATGAAATTACTAAAGATGGGTTTCCATGGGGTGTGGATATAAAGTCATTATTAAAGGGAAAGCAAGGTGATGTTTATTATGAGCAAAACCCATGAGCACAGCAATTGGATATTAAGATGAAGCTACATAGTCTCGAAACCAAACGTTTAACCCTTCGCCCCATAGACGGGGTGGAGGATTTTTCGTCTTGGGCTGAAATGATGGCAGATGCGGACAGTGTCCGGTACTTATGGAATAGTCAGGTCTGCGATGAAAATGCGGCCTGGCAAAATATGGCTATGAATATTGGTCATTGGCAGGTGCGGGGCTATGGTTTTTTCTCTGTTATCAATAAGGAAACGGATGAATGGGTTGGCCGTATTGGCCCTTATTACCCCCACGGTTGGCCCGCGCCGGAAATCGGCTGGGCGGTGCATCCGGCTCACACCCGCAATGGCTATGCCTATGAGGCGGCCAAAGCCTGCTTGCCATTTGTGTTCGAGACGCTGGGCTGGCAACGGGTCACCCATGTGATAGTAGAGGGTAATATCCCCAGTATCGCACTGGCTGAAAAGCTTGGTTCGAAACTCTTGGAAACAAGATATGATGAACCAACAGGCCGCACTCGCTTGATTTACGGGCAAGACAGGCCATAACCAAGCCATGAAAACTATACTTGAAACCGAACGTCTTATCCTGCGCGAAATAGACCCAGAAGCTGATTTTGAAGCTTGGGCGGTGGCATTCGCCAATCCCGAAACCGTGCGCTATTTGGGTGTTGAAGTGATGAACCGCCAACAGGCTTGGCGTTCTATGGCCGTGAATATAGGGCATTGGGCTATTCGCGGTTACGGCTTTATGTCGGTTATTGAAAAAGCGACGGGCAAATGGGCAGGCCGCGTCGGGCCGTGGAATCCGGAAGGGTGGCCGCAGCCAGAAGTCGGCTGGACACTGCATCCTGATTTTACGGGAAAAGGCTATGCGACAGAAGCAGGCGCGGCTTGTGTTAAATATGCGTTTGAAACGCTGGGCTGGGACGAAGTTGTGCATGTGATCGCGCCTGAAAATATTGGCAGTATTAAAGTCGCAGAGAAAGTGGGTGCGCAGTATTTACGCACCATACCCAATATACCCGGCATGTATGACAAGCCTTGCCTAATTTACGGACAAACCAGATCATAAATAAAAACCTAAAACGTGATTTCCATCACGGACATGTGACCTCGCCCCCTCTATATCTTGTTAAGAAAGCATCAAGATTTGGGAATACCCCCAATTCAAGCTTTGCACTTCAAAGCGGCAAAACGTCGATGTAGAAAAAGTTGTAGTAAGGAATAACGGGGCAAGACGATGAAATTCAAATTGGAAGCATTCGAATCGAGTACAGTATCACTGTGGAAATTAATTATTCCGTTGGTGCTGTTGTTAATACCGTCGCTGATCCTGATGTAAGATTGCGGCGGACGTTTTGACGTAAACCCCGCAAAAGCATTCACACAATATTTTCTATAGGAAAAGGGCGCGAACTTGGGTTAGGGTGGTATATGCACACTAACCCATTTTTCTCTGAACCACAATCTCATGGCAACGTCACCGTTGATATTGTCTCGGACATCGTCTGTCCGTGGTGCTGGCTTGGGAAGCAGTATTTTGATGTGGCGGTTAAGGCATCGCCGGATATTGATGTGCAGGTCAATTGGCGACCTTTTATGTTGGACGCGGGTATCCCCGAAACTGGTATGCCTTACCAAGATTATATGAAAGCCAAATTCGGAACCGGGCGTAATGACAAATTTAAAGCCATGCGCGCTCATTTGGAAACCGCTGCGAGTGATGCAGGCATGGAGTTTCATTTTGACGACATCCCCATGCGTCCCAATACCCTCAAAGCCCATCTCTTAATTAAATGGGCTGCTGGTCAAGGTAAGGCTCATGAGGTGTCGGGGGCTTTGTTCAAAGCGTTTTTTCAAGATTTAAAAGATGTGGGCGACGATATAGTCCTTGCGGGCATTGCCAACGATATTGGCATGGACGGCAAGTTGGTCAAAGAGCTGTTAGAAACTGGTCGTGACGTGGAAAAAATACAAACCGAGCTAACCTATTTCCAAAAACTAGGCGTAACCTCGGTGCCGACATTTATCTATAATGGCACTTTCGCCGTGTCCGGCGGTCAGCCCGCAGAGGCACATATTAACGCTTTAGAAAAAGCCTCGACCATTGCGGCCAAAGACATTATGACTGTGCTCAACCAATAAAAACCTAAAGGGGAAAACATGACACTTTTCGAAATTGTATCGCTCTATGTTGCTATCAATATTATATTGCTTATCGTCTTAAGTTACCGCGTTGGGGGAACACGTAAAAAGGACAGTATTGGTATTGGCGATGGTGGTAGCGAGGCTTTGCAGCGGGCTATACGGGTGCAAGGGAATTTCACTGAATACGCTCCGCTGGCGCTCATCGGCCTTTTTGCCATGGCGGGTCTAAGCGCCAACCCCTATTGGTTGCACGGGCTTGGCATCGCCTTCACATTGGGGCGGGTTTTACACGCTATTGGCTTCAGTGGTAATTCAGGGATCAGCTTGGGCCGTTTCGCGGGCATGATACTCACATGGGGTAGTATGCTGGTTATGGCTGTGTATTTATTATACCAGGTAGTGACATAGCGCTTGCTAGCGACACATGGTTTGTTAAAAGCGCTCCATGAACAAAACTGCAAAATCCCATATAAACCCCGATGATTTAAAACCTGCTCTCGAAAACTTGTTGCGCTTGGCCAAAAGCCACGGTGCGGACGAGGCCGAAGCCGTAGGCGCCAATGGGCGGTCTTTGTCTATTGGCGTGCGCGGCGGCGTGCTGGAGGATATTGACAATTCCGAAGGTAAAGACATTGGTCTGCGGGTATTTGTTGGCCAAAGGCAGGCCTGCGTATCCAGCTCTGATCTCTCAAATGACAGTTTGGATAAATTAGCCGAACGCTGTGTGGCTATGGCAAAGCTGGCACCAGAAGATGCCTATTGCGGACTTGCGGACGCTGATAAATTAGCCCGCGAAAAGCCCGAACTGGATATTTATGACGCGGCTGACTTGAACGCAGCCACATTGCTGGCTCGTGCCCAAGAACTAGAAGCTGCGGCTCTGTCCGTCAAAGGTGTCAGTCAAGCCGAGGGTGCCAATGCCTATTGTGTCAAAGGTGCAGCATACCTTATGACTACAGGTGGATTTTCTGGTGGTTGGCGGTCTTCAAGCCACGGTCTTTCGGTCGCCGCTTTCGCCAGTGACGGCGATAATATGGAACGGGATTATGATTATAAATCCGTGCGCTGGCTAGAAGACCTTGCGACGCCTGAAAGCATTGGTATCAAAGCCGGCGCACGCGCAGTAGCGCGTCTGGGGGCGCGGCAAATGACATCGGCCAATCTGCCTATATTGTTTGAGCGCCGGGTCGCCAACAGTTTGTTATCTTCATTCGTCAGTGCTATTTCTGGCTCGGCCATTGCGCGGGGTGTATCGTTTCTCAAGGACAGTATGGGCGAGCAGGTTTTCCACAAACACATCAATATTACCGACGACCCATATTTAGTGCGCGCTGGCGGTTCCCATCCTTGGGACGGGGAGGGTGTAGCGGGCAAGCGTTTGCAGATCGTCGAAAATGGTGTTTTGAAATCATGGTTGATGCACAGTGCGGCGGCACGGCAGCTCGGCCTAGAGACCACGGGGCATGCGGCGCGCGGCATGTCGTCCCCGCCCGGTATAGCCTGCTCAAATGTCTGGATGGACGCGGGCGTAAAAACGCCGGCGGCACTTATGAAAGACATGGGAAAAGGCTTGCTTATAACCGAGATGTTCGGCCCGTCCCTTAACCCAAATACGGGCGATTACAGTGTCGGCATTGCCGGCTTTGCTATTGAAAATGGGGAGCGTACCTACCCGGTGAGCGAAGTGACCATTGCGGGTAATCTGCTAGATATGTTCAAAACCATCCGTGCGGCAGACGACCTTAAAATGGACGAGCCTGTGGCCACGTCTAGCCTTTTGATTGAAAGCATGGTGATTGCCGGTGCTTAGTAGCGACTTGGCATTACTCATAGATGCGGCGCGCACGGCGGGCGCCATCGCACGGGATTATTTTAACAAGGGCAATACCAAAACTTGGGACAAGTCCGAAAACCATCCGGTGACCGAAGCCGATATTGCCGTTAATGATTATCTCGCCGAGACATTACAGGCGGCCCGGCCCGGCTATGGCTGGCTATCTGAAGAGACCCAAGACGATGCTTCGCGGAGCCGTTCAAAACGAAGCTTCGTAGTTGACCCTATCGACGGCACCCGCGCCTTTATGGACGGAAAGCCGCATTTCACGATTTGTCTGGCAGTGATCGAAAACGGTAAAGCCATTACGGGTGTTGTCTATAATCCCATGTGTGATGAAATGTACGAAGCAGCGCTCGGCGGCGGGGCGCGGCTGAACGGTAAGCCTATTAAACCAAGCGGGTGTGCATCCATCGACGGCTGCACAATGGTCGGCTATCCGCGTAAATTCAAACGGCTTGGCTGGCCGGATATGACGGTTTCTATCCGTAATTCCATGGCCTACCGTATCGTTCTGGTCGCGGCTGGACTGCGTGATGCTACGGTTTCGTTTACACCAAAATCTGACTGGGATCTCGCCGCCGCAGAGATAATCGCTAGCGAAGCTGGCGCCGTGACCACGGATTTGGACGGTAATGCCTTTCATTATGCCAAAGATGATGTCACGGAGAACGGCGTCATTTGTGCTAGCCCCAGCCTGCATGCTTTGTTATTGTCCAAAGTGAAAACAAACGGCACACCCGCAAAACCACAACAATTGGAGACTAAAATGTCCGACCGTCATTCAGAAAAGAAAACCCCGACACAGCTATTGCATATCGTCATAGGCGGCGAGTTGGTTGATCCTATGAAAACCGAATTTATGGATTTGTCCAAAATCGAATATATTGGTGCCTATCCGAATTACGAAGCTGCCCGCAAGGCTTGGAAAAACGCAGCGCAACGCACGGTCGATAATGCCCATATGCGCTTCTTTATCCTACATGCCCACGACCTGATTGACCCTGACAATGACGGCGTCATAGGCTAGGCAAAGCCGGTGGCTCCTAAAAACAAAAAGACCAATATCCTAAATTTAAAAGGCGAAGACAAACGCCTGGTTGGACGCTTGTGGCGGGATTATATCCGCCCGTTTAGACGCCGGTTATATTTGGCGTTTTTCTTTATGGTTGTCTTGGCGGCTGCGACGGCGGCTTACGGGTTTTTAGTCAAATATATAATAGATGTTGCTAATAATTTAGATGGCAATGTCATTGCTACAGACGCAGGCGTGCAAGCCAAACGGTTTGCCCTTACGGTGGTTCCCGTCGTTGTCGCTTTGACGATCATTTCCGGCGGCTCCATGTTTATCCAGTCTATTTTGGCAAATTCGGTTGCTCTAAACACGATTGGCAATTTGCAAAAAACTATGTTTGCCAGTATTCACCGCGCCGACTTTGCCCGCTTTGGCAGAGAACCAACAGGCACATTAATTTCCCGTTTTACCAATGACGTGACAATTTTGACGGGTGCAATGCTGCGTACCATGACCAACCTTGTCCGTGATGTACTCACTGTGATATTTGGTATCGTCGTGATGCTCAAGCTCGATTGGCAAATGTCCTTATTGGTTCTGATTGTCTATCCCATAGCCGCATGGCCTATCATCAATATTTCTAAAAAAATGCGCGGTAATGCCAAAAATGCCCAAGAACAAATCGGTGTCATTACATCGCAACTCGGAGAGAGTTTTTCCGGCGCCCGCATGGTGCGCACTTACGGCCTAGAAGATTATGAAAATAAAAGGCTGGGCGCATCATTTAACGAACGGGTAAGGCTCTATCTAAAATTAGTCACCAATCAGGCAAGAGTTGACCCTATATTGGAAGTCCTCGGCGGTGTGGCTATCGCAGGCGTATTTGCTCTTGGCGTTTACCGGGTGGTCGGCGGACAAACAACGGCGGGTGACATTGCGGGGTTACTAACAATGCTGTTAGTGATGTCGCCGCGTATCCGCGCCCTCGGTACGCTTAATAATGCGGTGCAAGAAGGCCTTGCGGCCTTACACCGGGTCTTCAATGTTATCGACGAGGTGCCAACTATCACCGAAGCCAGGGACGCCGCGCTACTGGCAGATGTCAAAGGCGCATTGGAATTTGATAATGTTAGTTTTGCTTACGAAGATGGCACCCAGGCCATATCCGAATTAAGTTTCAAGGTTAAGCCGGGCGAGACCATCGCACTTGTCGGGCCGTCCGGCGGCGGGAAATCTACCATCATCAATCTTATCGCCCGGCTTTACGATGTGAACGCTGGCAGTATTTCTATTGACGGCACGGACATCAAAAATGTTACGCTTATGTCTTTGCGAAACTCTATGGCATTGGTGTCCCAAGACATAACTTTATTCGACGATACGGTTGCCGCCAATATCGGTTTTGGTCGCCAAGGTGCGAGCGCCGAAGACATAGAAGTCGCCGCCAAAGCCGCCGCCGCTCACGATTTTATACTGGATTTGGCAGATGGCTACCAAACCCGTGTCGGGGAGGGGGGCGGTAAATTATCCGGCGGGCAAAGACAGCGCATTGCTCTGGCGCGGGCGATATTAAGAGACGCGCCCATATTGCTGCTCGATGAAGCCACCAGCGCCCTGGACGCGCAGAGCGAAGCCAAAGTGCAAACCGCGCTCTATAGTTTAACCAAAGGCCGCACCGTTTTCGTCATCGCCCACAGGCTATCAACGGTCAAAAATGCAGACCGCATATTGGTGCTGGACGACGGCCAAATTATTGAGAGCGGCACCCACGCAGCCTTGATGAAAAAAGACGGGCTATACTCAAAACTGCGCGCCTTGCAATTTTCTTAATATGCACTATAACGCACCAATAGTATGATAAATTGGAGAGCATTATGGGCACGACACGTAAAACCATCACGGTAACTGACCAGCAAAACGCTTGGATTAAATCCCGCATTGCCAGCGGCGACTATACCAATGACAGCGAGTTCTTGCGCGACCTTCTGCGCAAAGACCAAGAACGCACAGAAAAAATCGCCAATATGCAAAGACTCGTCACCGAGGGGTTCGAGAGCGGGATAAGTGAATTGTCGGTTGATGAGATTTGGGAACAGGCGAGAGCACCTATAAAAGCATGAGTGGATATATCCTATCAAAAGCAGCGCAGGCAGACTTAATAAAAATAGCCCAATACGGTGATAAAAATTACGGCATAGAGCGATCAAATCGTTATCGTGACCGACTTAAAGAACAATTCGAAACCCTCGCACAAAATCCGAAATTATACCGAGAGCGTTGGGAACTTAGCCCGCCCATGCGGGTCTGCCCTTGCGAATCCCATGTGATACTTTACACAATCAAACAAGGTCAAACCGTAATTGTCCGTGTCCGCCACGAACGTGAAGATTGGTAGCAAAGATAACTCTTGCACCCCCCCCGGTACTGCTAAGGCGGCTATTAACGGCATTATAAAAATGTAACAAAGGGGACACGAGCAATGGGAAGTTATATTCAAAACTCTCTGATGAGAGATGAGAAAGTTATTTACGAAGGCAAGGTTAGTATTTGGTCTTTGATACCACTATTTATTATAGGGTTAATTACCATTATGTTTTTTGTAGGCATAATATTTTGGATAATTGCCCTACTTCGTTACATGACAACTGAACTGGCTTTTACAAACAAACGTGTGATTGCCAAAACGGGTTTTATCAGCCGAAAAACGATTGAATTGAACTTAGCTAAGGTCGAGAGCGTTCAAGTGCAACAAGGTGTTATTGGACGTATTTTTAACTATGGTTCATTGATTATTTCCGGTGCGGGGAATCCGCAAACACCAATTTCAGGCATTTCAAACCCCATGAGTTTCCGGCAATCACTAAACGAATTTATACATTCTGACTGAATCTCCCTATTCCCGCCGCAGCACTTTCTCGCTCATGATATTGCCGATCCAGCCGGACATGAACCTGGCTTTTACGTCTGCCGGGTCGTAGATTTGGTCTACCCAGTCTATGAAGCTTAGCTCGCCCGTTTCGGCGTATTTTAGGTAATCATCAAAGAAGAAATCCAGCATGCCGGTTTTGCCAGCTTTCATATGCAGGTATTTTATTTTCAGTTGCTCGACAGCGTCTTCGATGGGTTCGCCCAAATGGAAATGTTTATAGAGAACCCCGGTAATCCCTGTACGGTCTGCGCCGGATTTACAGTGCATCAAGCACGGATATTCGATGGTCTCGAACAGGTTTTTCAGCCCGTGCAAGCTTTCTTTTGCGGGCGTGTCGCGGGAATACATGCGAAAATCCACCAATTTGATACCGTGTTTCTCGCAGGCTTCTTTCTCAAGAGCGTAAAAGCCTTTGTCGCTTTCACCGCGCAAATTCAAGATGGTCTTAATCCCGTCCTTGGCCAATTGTTCTATGCGTTTTGGGGATGGCTGGTTGGCGCGGTACATTTCCCCACCGATATGGTGCTGGTTATTAAACCAGACGCGCAGGAAGCCATGGTCACCCCATGTTAAATCCTTATAGGCCTGTTTGCGACCTTCGGGAGTGTCTAAATCCAACGTCATATATACCTTTGTAAAACTGTCTTGTAAGTTTGGGCTAAATACCCGATATGCATATCTTGTAAACACGAAAATAGCAGGGAGACAAGGTTTGTTCAAACGGTTCATGAACCTAAAATTTGTACAAATGTCTCTGGCGTTCCTCGTGGCGAGTTATATGCGCCTGGTTCGGCGAACGACACGCTGGCAATTCGAGGGTCTGGAGCTTTTAAAACCCATTCAAGATAGCGGCGCTGGTTTTGTTGCCGTCGTCTGGCATTCCCGTTTTATGATGGCACCTGCTGGCTGGTCTAAAATGGTGCAAAAACCCCATGTGCTCATATCCAAATCCAGAGACGGTGATCTGGTCACCTATGTGGCGCAAATGCTCGGCGTCAAAGCTGTACGTGGTTCTCGCCGCGCCAAGTTCAAGGACAAAGAAAAACGCGGTGCAAGCGCCCTGCGCGAAATGATCGACGTGATTAACCAGGGTGATTGCGTCGTCATGACCCCGGACGGCCCGCGCGGGCCAAGAATGCATATGGGCGAGGGGCCGATACGGCTCGCCAAATTATCCGGCGCCCCCGTGCTGGCTTTCGCCATTTCCAAGTCCAATAATAAATTGTTTAAGTCATGGGACAGGTTCATGCTGCCTTTACCATTTGGGCGGGGTAAGATTATCTTTGCGGGACCCGTTAGACTTGCCAAAGATGCAACCAATCAAGATGTCGAATTGGCACGCAAGACGTTAGAAGATATGCTTAACCAGGCTTCGCAAAAGTGCGACCGGGAAATGGGGTGCGAAATAATTCTGCCAGCCCATAAAAAAACCACGAGAAAGGGCGCAAAAACGTGAAGAAAACGCCGCTCTTAAAATCCTATAGCGCCGCAACACGGGTACTCGCCCCGGCTTTGCCATTCTGGTTGAAAAGACGCGTGACCAAAGGCAAAGAAGACCCGGCGCGCATAGGCGAGCGCCAAGGCATAGCCAGCCAGCCGCGTCCGGACGGTAAAATTGTCTGGCTACATGCGGCGAGTGTCGGCGAATCGCAAATGCTGATGCCCGTGATTTTACGGATATTAGCTGAGAACCCGGATTTTCATATCGTCATCACAACGGGTACAGTGACCTCGGCGGAACTCTTGGCCGGGCAGCTTCCCAAAAACGCCGTTCACCAATACGCCCCCGCAGACCATCCTAAGGCGGTCAAAAATTTCCTGAACCACTGGCAGCCAGACCTAGCCATATTCGCCGAGAGCGAGCTTTGGCCGAACATGATAATGCAAAGCAAAGCCAGGGACATTCCCCTCGCGCTTATCAATGCCCGCATGAGTGCAGCCTCCATAGAGCGCTGGGGCAAACGCGGCAAAAAATCCGGCGCGGCCTTGCTGGGGTGTTTTGATTTAATCTTGGCGGCGGATACTGCCACCGCCAACGGCTTGTCATGGCTGACCGGGCGCGAAATTGAAGCTGCGGGTAATCTCAAAGACGCGGCACCAGCTTTGTCTGCAGATAAAGACGACCTTAAGAAACTAAAAACGGCCATTGGTCGCCGCCCCGTCTGGTGCGCCGCCAGCACCCATACAGGCGAAGAAGAGTTGATAGGCGCGGCGATGTTAGAGATTAAAGCCAAAAAACCAAAGTCCTTGCTCATCCTTGCCCCGCGCCATCCTGAACGCGCCGCAGACGTTAAAGATATTTTGGCTAAGATAGGTCTGAACGTGCTACGCCGTTCTTCCCATAAAATACCGACAGATAAAACCGATGTCTATCTGGTTGACGAAATCGGCAAAATGGGGTTGGTCTATAGCGTGTCGAAAATAGCTTTTATCGGCGGTTCCTTGTTGGACGGTCTGTCTGGTCATAACCCGCTGGAACCAGCCCGGCTGGATTGCGCCGTGATTACAGGCGCCCATATATCCAGCTTCGCCGATACCTATATGTCCATGTTTGCTTTTGACGCGGCGGACAGGATATTATCACCAGAAGAACTAGCACCCGCCGTGCTTAAATATATGCTGGATGCCAAAGCCCGCAAAGCCAAAGCGGTAGCAGCGGCGGAGTTTGCCAAAAGCCGCGATGCAGTTCTGGATTATGTCTGGGATTATCTTGACCCTCTAATGCCGAAGGAAATATAACCGTGCGCGCCCCTGAATTTTGGAACCATAAATATGGCCGCGAAGCTGCGCCGTTTATCCGTACCGTCCTTAGCCCGCTCGGTTGGCTCTACGGTAAGGTAACGGCAAGACGTATTGCCACCACTACGCCTTACGACCCCGGCATTCCGGTGATTTGTGTTGGCAATGCCAGTGTTGGTGGGGTGGGTAAAACACCCGTCACGGCCTATTTGCTAGAGAGCTTGACTCGTATGGGCATCAAGGCAGTTGGCCTGTCACGGGGTTATGGGGGGCGGGAAAAAGGGCCGCTGCTTGTGAAATCCAAACACACATTCAAAGACGTAGGCGACG
>JAKIUV010000140.1 GCA_021647375.1 Robiginitomaculum sp.
CAAATTTACTCATTCTTCGTTCCTGTAAACACTCCGCCCAGCCCATGAAAAACTCCCAAAAGAAGAAATCCATAAACCGGACAAATGAAGTGCTACATAAAACGGACAATTAGAGTGCTAGCTACACTTATCTTCAACTTATTGAAGAGTGTGATGTTGTAGATTATAATGTTCGTCCCTCGGGCGGAGGGCTTGAGGGTTTAGGTGAATTGGACGTTGTTGGACTGAATTTTAAAACCAATACAATTTTCTTTTGTGAAGTTACCACGCATATCAGAGGTTTGCTTTACGTGAACAATCAGGAAACCGTAGAGCGGATTACTAAAAAACATGCTCGGCAAATTCAATACGCTAAGAAATATAAAGATAATTTTACAAATCATCGTTTCATGTTTTGGTCTCCTTATGTACCGAGAGGTTTTATCACTAAGAATTTAGGTAACCTTGAACAGTTGGAATTAATTATAAATGGTGAATATAAAAACCATGTAGAAGAGTTAAGGCAGTTAGCAAAAGATACGACGCGCGATGCTAGAAATCCGTTTTTCCGTATGCTTCAAATTATGGAGCATATGAAAGATTGGGATTGAGGGCCACCATTGGCTTTTTCCTACGGAAAAACCGTGAGCGGCTAGCGCACACGGCATCTCGTTAAAATTGCTCATTGAGCAATTTTTCGCTAAAGCGAACACTCAATGCCTAAAATGCCGCATGCCTGTGAACACCATCGCCAGTCCCGCTTCGTCGGCAGCAGCAATAACTTCGTCGTCGCGGATAGAGCCGCCGGGTTGGATTACGGCTGTGGCACCTGCTTTGGCGGCGTGGAGGAGGCCGTCTGCGAACGGGAAGAATGCATCCGATGCACAGACACAGTTTTTGGTGCGCGGCGTGTCCCATCCGGCAGTTCTCTGGGCATCACCTGCTTTGCGGGCTGCGATGCGCGCACTATCAATGCGGCTCATTTGGCCCGCGCCAACACCTGCGGTGGAGCCGTCTTTGACGTAAATGATAGCGTTGGATTTAACGTGTTTGGCCACCCGCCATGCGAAGAGCATATCTGACATTTCAGACGTGGTTGGCTGGCGTTTGGTGACGACCTTCAAATCACTCTCTGCCACATGACCATTATCGCGATCTTGCAAGAGAAACCCGCCCGCCACATTGCGCATGGTGGATGCTGGCTCGCTTGGGTCTGGTAATCCGCCCGTTATCAGGACCCGCACGTTTTTCTTTTTGCTGAGGATATTCAAAGCTTCGGTATCCATATCTACGGCGATAACGACCTCGGTAAACACTTTGGATATAGCCCGCGCTGTCTCGCCGTCGAGCATGCCGTTAATGGCGACAATGCCGCCGAACGCCGATACCGGATCGCAAGCTAGTGCCGCTTGATAGGCTTCGATCAATGTGTCGGCTTGGGCAACACCGCACGGATTGGCGTGTTTAATAATGGCGACGGTCGGTTTGGCGCCGTCGTCTTGCGCTCCAAATTCTGCCACCAGTTCAAAGGCGGCATCTGTATCATTGATATTATTGTAGGATAATTCTTTGCCTTGTATCTGTCTGGCAGTGGCGACGCCGGGGCGGGATTTGCCGGATGTATAAAAAGCCGCAGACTGGTGCGGGTTTTCACCGTAGCGTAGGGTTTGGCGAAGCTCTCCGCCTTGGGCGATAAAGTCCGGGGTTTTGATCGCGAGCTTTTCCGCGAACCAGTTGGAAATCGCCGCGTCATATTGCGCCGTTCTCGCATAGGCTTTGGCGGCCAGTTTTTTGCGGAATTTTGGGCAGGTTGACCCGCCGTGCTGCCCCATATCGCCGAGTAATTTCTCGACGCTGGCACTATCAATACAGACCGCCACATGTTTATGGTTTTTAGCGGCAGCGCGGATCATCGCCGGCCCGCCAATGTCAATGTTCTCGACGCAAGTGTCATAGTCGGCACCGCTAGCAACGGTTTCTTCGAACGGGTAGAGATTAACGATGAGCAGATCAATTTTCGGAATATTGTGCGCATCCATAGACGCCAAATGGTGCGCAATATCCCGGTCAGCCAGCAAGCCGCCGTGAATGGCTGGATGCAAAGTTTTCACCCGTCCGTCCATCATTTCAGGGAATCCTGTAATGCTTGCCACTTCTGCAACCTCAAGACCCGCCTCTGAAAGTGCGCGGTAAGTGCCGCCTGTAGACAATAAACGCACACCTTGTTTGCTTAGGGCTGTGGCTTGCTCGATCAGACGGGATTTATCGGATACGGAAATAAGGGCTGTTTGTATTTTGGTAAGGCCGGGTTTAGTGGGTTTGGACATAGCTAACTCTTTTGTGGGATTCTTACCTGCGTAGAGAATCACTTTGGTGGGTTAAAAGCTTGCGCTAACATGCTTATTACTTTTTAGAAAGCCTGCCGTTGGGTTCAAATTGCGGTATCAGTTTAGCTAAAGATTTTTTGACACCCGTGCGGTCGCGTTTACGGGCGGCAGCCAGCAAAGTTTCGATGTGTTTGGATAGGGATATTGGATCAGCGACACTGTCGGTAAATCGGTCAATACCTTTCACATAAGT